>NZ_JBIIVK010000040.1:0-34760 GCF_044339515.1 Flavobacterium sp.
ATTTACAATTATACCTAAATGAGTTCGTTTACAAGCTTAATAGACGGTATTTTGAAGAAAAATTATTCGACAGGCTAGTGATAGCAAGCATTACAGGGTTATGACTAATAACGGACAATCAATAAAAATAATATTTCTGTCTTTTAAAAAAAAGTTATTAAAAAGAAATGTTAAAAAAATATACCTTCATTTGTATTTAGAACCATGTTTATTGTTAATTTAGTTGATGAAAATTCAACTAATTATCGCAACATGAAAACTTTTTCTATCGGCATTCAATCACTTTTTTATCTTTTACTTATATCATTTTGTTCAAGCGTAAATAGTTATTCTCAACTTGCGGTTCCTTTTAAAGTTCGCTATCAATCGTATGTTAAAGGAGATATGATGGTCATATCAAATACAATAGTCAATCGAAAAGAAAATAGAACTTCTACATCCGAACCTTATAACGACATTACTGAAATTGCGAAATTGAATGATCAATTTGAAATGAATTACATCGATATTGATAATGATCAGTCAACGTTCAGTTCAAGTTCGGCAGCATTAAATTTGAGTAATGTTGCTTCAAAAAAAATAAAATATGCAGGTTTATATTGGTCAGCTACCTACAAATATGATTCCGGTGTAAGAGATAAAAACTGGAGTTACGTTGCTGTTGATAAAAACAGAGCTTCAGTAAATGAAATTAAATTAAAACTTCCAAATCAAAATGAATACATCACGATTACGGGTGAACTTATTTTTGACGGATTATCAGTTAAAAATTTTAAAGAAAGTGCTCCCTATGCTGTTTATGCTGATGTAACGAAAGAAATTCAATCACTTCAAAATCCTAATGGTGAGTATACCGTTGCCAACATTCGTGCCACACAAGGCATAATTAGTGGTGGAGTTGCCGGGGGTTGGACATTATTTTTGGTGTATGAAGATGAAACAGAAACCGGAAAATTCATTACCTCTTTTGATGGTTTTGTCGGAATAACAGCCAGACCTGTAGAAATTTTATACACCGGATTTAGTACCTTACCGGAAGGAAGAGTAAATGCCAAATTGGCCGGATCGGTTTTAGAAGGTGACAGAAACTTAGTGGGTGATCAATTGGAAATTAAATCCGGAGATAGTAAAAATTATACGTTATTAAGTCATTCTTTAAAGCCGATAGATAATTTCTTCAATAGCACAATTGTGGTTAACGATTCTTACTTTGAAAACAGAAACCCTAATAGCATAAACACATTGGGGTATGACACCTTTCTTATTCCTATCGACAATGAAAATAATGCTGTGATTCAGAATAACACCTCAAAAGTTTCATTGAAATTGAAATCATCAGGCGATCGATATAGTATGTTTTTCAGTGCTTTTAATGTGGAAGTAAAGGATCCTGTTAAAGAAATCGAATCAAACCTTTTGGCATCAAAAGAAATAAAAGAAGTTCAAAAACCGATTGCTATAAATCCTGACTTAGTTGTTACAGAAAAAGAAAAAACTGACAACTCAGAATCAAAAGAAGCGGAAAATATTACTTCTGAAAAACCTACTATTTTAGAACAAGCTATTGCAGAAATAGAACCAAAAAACGATGTAAAAGAAAAAACAGTCGAAACGAATGAAACTCAGATTGAAGAAGAAAAAGTTTCACCACCACCAACAAGAACGTATTACAGTATTCGAGATATGATTAAGGAAAGTGAAAAAATGAATGCTGAAATTGGTGAAAACGGAAACAAAAAAAGAATTACTGTTATACCTGGTGCCGATGTATTAATTCCGCAACAACCCAAAGGATACTATGTGGTAGCCAACGTTTTTGCAAAACCAAATAACGCAGAACGCTTTGAAGCCAAGTTAAAAAAGAAAGGTTTAGATGCTCAAACTTTATATAATCCAACGACCAATTTGAAAAGTGTTTACATTGGTAAATTTGGGAGTTGGTCGGATGCCATCAAATTCTACTATTCTAATGCTGAGGGAAAATATGATGGAGAGTTATGGATTATGTTAGTGAATACTTCAACCGGAACAATTTTATAAAATACAAATAGCTATAAAAATAAAAAATCCCTTCGAAAAGGGATTTTTTTATGTTCTTAAACAAAAACTTATTTTGCTCTGTTAGCATATTTGTTTTTGAATTTATCAATACGACCTGCAGTATCAATAAGTTTCGATTTACCTGTGTAAAATGGATGAGATGTTCTTGAAATCTCCATTTTAAACACCGGATATTCAACTCCTTCGTGTACAATTGTTTCTTTTGTTTCTACGGTAGATTTAGTAATAAAAACATCTTCATTAGACATGTCTTTAAATGCAACTAATCTGTAATTTTCTGGGTGAATTCCTTTTTTCATTTTGTGTAAATCTTTTTCTTATTAATGGTTGTGCTTCATTTTGCGGCTTTTCATCTTGAAAAGGTATAAACGATATACAACTTTTTGTTTATACTATTTTGAGGTTGCAAATTTAATCAATTTTAATTAACTGACAAGAACATTAGAAAAAATATTTTTTAAGGTTTTTAGGCCATATTATGTAACGTTTTATTCAATTTAATTACTAACTTAGATAACCTAAACTCAAAATCATGGAAAACCAAAAACAATCAATTAAAAGTTTAATTCTTCTTTACGGAACAATTTTAGCTGTAATCACAATCCTAATTTCTGTGGTAAAATATGCCATGGGTAATCATTTGGAAAGAAACGTTTGGGAAAGCGTTTTCGGAATTGCTTTGATGATAGCCTTGACGGTATATCCTATCATGTTATTCAAAAAGGGGAATAACGGATTTTTAAATCTTAGTCAATCAATCAAAATTGGACTTGGAGTGGCAGCAGTTTCGGGAATTATTTCAATTGTATATTTCTTTGTTTTTGCCAATTATATCGAGCCTGAATTTGCTAAACAAGTGATGGATGCTCAAATGACTGAGGCAATAAAACAAAATCCAACTATGTCTTCAGCCGACTTAGAAAAAGGAAGAGAAATGGGCCAAAAATTTGTCATGCCAATGTTATACGGAGGAATAATTGTGGTAAATTTATTTTTAGGATTCATCATTTCATTAATTGCAGGATTGGCAATGAAAAAAGAATAATTTTTGGATACTTCTTCGTATTTTTGACATTTCTTAGAAAAGTTATATGAATATATCAGTAGTAATACCACTACTCAACGAAGAAGAGTCACTCTCAGAATTACATTCCTGGATTGTTCAGGTGATGAATAAACACAACTATAGCTATGAAATCATTTTTATTGATGATGGTAGTACTGATAATTCATGGAATGTAATTGAATCTTTATCCAATCAAGATTCAAATGTAAAAGCCATCCGATTTCTCAAAAACTTCGGTAAATCGCAAGCTCTTCATGCCGGATTTGCAAAAGCTCAAGGTGATGTTGTGATTACGATGGATGCCGATTTGCAAGACAATCCAGAGGAAATTCCGGAATTATATGATTTAGTTTTAAATCAAAATTTTGACCTAGTTTCCGGTTGGAAGAAGAAAAGATATGACTCCATCGTTTCCAAAAACTTACCTTCAAAATTATTCAATTGGGCTGCCAGAAAGACTTCCGGAGTTCAATTGAATGATTTTAATTGTGGATTAAAAGCCTACAAAAATCTTGTAATCAAAAACATTGAAGTTTCCGGTGAAATGCATCGCTACATTCCTGTTTTGGCTAAAAACGCCGGTTTTTCTAAAATTGGAGAAAAAGTAGTCAAACACCAAGCCAGAAAATATGGAGAAACCAAATTTGGAATGGAACGTTTTATCAATGGTTTTTTGGATTTAATCACCATTTGGTTTCTCTCTCGATTTGGAAAAAGACCAATGCATCTTTTTGGAGCTTGGGGTGTTTTGATGTTTTTAATCGGGTTTTCAACAGCCGGTTACATCGGAATTTCGAAATTATATCGATTATATAATGATTTATCGTATGATTTAGTTACCAATAGCCCGTATTTTTATATCTCTTTAACCACAATGATTATTGGCTCACAATTATTCTTAGCCGGATTTTTGGGAGAAATCATTTTGCGAAACAAAGAATCAAACGAAAATTATAAAATTTCAAACGAATTAAATATGAATTAAAAAACTCAAAGCCATTTAAAAACAATAAACGCCAAAATCATGAATTTAGAAATCATTCAACAACAAATTATCGAATTAAGAGGTCAAAAAGTAATGCTCGATTTTCATTTAGCCGATTTATATGAAATCGAAACAAAAGTTCTAAAACAAGCTGTCAAACGAAATATAAATCGTTTTCCAAATGATTTTATGTTTGAACTTAGTAAAGAAGAATTTGAATGTTTGAGGTCACAAATTGTGACATCAAAAAGAGGTGGATTGCGTTATATGCCATTTGCCTTTACAGAACAAGGTGTTGCCATGCTTTCCAGTGCTTTAAATTCGGAAAAAGCAATCGCCATAAACATTGCCATTATGCGAACATTTGTCTCATTAAGGCAATTTGCACTGAATTACAAAGATTTAAATGATAAAATAACCGAAATTGAAAAACAGTTTCCTGATATATATAAGATTTTAAATTTTTTAATGGATAAAGAAAAAACTGTTTCAATCAAAGAAAGAAATAAAATAGGATTCAAAAAATAAACACTATGTATATTCCTGAAAACATTCTCAAAAAAGTAAATGAGTGGTTAACACCAACCTTTGATACCGCTACACAAGAGGAAATTCAAAAAATGATGACTTCTTCTCCAAAAGAACTGGAAGAAAGTTTTTATAAAAACCTTGAATTCGGTACCGGCGGAATGCGAGGCATCATGGGCGTTGGAACCAATCGAATTAATAAATATACGCTTGGAAAAAACACTCAAGGTCTTTCCAATTACCTCAAACAAGCTTTTCCAAATGAACAGTTAAAAGTGGTCATCGCCTATGATTGCCGTCATAACAGCGACACCTTAGCCAAAGTGGTTGCCGATGTTTTTTCTGCAAACGGAATTAAAGTTTATCTTTTTGAAGAATTACGTCCAACTCCGGAACTGTCATTTGCATTAAAACATTTGAATTGCCACGCGGGAATCGTTTTAACGGCTTCACACAACCCACCGGAATACAACGGATACAAAGTATACTGGCAAGATGGCGGACAATTAGTGCCTCCACAAGACGAGGAAATTATTCAGGTTATTGAAAATTTAGCTTACGATGAAATAAAATTTGAAGCCAACGAAAATCTAATTGAATACATTGGTGCAGAAGTTGATGAAGCTTTTTTTAATTCAACTATAGAAAATGCAAGCTTTAACACTCCGGCTGCTTCTAAAGAGAATTTAAAAATTGTCTATACTTCTTTGCATGGAACATCCATCAAAGCAATTCCGCCAGTATTAGCAAAAGCAGGGTATACTAACGTCAATATTGTTAAAGAACAAGAAGCTCCCGATGGAAATTTCCCAACCGTAAAATCACCAAACCCTGAAGAACCGGAAGCTTTAACGATGGCTTTGGCTTTGGCAGAAAAAACAAATGCTGACATTGTTATTGGTACCGACCCTGATTCTGACCGATTAGGAGTGGCCGTTCGCAATTCGGAAGGAAAAATGACTTTGTTAAACGGTAATCAAACCATGGTCATCATGACTGCCTTTTTATTAGAACAATGGAAACGTCAAAATCGATTCAAAGGCAATGAATTCATTGGATCCACGATTGTATCAACACCTATGATGCTTGAATTAGCTTCAGCGTACGGCGTAGAATGTAAAGTAGGCTTAACCGGTTTTAAATGGATAGCCAAATTCATTAAAGATTTTCCTAACCAAAAATTTATTGGTGGTGGCGAAGAGAGTTTTGGTTACATGGTAGGTGATGCTGTTCGCGATAAAGATGCCGTGGCCGCTACCCTACTTGTTTGTGAAGTTGCTGCTCAAGCAAAAGCTGCCGGAAGCACTTTATATCAAGAACTACTAAACTTATACGTAGACCACGGATTTTATAAAGAATATTTGATTTCTTTAACTAAGAAAGGTATTGAAGGTGCAAATGAAATCAAACAAATGATGATTGATTTACGCGAAAATCCACTCAAAGAAATTAACGGACAACGAGTAATATGCATTGAAGATTATGAAAATTCAACTGCACGAAATTTAATTTCAAATGAAACAGAAACGCTTTTAATTCCTAAATCAAATGTGTTAATTTATTATTTGGAAGACGGAACCAAAATTTGTGCTCGTCCAAGTGGAACTGAACCGAAAATTAAATTCTATTTCAGTGTAAATGAACCGCTGGATTCATTGGAGAATTTCAATAAAGTAGAAGCTGATTTGGATCAAAAAATTAAGAACATTGTCGCAGAAATGCAGTTAAACTAATGGATGAAAATTTTAAAAAAATAATTCCGTTTGCTAAAAAATTCAAAGGTCATATTTTTTGGAATGTGACTTTTAATGTATTGTATGCTTTATTTAGTACACTTTCATTTGTTGCTTTATTCCCCTTAATGGAAGTATTGTTTAAAATGAATGAACGAGTAATTGAATTACCTAAGTACACCGGAATAATGAATATTGGCTCTTATGGAAAACAATATTTGCAATACTATGTTACCAAATTATCTGAAGAAGAAGGTAAAGAATATTCTTTATTATTAACGGTTGCCTTGGTTATTTCTACTTTTTTATTCAAAAATCTTTTTAATTATTTAGCATCTCAACATTTAACTAAGGTAAAAAATGGAGTGCTTCGCGATTTACGGGAAAAAATGTTTAGTAAAATTATCGCACTTCCTGTTTCCTATTATTCAGAAAAAAGAAAAGGCGATATCATGGCTAGAATGTTGGGTGATGTGAACGAAGTTCAAAACTCGTTTTTTATGATTTTAGAATTAATTGTAAAAGAACCACTTACCATTTTGTTTGCTATCATTGCGATGATGAATATCAGTTTAAAATTGACGCTTTTTGTTTTTGTTTTTATTCCAATTTCAGGGTTTATCATTTCAAAAGTTGGTAAAAGTTTAAAATCAAAGTCTCAAAATGCTCAAAAGGAAAACGGTTATTTAATTTCAATTGTTGAAGAAAGTTTAGGAGGACTAAAAGTCGTAAAAAGTTATAATGCTGAAAGCTATTTCAAAAATATCTTTAATAACTCGATTGACAAATTACTAAAATTGAATAACAGCATCGGTAAAAAAAACAACTTAGCTTCTCCTATGAGTGAATTTATGGGAATTGTTGTGATTGCAATATTACTTTGGTATGGTGGTAATTTAGTTTTAGTAGAACAATCATTGAATGGTGCGTTGTTCATCGTTTATTTAGGATTGGCCTACAACATATTAACTCCTGCAAAAGCAATTTCAAAAGCATCGTATGCTGTGAAAAATGGATTAGCTGCGGCAGAGCGTGTGTTTGAAGTATTGGAAGTTGAGAATACAATTACTGACAAACTTGATGCAATTCAAAAAAAATCATTCGATCAAAGTATAACGATAGAAAATATTAACTTTAAATATGAAGATGAAATTGTTCTGAAAAATTTCTCTTTACAAATTCCAAAAGGAAAAACCGTCGCCTTAGTCGGTCAATCAGGTAGTGGAAAAAGTACGATTGCCAATTTACTTACTCGTTTTTATGATGTAAATGAGGGTTCAATTAAAATTGACAATAAGGATATAAAAGACTTATCAATGAATTCTTTACGGAATTTAATGGGATTGGTTACGCAAGATTCCATCTTATTTAATGACACAATCAAAAACAATATTCTTTTAGGTAAGCATGATGCAAGCGACGAAGAAATTATTTCGGCTTTAAAAATTGCAAACGCCTATGAATTTGTGAAAGACTTACCAAACGGAATCCACACAAATATAGGTGATTCCGGAGGAAAATTATCCGGCGGACAAAAACAACGTCTTTCAATCGCACGAGCCGTTTTGAAAAACCCGCCGATAATGATTTTGGATGAAGCCACTTCTGCTTTGGATACTGAAAGCGAAAAATTCGTGCAAATTGCTTTAGAAAATATGATGCAAAATAGAACTTCGATTGTGATTGCTCACCGTCTTTCCACCATTCAAAAAGCAGATGTAATTGTGGTTATGCAAAAAGGTGAAATAGTCGAGCAAGGAACGCATGACGAATTGTTAGCCAAAAACGGAATATATTCTAAATTAGTGATGATGCAGTCGTTTGAATAGTTTGAAAGTTGCGGGTTGCGAGTTGCGGGTTTTGAAAATTATAAACATAGAAAACAAAAAATGACAAGAACAACTTTCACAATTATTTTCATGGTAATTGCCGGAATATTCCTTTATGCAATGGCACATTTTGAAAAATTGGATCTAGTTGGAAAATTTGGTTTTATTTTAATTTTAGCTGGCTATACTGCCGGACAATACTCTACTAAATTCCCTAAAGAAAAAGAATAATCAAACAGTCTAAAAATCTAATAATCCAAAATGTTCGTTAACAATCCAACAATCAACCTTCCTGAAGATCCTGACACCATTGTTTGGAAATACTTGGATTTGTCTAAATTTTTGGATTTGTTACTTTCAAAAAAGTTATTCATGTCGCGATCGGATAAATTTGAAGACCAATACGAAGGAACTTTTAGCGAACCCACCTACGAGGAAATCCGAAAAATTGCCGAAAATAATCCGAAATTTTTGAACTATTATAAATCACACCGGGAAAAAATTGTCATCAGTAGTTGGCACATCAATGAATATGAATCGTTTGCCATGTGGCAGATTTTCACTAAAAATAATGAAGGTTTGGCAATTCAATCCACCGTAAAGCGAATGCAGGATGCTTTAAAACCGGAAAGAAAAACAGAACAATTTATTGGAGAAGTAAATTATATCGATTACAAAAAAGAGTATATTCCATTTGACGATACCTTTTTTCCTTTCTTATTCAAGCGAAAAAGTTTTCAGTACGAAAGAGAAGTTCGCATTATTTCCGATGTTACCCAAAATAATATGACTATCAATGATGGTTTAAAAATTGACGTAGATATCAACCAACTGATAGAACGCATTTACATTCATCCCAAATCGGAAAACTGGTATAAAAACTTGGTTATTCAGTTGATGGAACAACTCGGATTTAATTTTACGATAGAAAAATCAGATTTAGAAAGTGATATTCTGATTTAATTGAATGGTTTGTATTCGTTCAATTTCCATTCTGCATCCATCAAATCTATAAAATAGTAGAAAACCGCATCGTCTTTATCGAAATCTCCATTTTTATTCGAATCTTGAATCGTTCGAATGTACAAACGGTTTTTTACTTCCATTAAATTCCAATCAATTAACTCTTGATAATCCGGCGTGATTTTAGTGAATTTATCTCCGGAAATATCACTAATATAAAGCGATCTAATGTCATTTGAATCTAATTTCCCATCTTTATTTGTATCCATATCTGAAATTGAATACACCATAATTTGCTTTTTAGATTTTTGAGCAAACATATTCAAATAGGTTGCCGTTTGAATAACCAATGGTTTTTCAGTCAATGGCTTAGAATTAACAGAATCAATATGTTGAATATAAATATTCTTTAAAAAACCGGTAATTTCAAACCGATTATAATTTGAAACCGCATAACTCAAACGACTTGTGCTAGATGAACCATAACTCATTTTAGATTTGGTATCATAAACTCTGACCTCACCCACCGGATGAAGCAAATAGGAAGTTCCATCCATGTGAACCGGAAGATCGGCTATTTTTATTTGAGTCGTATCCACTTTAGCTTCTACCTTTGTGGCCGATTCCTCATAAATAACTTTCGGCTTTTCTTCCTCTTGCTCTTTGCAACTGAATAAAACCAAAACCGCCAAAAAACTATAATTGAAATTGAAACGCATACTATAAAAGTTATGTTTCAAAGATATAAAATATAATCAGATTATAACCTCGCTGTTAACTTCAAATTAAATACTCGCGTAGTCATATAGTTGGGTACTCCATATTGCGTTTTAGTATAAACATCACGCACCCATGTATTTGTAATTGCATTTTGATTATTAAACAAATTAAATATTTCAAGCCCTACTGATAAATCTTTAAAACGTTTTAGCCAATGAGTATCTGGTCGCAATTCGTTCTTTTCTGTTAAAACATATTGAAATCCAACATCAGCTCTTCGGTAATCTCGCAAACGCAATTGATAATCATAAGGATCAGCATAGGACGGCGAACCGCCGGGCAAACCGGTGTTGTAAACCAAATTCAAATACATTTTTAAACTTGGAATATTCGGAACATAATCCTGAAACAAAACGCCAAATTTCAAACGTTGATCGGTTGGTCTTGCAATAAAACCTCTATCTTGATAATTTTCTTCCGTTTTCAAATAACCAAAACTAAACCATGATTCGGTTCCGGGAACGAATTCACCATTCAGACGCATATCAAAACCATAGACGTATGCTTCTGCTTCATTATCGGCAATATAGCGAATACGAACATTGTCTAAGGTATATGTATTTACGTCAGATAAATCTTTATAATACAACTCACTTACCAATTTAAATGGTCTATCCCACATTTTAAAACTGTAATCATTACCCAACACAAAATGAATGGATTGTTGAGCTTTCACGTTGGGTCTTACTTGCCCCTCAAATCCACGAAGTTCTCGATAGAATGGTGGTTGATGGTAAAGCCCTCCAGAGGCTCTGAAAACCATGTCTTTTTTCCATTTTGGTTTAATGGCAAATTGTGCTCTAGGACTAAACACCAGTTGACTTTTCCCATCTAAATCATCACCGGAAACTTGCCATTGATGCATTCGCACTCCGGCATTGTACCAAACTTCACTGGAACCCAAATTTGATTTTCTACTCCATTGAGCATACCCCGAAAAACGATCTATGGTTGTAAAATTTGTAGCTCGAACACTTTGAAAAGGAACTAACGGCCCAACATACGGATTGTACGGTTGGTCGTTTACAGGAAAATCACGGGGTGGATTAATGGAAAATCCGGCAGAATCAATTACTTCCCACTCCACTAAACGATCGCGAATATCTTCTTTGGTATATTTTATTCCCCATTCCAACGCATTATCATTGAGTTTGTGAAAACCTTTTACTTCTGTGTTGATAATTAATGCGTCTAAATCATTTCGTCCATGATTCAATTGCGTTCCGATACCTCTGTTAAAACGAACATCGCCAAAGGTTTCCGAACCAATATTGCTATCCACTTCTCCTAAAAAATAGGCGGCAAAAATATCAAAATACTCTTGTTCTTGGGTGTGATAAGCCGACCCAATAAACTTTAAAGTATTGTTATCATTGATATTATAGGAAGTTTTAAACGCTCCAAACAAGGTTTGATATTGATCTTTTTCCTGTCCGTCATAAAAAATCTGCAATGCAATCGGTTCGTCAATGGTCCCAAAATTGGTTTGACGTGTCAAGGGTTCAAAATTATATTTGTTTTGAGAAACATTTCCTAAAAATCCAAATTGCCATTTTGTGTTGGGTGTAAACGTTAAATACGTTTGTACATCTGTAAAAGTTGGTCGAAAATTTGACTGCGTTTCTTGACTATTCACTAATAAACTGTTATCTCGGTAGCGAACACCTGTGATATTCGCCCATTTCTGGTTTTTGCTCACTCCTTCTACTGTCAAACTTCCACCTAAAAAACTGGCTTCTAAAGCAGCTGCATAGCGAGTTGGAATGCGGTAAGTGATATCTAAAACCGAAGACAATTTATCACCGTATTTTGCCTGAAAACCTCCGGCAGAAAAGTCAACATTCTGCACCATATCGGTGTTGGTAAAACTCAAGCCTTCTTGCTGACCTGAACGAATTAAAAACGGACGATAAATTTCAATTTCGTTGACATAAACAAGATTTTCGTCATAATTTCCTCCTCGAACGGAATATTGTGTGCTTAAGTCGCTATTAGAATTAACACCAGGCAATGTTTTCATAATATTTTCAACACCCGCATTTGCTCCGGGTATTGTTCTGATAACGGCGGGTTCAATTGTAGTTATGCCTTCTACCCTTTTTCTGTTTCCTGCGGTAACAATAACTTCCCCTAATAAATCTTCAGAATCGCTCATTTGAAAATTATATTCATAATCTTCATTGGTCTTTAGTTCTAATTTAAGAGTAGCTTTTTTTAAAGAAACATGCGTAAAAACAAGCGTGATTTTTTGATTGGCGGGGATAGTCAAGGCATAAAAACCATTCACATTGGTGGTAGTTCCTTTATCTTGGTAGTTGATATTTACACCTTCAACCGGATTATTATTTTTATCTAAAATGATTCCTTTTATTCTGGCTGTTTGTGCATTGGCAACAAATCCGATGCAAAAAAGCACCAAAGCCACTATAAATTGTTTTGTTTTCAAAAGATGAATTTAAGGTTTTTGACTTCTAAAAAAATGTGATTCAAATATAGTAGAATTTCCGACATTATCTGTAATCACAATTTTTAATTCGTTTCGTCCTTCTATAACGATGTTATCTGAAAAATCGTGTATAATCTTATCACTTTTATAATCATAGTCAAACAAAATCCATTTTCCATTCAAATAACCATTGTAGGATTTGATTCCGGAGAGGTCATCCGTAATTGTAAACTGAAGATCATTTTGCTTACTCATCCACTTTCCTTCTTGAAAGTTAACCGATTTTATTTGTGGTGCAACTGAATCTTTTACCAATTGAAACTGACCTAAATTTTTGGTCCAAGTACTAAAAACATTCTCTTTAATTTTGGTAGAATTATAGGTTATTTTGCTTCCTTTCACCGTTGCAATGAAATATTTTTCTCTTTCTCCAACCGGAAGTGAATCATTTTGAAACGTAATATTGAAATTGGAATGAACCGGTGTGGCCTCATCTTGCAAGGTCAAAACGTTATCTTTTACATCAAAATTCAAATAAAAATCTTCATAGAAGGTGTTTTCAGGAATGAAAACAGAGATATTTTCTTTCGTAAAATTATAATCGTTGGAAGATTTTACAAAATAGTTTGTCTTTTGTTCTTTCTTTAAAATTTTAATCGGTTGATTTGAATATTGAATCGGAATCGTTACCGTTGTTTTATTACCATGATAATCGGAAACTTCCAATTTATAAATGTGCGAAAGATTATTTCCTACTTTAATAATTCCATTGTTTTGATTGGAAAAAACTAAACTTAACGGATATTTTTTAGCTAAGAATAATTTTTGCACCCGTTGATTCATTTTTTTAAATCGAGGATAATCTATGTAAGCATTAACATATCGGGTTTCGTCATAACTAAACGTATCAAAAGTAATTTCAAACGATGGTTTTCCGTCTAACGTTGAACTAATTTTATACACGCCATTTTTACCATAATTATTATCCGATTGATCGTATGTGTTTACGCCAATACCTATTTCGCCTTTTGCCAAAACTTTTGTGGCTAAATAACTTCCGTCTTTTTGTTGAGAAATCGGAATTTGAATTGGAATTTGCGACTGATTTACTAAACCATCTTCACTTAAGGGATAAACTACAATTTCATTGATAACCGGAATTCGGGTATCTTTTACTTTTGCATCCAACCCAAAAAAATAGGGATTAATTATTTTTTCTGTCTTCGTATCTCGGTATTCAAAATGTAAATGAGGTCCACCGGAACCACCTGTATTTCCGGACAAAGCGATAATTTCACCTTGTTTTACAACTAAATCTTCAGGTTTAGGAAAAATATCAATTTCAAAACTTTCCAACGCATAATGCTGTTTTTTCAAATAATCATCAATCTTTGGAGATGCCTTCAATAAATGCCCATAAACAGAAGTATAACCATTTGGATGGGTAATGTAAATCGCTTTACCGTAACCAAAAGTAGATATTTTGATACGTGATATGTAACCATCAGCAACGGCTATTACATTAAAACCTTCTTTTTGTTGGGTTCTAAAATCGATTCCGGAGTGAAAATGATTGGAACGCAATTCGCCAAACGTACCGGAAAGTAAAAGCGGAATATCTAATGGCGGAATAAAATCTTCTTTGGGAAATTGATTTTGAGAAAATACCACCATTGGGGCTAAAAACAGGATGTAAAGAATATGTTTCATGGCTTAGAATTTTTGCTAATTTAAAAAAAGTAGTACAAAATTCAAACCAAATTTAAAAAAAGTCAATATTTTACTGATTTACTTGACTTTATCACAAAAAACAAATTGAAAACAAAATTTATTTTTTTTATTTGCGTTAATCGTTTAGGAATACTAACTTTGTAATTCGTGTAATGAATACATGCTCCTATGAGTGAAATGGTAGAAATTGTTGATTCTCTTGAAAGTAGGCTCTCCAAACTGATAAGCAAATTGCAAAGTTTAGAGACAACAGTTCAGGATTTAAAGCAAGAATTGAAGAATTCTACCCAAACCATACAAAAACAAGCAAATGAAATGGAAAGCTTGAAAAAACAGTATGAAACACTCAAAATAGCCAATTCATTATTAGGCAGTGACGAAAACAAAAGAGATACGAAGCTTAAAATAAATTCATTAATTCGTGAAATTGATTACTGTATTGCACAGTTATCTGATTAATACAGCATGAACGAAAAGCTTAAAATTAAACTATCAATTGCAGACCGAGTATATCCGTTAACGGTAGATCCTATGCAGGAAGAAGGACTTCGAAGTGCTTCTAAAAAAATTGATATCATGATTAAGCAATTTGAAGAAAATTATGCTGTGCGAGACAAGCAAGATGTGTTAGCCATGTGTGCTTTGCAGTTTGCCTCTCAGTTGGAGCAAAAACAAATCGAAAAAACGGAAGACAATCAGGAATCGTTAGAAAGACTGAAAAAAATAAATGATTTATTAGCCAATTATCTGGAAAAATAAATACGTTCTTATACATTAATTAAGATACTGCCTACATTAGTTTCTATTTGATAAACTCAACACTAACATTTTAGAATGAGCAAATCTTCATTACTATAGCATGCCCACCTTGTAGTGGGATCCTTGAACAGTGAGTTAGCTCAAAACTTGTCATAACGAGTTTATACAATCACCTAATGTAGGCTTTTTTTATATATAAACCTTACACAAACAAATGGACAGTACATTACTACTTATTATCGCCGGAATTGTTGGTCTTGCAGCGGGTTTTGCAATAGCAAAAGTCATTGAAAAAAGCAACGTTTCCAACCTTATAAAAAATGCAAAAAAAGAAGCCGCTTCCATCCTAAAAGATGCAAAAGTAGAGGCAGAAAACATTAAGAAAGACAAATTACTTCAAGCTAAAGAAAAGTTTTTAGAATTAAAATCGGAACACGAAAAAGAAATTTTATCGAAAGACAAAAAAATTGCTGAAGTTGAAAAAAGAGTGCGTGACAAAGAATCACAAGTATCCAGTGAATTAGCAAAAGCTAAAAAATCAGCGGATGATTTTGATGCGAAAATTGCAGATTATAATAATAAACTTGAAGTACTTGACAAAAAACAAATTGAAGTTGAAAAACTACATAAAAGTCAAGTTGAACAATTAGAAGTTATATCCGGTTTATCTGCCGAAGAAGCCAAAGAACAATTAGTAGAAAGTTTAAAAGCTGAAGCTAAAACGAAAGCTATGGCTCATATTCAAGATACGCTTGAAGAAGCTAAATTAACTGCTCAGCAAGAAGCCAAAAAAGTTATTATCAACACGATTCAACGAGTAGGAACGGAAGAAGCAGTAGAAAATTGCGTTTCTGTTTTCAACATTGAATCGGATGATGTGAAAGGTAGAATCATTGGTCGTGAAGGAAGAAATATCCGTGCCTTAGAAGCCGCAACCGGTGTTGAAATTATTGTAGATGATACTCCGGAAGCAATTATTCTTTCTTGTTTTGACCCGGTTAGAAGAGAAATTGCTCGATTGGCGTTACATAAATTAGTTACCGATGGTCGCATTCACCCTGCAAGAATTGAAGAAGTGGTTGCTAAAACGACGAAACAAATTGATGACGAAATCATTGAAGTGGGTAAGCGAACTGTTATCGATTTAGGAATTCACGGTTTACATCCTGAATTAATTAAAGTGGTGGGTAGAATGAAATATCGTTCTTCTTACGGACAGAACTTATTACAACACTCAAGAGAAGTAGCCAAATTGTGTGGAATCATGGCGGCTGAACTAGGATTAAACGTAAAATTAGCCAAACGTGCCGGACTTTTACACGATATTGGTAAAGTGCCTGACACAGAAAGCGAATTACCTCACGCAATATTAGGTATGCAATGGGCTGAAAAATACGGTGAAAAAGAAGAAGTTTGCAACGCCATTGGAGCCCATCATGATGAAATTGAAATGAAATATTTGATTTCTCCAATTATTCAAGTGTGTGATGCTATTTCTGGTGCAAGACCGGGAGCAAGACGTCAAGTATTGGATTCTTACATTCAACGTTTGAAAGATTTAGAAGCGATTGCTTTTGGATTTAATGGTGTGAAAAGTGCATATGCCATTCAAGCCGGACGTGAATTACGTGTGATTGTAGAAAGTGAAAAAGTTTCTGATGAACAGGCCGCAAAACTTTCCTTTGAAGTTTCTCAAAAAATTCAAACGGAAATGACGTATCCGGGACAAGTGAAGATTACAGTAATTCGCGAAACGAGAGCGGTGAATATCGCAAAATAATTATCATTATTGATTATCTAATTTCCGTTTAGAAAGATAAAAGACAAATTTTATTGAAATGACTTGCAGAAATGTGAGTCATTTTTTTTATAAATAAAGTGCCAAAACAGACAACCCACAACCGTAGCTACTTCCTAGGGTGAAATCGATTCACAATTTGCGTTAAATGTTTTCGATCTAAATGCACATACACCTCGGTAGTAGTAATCGATTCGTGTCCCAACATTAATTGAATGGAACGCAAATCGGCACCGTTTTCTAACAAATGCGTAGCAAAGGAATGACGAAATGTGTGCGGACTTATCGCTTTGTTTAAATTAATCTTAACCGCTAAATCTTTTATAATTGTAAAAATCATCGCTCTGGTAAGCTGCTTTCCTCTTCGGTTAAGGAATAGCGTGTCTTCGTGTCCTTTTTGAATGTTTAAATGTGTGCGGACATGATTTTTATACAACTCAATAAACTTCTGTGTAGTACTTCCAATGGGAACAAAACGTTGTTTGTTGCCTTTTCCGGTGATTTTGATAAAACCTTCTTCAAAAAACAAGTCGGAGATTTTGAGGGTGATTAATTCGGAAACACGGAATCCACAACCGTATAAGGTCTCCAGCATCGCTTTGTTGCGTTCTCCCTCGTCTTTTGATAAATCGATAGCCGCAATCAAGGCATCAATGTCTTGAACGGAAAGCGTATCGGGTAATTTTCTGCCAATTTTTGGGGTTTCGATTAATTCCATTGGATTATCAGTACGGTAATCTTCAAAAATTAGATAGGAAAAAAAACTTTTTAAACCGGAAATAATGCGGGCTTGTGATCGTGGATTAACTTCTTTGGAAACCGCATAAATAAATTGTTGAATTTCTTCTTCGCCAATAGTAATTGGATTTTTAAGAATCGCATTTTCATCCAAAAATTGTGTCAAACGAAATAAGTCAAACGAATAGTTATCAATTGTGTTTTTTGATAAACCTCGTTCAATTTTTAAATACGATTGAAAACTTTTGATATACGTTTGCCAATTCATGTTCCAAAGTTCGACAATTTGATGGAATAAAAAAACCACGCACAAGGCGTGGTTTAAAATTATATTTTCTAAAAATTAGAATTTGTAGATAAGACCAAATCTTAAATCTGATAAATCTAAACCAAAATTGAAAGTATTTGTGCTGTCTTGAGCACCATCAACTTCAAAAGTATTGTAACCTACCAATCCCCAAGAAGCTTCGATAGCGAAGTTACTTGAAAGGAAATAACTAACACCAGGAGCAAGGCCTAAACCAAAACCATTACCTTTTACGTCTGTTAAATTATTTTCAGCACTTACGTAAGCAACTTCAGCTTCTCCAAAAATTGAAAATTTATTTGCTGGAGTCCAGTAATATCTTGCAAAACCAGCTATACCAAGAGTTGTTAAATCTTGAGTATCTACGTTTCCAGATTCTGCTTTGTCAGAAGTATACAAAATTCTTCCTCCAATAGCGATCTTATCACTAACAAAATAACCTAAGCTAGGAGCTACTGTAAATGAGTTTGATTTGTCATCACCAGTTTTTTCAGAAGAAATTCCAAAAGAACCTGTTAAAAACAAATCTCCTTTAGCAAAACCACCATCAGTAGTTGTTGCTTATTGTGCGTTAGCAAATCCGAAAGCGAATACTGCTGCAACTGTTAAAATAATTTTTTTCATGTTTTACTTGTTTTAAAGTTATGCTACAAAATTTTAAACTATTTTTGTAAGTAATTATTGGCTCTTTTACAGTTATTAACAACTTTATCAACAATAGTTTATTGTTTTTAACGATTCGTTAAACAATAAAAATGTAGTAAATTTGTTTTAGCAATGAAACAACTAAATAATTAAAACATGAAAAAGCTAATTTTAATTTTTGCGTTTTTGGTTTTAGGATTATCGCAATCAAACGCTCAAATGCTTAAGTTTGGTGTAAAAGCCGGAGCCAATTTTGCCAGTTTAGAAGGAGATGGATTAGAAGGTTTAGAGACCTATACTAGTTTTCATTTTGGTGCTTTGTTGGAATTGAAAGTTTTTGAAAACTTTTCACTACAACCCGAATTATTGTATTCTTCACAAGGAGCCAAATTGAACAGTGAGGCAGTGGATGACATCAACTTTAACTATGTAACTGTTCCTGTTTTAGCAAAATTCTACTTGATTTCGAATAGATTGAGTGTAGAAGCCGGTCCGCAATTTTCCTTTTTAATTGATGATAATGTCGGCGATCAATTTGAATCAGAATCGTTCGATTTTGCGGCGGTCGGCGGTATAGGTTTAAACATAACAGACAATATCTTCGCTCAGGCCAGGTATGTTGTTGGTTTAACAGAAGCTTCTAAAGATGCTGAAGTGAAAAACAGAGTGATTCAGGTTTCACTGGGTTATCGATTCTAACCAATAAAAATTTTAAACCATATAAGTCATATAAGTTTTCAGACACTCTAAACTTACATGACTTATATGGTTAATTTTTTTCTATTTTACTTTATCAGACACAAAACCACCTTTGGCACTGGAAACCTCAACGGTTGCTCCGTTTGCGTTACCTGAAACAATCCAACGAACTTTCACGCTTCCCATACCACGTATATTATCGATTTCAATAGTTTGTGGACTGTGTTTTTGCTCGGTAAACAAATTCAAGTCTTCATTTTCAACGGTCATTCCGGCCACAACATTGGCTCCTTTTATAGATATGTAGTCCGGTCGCTCAATTTTGTTTTTCACATCAATAGACGAATGGGTTGGGATGATTCGAGTATTCATGATAGTAGCTGTTACTGCGGTTAATCCTCCGGAAAGTTTTTCTGTTTTAACATCTAAAATTTCAAGTTTTGGTGTTTGATAGGCGTGATATAATGTAAAAGCCATATTCCGATGAGCATCTTCCTGCAACATAAAACCGGGGTGATTTCGGATATAATTCTTCTTGGCTCCTCCTATTTCAATTTCTCCAAACTGTGGATGATTGAACGGTTTCCATTCTACATAACCATCGCCAAATAACAAATATTTATCAAATTCATTAAATTCATCGTTATCCCATCGGCTACCTGCAATTTTTTGATTAAATAATTTATAGGAAGTCATCAACTCATTACTAAACGTAAAAATGCCACGTGTTAACGAAAGAAAATCAATTTCACCACCATAAACCGTGTATAAATCTTTGTGCAATACAAAATAATTATAACCCGGAATAATTTTCTCTCCCAGTTTACCAATGTTATCGTACACTTCAATATCTTGTCTGCTAAACAACGGATCATCCTCGGCTGCACCGGGACCACGCAGAAACATCCCACCGTAATTATGATAACTTTGTGCACCGGCAATATTGGGATGATTGACAATGAAATTTTTCACGGCTCGTGTTTCCGGCAAAGTTCCCGGATAAAAAAGAGCTCCACGTTGCACGTAATCCGGTTGCCAGTTCCAGCCCCAATCGCGATTAGGATCATAAGTGCCCAATTGGTCTTCGTTTACCAATCCGTCTCCGTCTGCATCAAGTCCTTCGTAACCCAATAGTTCATATTCACCCATTTCATCGCCACGCACTTGATACATTCTGCTAGGATATTTAGGATCAATTTTATAACGGCCAGTTTTTGATTTTCTTCGCATCATCACAATATTTCCGTCGCCGTCTAAATCGTTATACTTATCTTCATTCACTAAACCATCACCATCGTTATCAAAAGGACGCATTCCTGAACGGGAAGAATTGGCCGTGTTTTCTTTATGAATAAAATTTTCACGTGCATCCGGACTAATAGTCAAAGCAATGTAAAATACTTTTTCCTTTAGCAAAGTATTGATGAATTTGACCGTCTGAAAACTTTCTGCCAAATACCAAGCGGTGTACATTGAAATTTCAACACCTTGTAATTCGTTGGCATGTATACCGCCATCAATATAAAAACCGGGTTTGTTTTCTATTTTATCTGTTTTAAAATCAGACACCGTCAAAACCCAAATATCTCTACCTTCAAAAGATTTTTCGATGGATTCCATTTTTACCAAATTGGGATAAGCTTTCACCAAATCTTTACCAAACTGTGTAATTTGAGCATAATCATGATAACGGTCCCAAGACATTCGCACTTTTGGATTGGCCGGTGAACCAATTGCACGCATTCCGTTTAAATCTTGTGGAGCAATATCATTTTTTTGAGCATTTATACTTGCCATTAACAAACATAAAATGGAAGTCAGTATATATTTTTTCATGTGTATCTTATTTCAATTCAACCTTAATTTCTTTGATTCCCGTTGTTGCACAGCCTGTCGAAATCGTAGCCGTTCCTGACCCGGAAACTAACCATGAATATTCCTCCGATTCATCCGGTTGGAGAGCATTTCGCAAAAAATACTTTCTTCCGGAAACCATTTTCTGATTACCACTTAACTTAATCTCGGTTTTCATACGGGAAACAAAACGGACTTTATCGCCAATTTCAGCATAAGTTGGCAACATTCCTTTGTTGACCACTTTAATAGTGATGCGGAATAAGTTGTTATCTAACTTTTCCACCAAAGGAATTGACGTTTCAATTTTTGGCATGGCATTCATTAATTCCTCTAAAAAAAGTTTGTGTTTTGAAACGGAATCATCCAAGAATTTTGTCGGAGGATTATTCATACCATACGGAACAAATCCGCCAACTTCAGCTTTTTGATTTGGAAAATCGGGATGTTTTATTGTTGTCCAATTCACAAATACATTGTTTAACTGATTTCTTTCTGCCCATTTTAAAAATTCAATTTCCGGGTTTACCTCTGATTTTTCTCCTTTTTTAGGTTTTTCAGTTTTTGCCTCGGTGGAATCTTTCTTTACTTCTTCTTTTTCCATCCACCATCCGGGCGTTGAAAAACTAAATTTTCCGGCATGGTAATAGGCTGTTTGAGCAAAATTACCTTTAGTCATTGGCAATTTGGGTCCGTCTTTTATCGCTGCTTTTTCGGTATATAATTTTGAAACGTGTTCAGCTGCTTTTACATCATTTTCCAACCAACCTTTTATTATTCTACTTCCGGCTGATTTACTGTCAAATTTTGGAGCTTCAGATAAATTATTATTCATTCCGAATGTAAGCACGCCAAAAATGTTCTGATTGAGGTATAAAAAATCCAACAAAGCTCTGGTTTCAGGTTCTGAAGCCACATAAACACCTGAACCTTTTTCAAAAACAGCATGATCAAAAGTGAAATTTTTATCGATATTTACACCTTCAGAAGCATCTTCGTTGAATTTGCCGTCTTTATCGTTATCAATTCCTTCCGATAACAATCTATATTTGCCTACTTGATTTTTAGACGGATCGGCTTTGATTAAAATTCGAGCATCATCGGGACTTTCAATGTAATTTCCTGTAACGTCTTCTATTCGAACATGTGTGATAAAACCATCTTGATTCAAATCTTCAAAACCATCTTCACCAATTTTCCCATCGCGGTCATCATCTGTTTTGGTAGCATTTCCGCTTCTTTCAAATTTCAATTTATTGAAATAAGCTTCCATCGCATCCGGATTTACTGACGGTACAAAATACAAAGTTTTTTCTGCTAACAATTTTGAAAGGCTTGCATCGTTTAGCAATTGGTCTATCAATTTCAAAGTAATTTGTGTTCCGGCTTGGTGTTTTCCGTCAATTCCTGCGGTAATCAAAAGTGCAGGTTTTGGCTTTTCGGATGACGATAGTGTCACAAGCCAAATGTCTTTTCCTCCAATGCTTTTACCGATGGATTTTAAGGAACAGGATTTACTTTTAGACTCAAATTCTTTGAGCCTTTTGGATAGATTTTCATAAGTAAGGTAATCGTCCTGAGCTTGTAAAAAGCCAAACATCAAGATAAAAAAGAGAAGTAAATGTTTTCTCATAAAAAAGAGTTTAGTTAGAAGCATAAAAATAGTTGTTTCAAACCGAGTAAAATGTTAATTTTAATCTAATCTTTGTTTGGCAAAGAATGAAGCAATACTTTTTTTGATAATTTTACTAAAAATCATACAAAATGAAAATCATCATCATCAATGGTCCTAATCTGAATTTACTGGGAAAACGAGAACCTGATGTCTATGGTAACCAATCGTTTGAAATATATTTTGCCGCCTTACAAAAGAAATATACAGACATTGAACTTTCTTATTTTCAGAGCAATATAGAAGGTGAATTAATATCCAAAATCCAAGAAGCCGGATTTTCTTTTGAAGGAATTATACTGAATGCCGCAGCTTACACTCACACTTCCGTTGGAATTGGCGATGCTGTAAAAGCCATTCAAACGCCTGTGGTTGAAGTGCACATTTCCAACACTTTTGCTCGGGAAGAGTTCAGACATCATTCTCACATTGCTGCTAATGCAAAGGGAATTATTGTTGGATTTGGTTTACAAAGTTATGAATTAGCTTTACAATCTTTCTTAATTTAATTAATCGCATACAACCAATCACTTTAAAAAAACGTCTATACCAATAAAACTACATGAAAAAACTATTCCTTTTGTTGAGCTGTTTGTCCTCATTTTATTCTTTTTCACAAATTAGAGGTACTGTTACAGATGAGGGTGGATTGCCCCTTCCTTTTGTAAATATTTATATTGAAAACACCTATATCGGAACAACTTCCAACGAAAAAGGACAATATGAATTGAATATTCAAAACAGAGAGCAAGTTGCGGTTATCTATCAATATTTAGGTTATAAAACGCAAAAGCACATTCTACAAATTAATCAATTTCCACATTATTTTGATGTTCGATTAAAGGAAGAAAATTACAATCTACAAGAAGTAGTGTTGAGTTCCACTGAAAATCCTGCCAACGGAATAATCAGAAATGCCATTGCCAATCGTAAGCAAAACAGTATGAAAACAGCTCGTTTTACAGCTGATTTTTATTCTAGAGGAATTTTCAGATTGAAAAATGCACCTAAAAAAATACTCGGACAAGAAATTGGCGATTTTGATGGAGCATTAGATTCAACCGGAACCGGAATTTTATATTTATCTGAAACCGTTTCAAAGATTATTTTTGAAAAACCGGATAATCTCAACGAAAAAATAATTGCTTCTAAAATCAGCGGTAGAGACAACGGCTTTAGCTACAATACTGCTAGGGCAACGATTTATGATTTTTATGACAACACTATTCAATTCAGTATTAGTATGATTTCGCCCATTGCGGAAAATGCTTTTGGCTATTATAAATACAGTTTAGATGGAACTTTCTATGATGAAAGAAATAACCTCATCAACAAAATCAAAGTAATTCCCAGAAGAGATACCGAACCCGTTTTTGAAGGTTACATCTACATTATTGAAGACAGTTGGGCAATTTATGGCATTGATTTAGACATTAAAGGATACCGCATGAAGGAAGAATTTTTGGATGTCATGAAGCTCAAACAAAATTTTAGTTATAACGAAACTAATCAGATTTGGGCAAAAAATTCACAAAGTTTAGAATTTGAAGCCGGTGCATTTGGTATAAAATTTACCGGAAAATTTACGCATGTTTACAGTAATTACAATTTCAAACAAGATTTTGATAAAAAGACCTTTTCAAAAGAAGTATTGAGTTTTGAAGAAAATGCCAATAAAAAAGATTCCACCTATTGGAATGTGATGCGTCCCGTTCCATTGACAGAAGAAGAAAATTCAGATTACATTCGAAAAGACAGTATTCAGTTAGTGAGAAAATCAAAACCATATTTGGATTCGATTGACCGAAAAAACAATCGCTTTAAAATTGACAAAATACTAACAGGTTACAGTTATCAAAATTCCGAAAAAAATTGGCGTTTAAACTACAGCGGATTTCTAAAAATGCCTCATTTCAACACCGTTCAGGGTTGGAATCTTTCTACTGATTTGTCTTATACAAAACGAAATGACGACGATAGAAAATATACGACTTTTGGCACACGATTTAACTATGGATTTGCTGAAGAAAAACTCCGCGTTACCGGTTATTTTTCGTCAAGGCTTGATGCTAAAACCAACAGTTTTTTAAACTTCTCCGGAGGAAGTCAGGTCGTTCAATTTAATCAAAACCAGCCCATTAGTCCATTTTTAAATTCAATGGCTTCCTTATTTTTCAAAGAAAACTACATGAAACTTTTTGAAAAAAACTACGTCAGTGCCAGTTATAGTCAGGAGGTTATTAATGGTTTATTCGCCAGTGCATCGCTAGAATATGCCGAACGCAAACCTCTTTTTAATAACACAGATTATGTTTTGATAAAAAACAATAAAGAATATCTATCCAATAATCCCCTTGATGCTACTGATTTTGTAAATGGCGGAATTGATAAACACAATTTGATGAAATTCAATTTGAACACACGCATTAATTTTGGTCAAAAATACATCTCAAGACCGGATGGAAAAATTAATATTGCGAACAATGATTATCCAACACTTATTTTGGGATATGAAAAAGGGTTTGCAGGGAATGAATCGAATTACAATTACGATTTTGTTGCCGGAAGAATTTCCTATGAAAAATCGCTGGGCAACAAAGGAACATTTGCTATTAATTTAAAAGGAGGCAAGTTTTTTAATGCCGAGGAGATTTCATTTGTTGATTACAGTCATTTTAATGGAAATCAAATCAATGTGAGTGCAGAAAATCGTTATTTAAACAATTTTAATTTGCTACCCTATTATTCTCGCAGCACTAACGACAGTTATATGGAAACGCACATTGAACACAATTTTGATGGTTTTATCATGAATAAAATTCCGCTGTTAAATAAATTAAAATCCACTTTGATTATAGGCTATCACCAATTGGCTATTCCCGATGTAAAGCCGTATCAGGAATTTAGTGTTGGATTAGACAAATTAGGTTTTGGAAAGTTTAAACTACTCCGATTAGATTATGTTCGTTCCTACAACGGAAGTCAATATGTTGGCGACGGATTTATGTTTGGCTTACAACTGTTAAGCATTTTTGATTAAACGAAAAAGAGCGAAGAAAATCAAAATACTTCGCTCTTTTTTTTAAAAATATTATTTGGTAAGTTACACTCGAACAATATTTGCACCAATGGCACGTAAACGTTCATCAATTCGTTCATATCCACGATCGATTTGTTCTATGTTTTGAATAGTGCTTGTTCCTTTTGCTGACAAAGCCGCAATCAATAGCGAAATTCCGGCACGAATATCAGGGGATGACATCGTTGTTGCTTTCAATTGCGATTGAAAATTATGCCCGATTACGATGGCACGATGCGGATCACAAAGAATGATTTTCGCTCCCATATCGATTAGTTTATCCACAAAGAACAAACGGCTTTCAAACATTTTTTGATGAATTAGCACCTCCCCTTTGGCTTGTGTTGCCACCACGAGAACTATGCTCAACAAGTCAGGAGTAAATCCTGGCCAAGGAGCATCAGCTACCGTTAAAATTGAACCGTCAATATCTTTTTTAATTTCATAACCGTCTTTGTGTTCCGGAATGTAAATATCATCTCCTCGACGCTCAATTGTAATTCCTAATTTTCTAAATACCGATGGAATAACTCCTAAATTCTCCCAGCTTACATTTTTGATTGTAATTTCACTACGTGTCATGGCTGCTAACCCTATCCAACTTCCAATTTCAATCATATCCGGAAGAATTCGGTGCGTACAACCACCTAGACTTTCGACGCCCTCAATGGTTAATAAATTTGAACCTACTCCCGTAATCTTTGCTCCCATCGAATTAAGCATACCGCATAATTGTTGTAAATAAGGTTCACAAGCAGCATTGTAAATGGTTGTTGTCCCTTCAGCCAATACAGAAGCCATAACAATGTTGGCCGTTCCTGTAACAGAAGCTTCATCCAAAAGCATATAAGCTCCTTTTAGTCTTCCTTCAATTTCAACACCATAAAAGTGATCTTCTCTATTGTAACGGAACTTTGCCCCAAGGTTAATAAATCCTTCAAAATGAGTATCCAATCTTCTTCTTCCAATTTTATCACCTCCCGGTTTTGGAATATATCCTCTGCCGAATCGAGCCAAAAGCGGACCAACAATCATAATCGAACCGCGTAACGAACCACCTTCCTTTTTGAAGGCTTCTGTTTCCAAATAACCCACATTCACCTCATCGGCTTGGAATGTAATGGAACCCGGTCCGTTTTTTTGCATTTTCACACCTAAGTTCCCTAAAAGTGTAATTAATTTATTGACATCCAAAATATCCGGAATGTTATTAATCGTAACTTTCTCGGGTGTTAGCAATACAGTACATAAAATTTGTAAAGCTTCATTTTTTGCTCCTTGCGGATGAATTTCTCCTTTAAGACGATGCCCGCCTTCTATTTTGAATGTTCCCATATTCGTTGATAGCGATTATTTCTGATTGTTATTTTTATACGGTTTTGCCTTTATGTTTTTATTGTTCTTTTTAATCATCGGGTTCTTTTGAATGGCCGGCATATTTTTGTTGGAAACCTTTTTATTGGTTCGCATCAAATCAGATGTATTAAGCAATTCTTCAGTACTTTGGTGCAAATCAATTCTTCCGCCGGAAAGTTCATACAGATGATCAAAAATTGCCTTGTCGTCAACGGTATCTTTGTTCCAACTTAAATAGGATTTTTTCATATGGTTGGCAATCACTTTGATTAAAGCTGATTTTAACTCGCTTTCTTCCCAACTGTTAGCCACATCAATCATGTATTTGATGTTATTTCCGTAGAAACGGTACTTTGGATTTTTTTGAGGATAATCCAAACGTTCCGGTTTGAGATTAATGACATCTCGGGTAGGAATTGGATAAGGGCTGTCAACATCCAATTTAAAATCAGACATAATAAATAATTGATCCCAAAGTTTATGTTGAAAATCCAATACATCACGCAAATGCGGATTCAAACTTCCCATCACTTTAATAATGTAGCGAGCAGCTTTATTACGTTCTTCTTTATCTTCAATAAGTGTTGCCTGATCAATCAATTTTTGCAAATGACGCCCATATTCGGGAATCATCAAATGAGGTCGCTCGGCATTATATTCCAAAACATGCACAATTTCATGTGCTTTTTCATTGTGAGTCATTTTAGTCTTTTTTTAAAGCGAAATTATACCTTCAATAGTAGAAACTTCCTGGTATTTTTCAACCACGTGTTCGGGACTTTCCATATTTACATTTACTGAAACACTGGTAAACTTTCCTGTTTTAGATTGTACGGTGTTAATCACGGCACCCATGTTGTTGAACGCTTCTTCTACGGCAATTATTTTGGTAGTATCGGTTGGTACAATAAATTTATAAAGGTAAATGGAAGGCCAATTTGAAGTAGTTCGCAATTCTTCTTTCAACCTTTCATAAAATTCTTCGGTATTCTTATCCATAACAAATTTAATATAGGCAAATATACAGTATTGATTTTAGATTTTAGAAATTTGAATTTGAATTTTGATGATTTAGGGTCTTGCATAAAACATTCATACATCAAGGATTGAAAATTAGAAACCAAATTTTCTGAACAAAATCTAATAAAACTACTTAAAATAAAGTCAAAAGTTTGTTTTCAAGCAGAGTTATTTTCTAAATTTACCCCCTTATTGAATACATGTGAATAAAGAACTCATCGTTATTACCGGTGGTCCCGGAACCGGAAAAACAACAATTATTAACGGACTACTCGAAAAAGGGTACACTTGTCTTCCTGAAATCTCCAGAGAAATTATCAACGATGCCCGAAAACAAGGTTTTGAACAATTGTTTCTGGAAAAACCATTATTGTTTAGCGAATTACTTTTAGAGGGCAGAAGGAAACAATTCTATCAAGCAAAAGAACACGTTGAAAACCTTATTTTTCTTGATCGCGGCATACCGGATATTTTGGCTTATATGCATTATATCGGAGATAGTTATCCGTCTTTTTTTGACGAAGAATGCAAAAATAACAAGTACACTAAAGTATTTCTTTTACCGCCTTGGGAAGAAATATATCAATCGGATGAAGAACGTTATGAAAACTTTGAACAAGCCAAACTTATCTACAATCATCTCAAAGAAACCTATGAAAAATATAACTATCAACTGATAGAAGTTCCACTAGATCATGTAGATAACAGAATTATTTTTATCTTAGAGGCCATATCTGGATAAATAGAATGGTAAAAGCCGAAGAAATTTTAAAAAAATATTGGGGATACGATGAATTTCGTTCGCCTCAAAAAGAAATCATCAACTCCGTTTTATCAGAATGCGACACCTTTGGATTAATGCCAACAGGTGGGGGAAAATCAATTTGTTTTCAAGTTCCCGGTCTAATGAAAGAGGGAATTTGCTTGGTTATTTCTCCTTTGATTGCTCTGATGAAAGACCAAGTAGAAAATCTAACCAAAAGAGACATTAAAGCATTGGCACTCACTGGTGGAATTTCTACCGACGAAACAATTACCTTGTTAGACAATTGTTTATACGGAAACTACAAATTTCTATACCTCTCACCCGAACGCTTAGAACAGGAATGGGTGTTGGAGAAAATAAAAAACCTCCCACTGAATTTAATTGCTATTGACGAAGCTCATTGTGTTTCGCAATGGGGACATGATTTTCGTCCGTCTTACTTAAAAATAAATCAATTAAAAAGTTTTTTTCCCGCTGTCCCATTTTTGGCATTAACAGCCTCAGCAACAGAACGGGTAAAAAAAGATATTATTGAGCAACTGAAATTGGATAATCCTACTGTTTTTCAAAAATCATTTGCCAGAGAGAATATTGCTTATATGGTGATTGAAACCGAAGACAAGTTGCACAAAATGGAGCAAATTTTGAGCAAAAATCCGGAATCGTCTATTATCTATGTGCGAAATCGAAAATCATGTTATGATGTTTGTAATCAATTGCAACAATTAGGGTTTAAAGCTACTTTTTATCATGGTGGATTGTCGATGAAAGAAAAGACAAAAAACATGGAACTTTGGATGACCGAAAAAGTGCAAGTGATGGTGGCAACCAATGCTTTCGGAATGGGAATTGACAAAGCCAGCGTAAAAACTATTATCCATATTCAACTTCCCGAAAACATAGAAAATTATTACCAGGAAGCCGGACGAGCCGGGAGAAACGGAGAAAAATCATACGCTGTTTTATTAATTGGTCCGGCTGATGTAGTTGCTGCAAAGGCTCAATTTATTTCAGGTTTACCGGATAAAGATTTTCTAAAAACCATTTACATCAAATTGTGTAACTATTTCCAGATTGCTTATGGTGAAGGAATTAATGAGCAATTTTCATTTAATTTGAATCATTTCTGCTCACACTATTCGTTTCCCATCATAAAAACATACGCCGGGCTACAATTTTTAGACCGTCAGGGAATCATCAGCTTTACTCAGGAATATTCAGAAAAAATTAATTTACAATTTATTATTGAAAGTAAGGAAGTCATTCGATACATTAGCTTGAATCCCTCGGAGGAAGAAATTATCTTAGCATTTTTGCGAACGTATCCCGGTATTTATGACTACCAAACTGCCGTAAATCTTTCACTCATTGCAAGAAAAAGTAACAGTTCCGAAGAACAGGTTGAATCCGTTTTAAATCGATTAAAAGAAAAAGGAATTGTGGATTATATTTCTAAAAATAATGATGCAATTATAACTTTTAATGAGGTTAGAGAGGATGAACGCACGATCAACCGCGTTTCAAAATATTTAGAAAAGCAAAATGATTTAAAGAAGGAACAAATCGAAGAAGTTTTTCACTACGTCACCAATCATGAAATTTGTAAAAGTCGTTTTATTGTAAACTATTTTGGCGAAAAAAACACATCTAATTGTGGCATTTGTTCTTACTGTATTTCTAAAAAAGAAAAAAACAAGAACACGATTCAACTTAATCAATTAATTTTAAAGTTGATTGCTGAAAAACCGTTTTCCTCTCGCGAATTGGAGAAAATAACGGATTGTAAAGAACAGGAACTTATCTTTGCCTTACAAGAACTATTGGACGAAGAAAAAATTATTATTCTTCCCAATAATAAATATATAAAAGCTTAGCATGGAAAAATTACGCATTGTTTTTATGGGAACGCCGAATTTTGCGGTTGGGATTTTAGACACAATACTAAAGAACAATTATACTGTACTAGGTGTAATTACAGCTCCCGACAAACCCGCAGGAAGAGGTCAGAAAATAAATACTTCTGCTGTAAAAGACTATGCATTAGAAAAAGGATTAAATATTCTCCAACCTATTAATTTGAAAGACGAAACATTTTTAGGCGAATTAAAAAGTCTTGATGCAAACTGTCAAGTGGTTGTTGCTTTTCGAATGTTACCTGAAGTAGTTTGGAAAATGCCAAAATTGGGTACTTTCAACTTACATGCTTCCCTCCTACCAAATTACAGAGGAGCAGCTCCTATTAACTGGGCTATTATTAATGGTGAAACCACAACCGGAGTAACTACTTTTTTTATTGATGATAAAATTGATACCGGAGCCATCATCCTCTCTGCCGAAACGCCAATTGAACCCACAGAAAATGTTGGTCAATTGCACGACAGACTGATGGTTTTAGGAAGTCAGACCGTGGTAGAAACTTTAGCAGCTATAGAAAACGGAACGGTGCAAACTACATTACAAACTGATTCACCTGAAATAAAAACAGCTTATAAACTTAACCGTGACAATTGCAAAATTGATTGGACAAAATCCGGTGAGAAAATTTTTAATCTCATTCGAGGTTTGAGTCCTTATCCGGTGGCATGGTGTCTTATCCTGGACGAGGGACAAGAATGGAATGTAAAAATTTATGAAGCAACTTTTGAAAAAGAAGTTCATTCATTTGCTGAAGGAACGGTTATATCTACCAAAAAAGAAATGAAGATAGCAGTATCAGATGGTTTTATTCATATCCTTAGCATACAATTCCCGGGAAAAAAGAAAATGTCAACTCAGGAATTGCTCAATGGAATGAAATTTTCGGCATCTGCAATGGCTCTTTAAGTACTGAAAACACTCAAAAAAGAGTAAATATCGGACGAATAACACGGCTTTATCAACAATACAACTCAAGTTATCAACAAAAATGACGAAAACTCACGAAAACACTTGTATAATAAGGAAATCCTACTAAATTTGTTTTAATTAACTTTATGTTTAACCAACAATTAATAACTATTATTATGAACAAATCAGAATTAATCGATGCTATTGCTGCAGACGCAGGTATCACTAAAGCAGCTGCTAAATTAGCTTTAGAATCATTTTTAGGAAACGTAGGTAAAACTTTGAAAAAAGGTGGAAGAGTTTCTTTAGTAGGTTTCGGATCATGGTCAGTATCTAAAAGAGCTGCAAGAGACGGTAGAAATCCACAAACAGGAAAAACTATCAAAATTGCTGCTAAGAATGTTGTTAAATTCAAAGCTGGTGCAGAATTAGAAGGTACAGTAAACTAGACATTGATTTGATATAAAGAAAAGTCTTCCAATTCGGAAGACTTTTTTTTATACTTTTTGTACGAAAGTTTGGTTGTTTTAAAATAAATTAGTTAAATTTAACTAAAAATTGCAAGGATATGATTTCAGAAAAACTTAAAAAAGGTCATTTACTCATTGCAGAGCCTTCTATTTTGGGTGATTTGTCATTCAATCGTTCTGTTATTTTATTGGCAGATCATACTACCGAAGGATCGGTTGGATTTATTTTAAACAAACCACTAGACTACACCTTAATGGATTTAGTTCCCGAGATTGAATAATCCTTTACTATCTATAATGGAGGTCCAGTTGAACAAGATAACCTTTATTTTATTCACAGCATTCCGGATTTAATTCCGGACAGTGTTGAAATTTCTAACGGAATTTATTGGGGAGGCGATTTTGAAAAAACCCGCGACCTAATTAATAGTGGTGAAATTGATAAAGATTCTATTCGTTTCTTTTTGGGATATACAGGCTGGGACGCGAATCAACTGGAAACAGAAATGAATTCCAATTCATGGATTTTAATTGAGAACAGCTATAAGCAAAAGATTCTTCAAAAGTCATCCTCCAATTTTTGGAAAGAAAAAATCATGGAATTGGGCGGAGAATACTTAATATGGTCAAATGCACCTGAAAATCCAATGTTAAATTAATTGATTTCCACCAGCTGATTAATCTTTTCCAATAAAATTTTAGACCAATATATAGTAAAATCTTTTTTGCGGTATTTTGTGATAGGTTGAATACCTTGAATCACATTGGTAATAAAAAGCTCGTCTGCTTTTTGTAAATCAAATGGTGAAATAGGTTCTTCGATCACTTCCAAACCTACTGTTTTTTTTGCAAGTGCTAAAACCTGCTTACGCATAATTCCGTTTAAACATCCCTCTGAAAGCGGCGGTGTAACTAAACGATTTCCTGAAATCATAAATAAATTACCATTCAACGCTTCCACAACATTTTTTTCTTCATTAAGTAACAAACAATTTTGATACCCGTTCTCGTCCGCAAAAATACTTCCAACGGTATTGATTAACTTGTTAGTCGATTTAATTGTAGAAAGTAATTGTTTGGTTATGTAAAAATCTTTGAACAACTCAACTTCATACGGTTCTTCTTTTAATATGTATGATTTACTTTCTAATGTAGTCGTAGAAATTAGAAAAGAGACATTTCTATCAGTTGGCAAATAAAATCCACCATCGTTTCGATAAACCGTAAAGCGAACTCTACAAGAATCTGAGCAAGAATTCATATCGGCTAATTCTAAAATATACTGCTCTAAATTTTCTAACGTAAAATTCATCGGAATTTGCATTCGAATAATTCGCATAGATGCCATTAATCGAAAATAATGGTCTTCCATGAAGAGCACTTTTCCATTCACTACTTTGAGTGTTTCAAACACCGCATCTCCATACAGAAAAGCTCTGTTTTGACTTAAAACTGTCTCCTGTTCCACTAAATTTCCGTTAAGATTAACCATAAAAAAAGCCCTGATTTTACAGGGCAAATATACGTTTATTCCATGTAATTAAACAGAACCAATAACATGCTTTAAATCAGATATTTGATTTTCCCATAACAATTTGGACTCGCTTAACTCATCTTCATAAGCAAAATCAACCACGACTAATGAGACATCTTTGGTGATTTCATCTTCCATGATTTTGAGTTCAAAAAAATAATCAGTGTCTTTATCCTGCTCATCTAACCACTTAAATTTTATTCTTTCGTTAGTTTTTTTGGAAGCCAAACGAGCTTTTTCTAATGTATCATCCCAAATGAATGTAAAAAATTCACCTCTGGAATTTACATTGTCAGCAAACCACTCAGATAAACCCGAAGGTGTAGAAATATATTGATAAAGTAGTTGTGGTGACGAGTTTAAAGGAAACTCTATTTCGTAGCGTACTTTTGTATCCATTCTTACTATTTTTGGGGCAATATATTGATTATTACTTCAAAAAAAAAACGTTTTTTAAAATAAAAATATTTTCTTATTTTATGTTTGTAAGGTTTACTATTATTTATATATTTGCACCCGCATTACCGACAAGGTATTGTGAGAATTTGGCGAGATAGCTCAGTTGGTTAGAGCGTTGGATTCATAACCCAAAGGTCCCGAGTTCAAATCTCGGTCTCGCTACTAAAGTCCCCACTTGGGGACTTTCTTGTTATATGGAATTTGTTGTTTACATGCTTTATTCTGAAAAATTTGATAAAACCTATGTTGGTTTTACTTCATCCTTGATAGAAAGATTTAAAAGCCATAACTTTTTGGCAACTTCCGGTTATACTCTAAAATTCAGACCTTGGAAAGTAGTCTATTTGGAATTTTACAATTCTAAAACTGAGGCTATGAATCGTGAAAAATGGCTCAAAACAGGAAATGGAAGAACTTTCATTAAAAACTTGAAATCCAAAAACTTCTTCTATTAATTTTCAATGATTATACAATTTTTTCTAAATAGCTAAGTTGGTTAAAGCGTTGGATTCATATCCGCCTAGGCGGACCCGAGTTCAAATCTCGGTCTCGCTACTAAAGTCCCCACTTGGGGACTTTCTTGTTATATGGAATTTGTTGTTTACATGCTTTATTCTGAAAAATTTGATAAAACCTATGTTGGTTTTACTTCATCC
>NZ_JBIIVK010000041.1:0-34187 GCF_044339515.1 Flavobacterium sp.
AAAAAATAGCGTGCAAACACAAATGGTTTAAACACGCTATAGAGACTAGTTCAGAGACTGTCTTGAAAAACAAAACTAATAAAAATTTAGATTTTATTTTGGAAATCAACACAGAATCTATCGGGATGCAACGGATGACCGGATTAGCTGCCTAATAATTCCGAATAAATTCTCTAATTAATTTTCGCACGTGTGGTTCTGCTTTTCGGGCGGCTTCAAGCACCTCATTATGATTAACTTCATCAATATTTTCTTCATCGCCCATATCGGTAATTACTGAAATTCCGAGACAATCAACTTCCATGTGGCGGGCAACGATGACTTCGGGCACGGTGGACATTCCGACGCAATCGGCACCGAGAATTTTGACCATTTTGTATTCGGCTAAGGTTTCAAAAGTTGGTCCTTGCAAGCCTAAATAGATGCCGTCTTTGAGTTCAATAGTATTTTGTTGAGCAATTTCTTTGGCTTTTTGAATCATGGTGCGAGAATAAGGTTCGCTCATGTTGACAAATCGTGGACCGAAACGTTCATCGTTTGTTCCTCGCAACGGATGATCGGGAAATAGATTGATGTGGTCTTTAATTACTACCACATCGCCCACTTTGTAAGTTGGATTCACACCACCGGAAGCATTGGAAACAATGAGTTTTTGAACGCCTAAATACTTCATGACACGCACAGGAAAAGTCACGGTTTTCATGTCGTAGCCTTCATAAAAATGGAATCGACCTTGCATGGCAACCACACTTTTATTGCCTATTTTACCAAAAACCAAAGCACCTTTGTGTCCTTGCACGGTGGAAACCGGAAAGTTGGGAATTTCGGAATACGGAATTGTAAATTCGATGTCGATATCTTGTGTAAATGTGCCCAAACCGGAGCCGAGAATGATGCCGTATTCGGGTGTATAATTGGTTTTTTCTTTAAGAAATTGGACGGTTTCCTGTACTTTGTTCCACATAATTGTTTATTTGTTGGTTGAAATTTTCGCCGTTGGAAAGAAAAATACTTTGAATGGGCAAATAGAATAATTGTGCCGAATTTACTTTTCCTTTTAGCCGAACGAAATCTTTTTCAGTGGTAATAATCGGTTTATTTTTTGACTTTTTTTGAATGGTTTGAATATCACTTTCGGTAAAATCGTGGTGATCGGGAAATTCCAATTCCTCATCATTGCCATCTTGTAAATGGCTGAAAAAAGGTTTGGGTTTGGCGATTCCGGCAACTAACAATTTATCGGTGTTTAATAGTGAAGCAACGGTACGATTCTCGGTTTCGGAATACAAAATTTCATCATACTGAATTGATGAAAAATAAAGTTGTTGATGTTCCGAAAGGTTTAATTTTTTTCGAATTTGATTTTGGTCAGCTTCAGGAAGCGTTGGCGGACATTTGGTGACAACAACGATATTTGCCCGTTTTGCTCCACTTCTACTTTCACGCAAATTCCCGGTAGGCAAAATGAAATCGTCTGGATACAAATCGTTGTAGGCGGTGAGCAAAATATAGAAACCTGCTTTTACTTTGCGGTGTTGAAAAGCATCGTCGAGCAAAATGATATCAGGTTTGTTTTCTAAAGCTAATAATCGTTCAATTCCGTTTTTGCGGTTGGCATCTACAGCCACTTGAATGGTTGGAAACTTTTGGTGGAGTTGAAAGGGTTCATCGCCCAATGATTCAGCAGTTGAGGAATACTCCGCTAACAAAAATCCGGATGATTTTCGTTTATAGCCTCTACTTAAAACAGCTATTTTATAATTTGGTGAAAGCAATCGAATTAAATATTCAATTTGTGGTGTTTTGCCGGTTCCGCCCACACTTAAGTTTCCAACTGCAATCACGGGAACAGAAAATGAATGGGATTTTAGAAATCCTTTGTCATAAAACCAATTGCGAATGGCGGTAATCAAACCATAGAGAATGGCAAAAGGAAAGAGTATTTTTCTTAAAAGAATCATGTGACGAAGGTAGGATATTTGAAGAAATATTTAGTAGTTTTGAAGATGGTTTTTTATTAACAGAAACGAAAATATTGATTCTTTTTAAACTTCAATTTATTCAAATGGAAAATTCAAAATAGAAAATCATTACTTTTAATATATCTTTAAATCCACCTATTATGTTCACAATCGAACAAATTAAAACCGCTCACAGTAAGGTAAAATCCGGTGCCGACTTTCCGTCATATATTCAAGATCTTAAACAATTGGGGGTTACCTCATATGATTCCTATGTTTCAGACGGTCACACCAATTATTTTGGAGAAAATGATTTTAAAATTACTTCACCGGCGAAATATGAAACTATAGCAATTGCTAATGAAACAGATGAAAATCAATTCAAAGCCGACCTAAAAGCTCATCAACAAGGAAAAACAGATTACCCTACTTTTTGCAGTGATTGTGCCAAATCCGGCATTGAAAAATGGAGTGTCAATTTAGATAAAATGACTTGCACCTATTATGATAAAGCCGGAAATGAAATTCTAGAGGAAAAAATACCTAGTTAATGTTCTTAATTCATTAAAAATTAGTTTATGAAAAAATACATTGTTGTTTTATTTTTCTTGGGAATTTATTGGGGACAAGCTCAAACCACTGAATACAATACCAAAGAAAATCAGCCCTACTATCCAACTACAGTCAACCAAAAAGATGTCTACATCAAAGAGCGATGTGTGTTGGATATTTACTACCCTACCAATAAAAAAAACTTTGCGACAATTGTTTGGTTCCATGGTGGAGGATTAACTGGCGGTAACAAATACATCCCGGAAGCTTTAAAAAACAAAGGCGTTGCGATTGTCGCTGTCAATTATAGACTTTATCCAAAAGTAAAATCGCCAACCTACATTGATGATGCCGCTGCCGCTGTGGCATGGGTTTTCAACAATATCGAATCATTGGGTGGCGATACTTCATCCATTTTTGTATCAGGTCATTCTGCCGGAGGGTATTTGGCCGCAATGGTCGGATTAGACAAACGATGGTTAGCCAATTTCGGCATTGACGCTAATAAAATTGCAGGTATAATTCCGTTTAGCGGCCATACCATTACACATTTTACCATTCGCGAAGAAAGGGATATTGATGGCAAAAAACCTATTGTTGACGATTTAGCTCCATTGTATCATGTGCGTGCTGACGCTCCGCCACTTTTATTAATTACCGGCGATCGTGAACTTGAACTATTGGGAAGGTATGAAGAAAATGCTTATTTAATGCGAATGATGAAAGTAAACGGTCATCAACAAACCCAATTATTGGAGTTGGACGGATACGGACATGACATGACTGAACCCGCATTTCCCTTATTAATTAATGAAGTTAATCGCGTTTTAAAGAACAAACTGTAAACTAATAGCGAAGTGAAAAAGGATTCATTTTAAAACGTAAAGAAACTTTTCATGAATAATTACTTAAATTTGTTACTTAATAACTTTCCATGAAACTTCAATCCATTCTCCCGATTTTAGAAGAACTTGCTCCTCTTGCGTATGCCGAAGATTTTGACAATGTGGGTTTACTGTTAGGAAATTTCGAGCAGGAAATCAGTGGTATCTTAGTTTGCCTCGATGCCTTGGAAAATGTAGTTGACGAAGCCATCGAAAAAAAATGTAATTTAATTGTTTGCTTCCACCCTATTGTATTTTCGGGGCTAAAAAAAATTACCGGAAAAACCTATGTGGAAAGAGTAGTCTTAAAAGCCATTAAAAATGATATTGCCATCTATGCTGTGCATACCGCTTTGGATAATCATCAAAATGGCGTAAACAAAATCATTTGCAATCGATTAGGATTAGTAAATACTAAAATCTTAGTTCCTAAAGAGAAATTCATTCAGAAATTAGTGACTTATACCATTACGGAAAATCATCAAAAATTGCGTAATGCTTTGTTTGAAGCCGGTGCCGGAAACATTGGTAATTATGAAGATTGCAGTTTTAATTCTAAAGGAATCGGAACGTATATGGGGAACGAAAACAGCAATCCTGAAATCGGTGAACGTTTTGAATTTGTGGAAAACGAAGAAATTAAAATCGAAGTTACTTTTGAAAAGCATTTGGAAGCCAAAATTTTGAAAGCTCTTTTCAAAAATCATGTGTATGAAGAAGTAGCTTATGAAATTTATGAACTGCAAAACCAACACCAAAATATCGGTTTAGGCATGATTGGTGAACTGGAAATTGAAATGAACGAAAGCCATTTTCTACAATTTGTAAAGGAAAAAATGCAATGCGAAAGCATCAGACACAGTACTTTTTTAAATAAAAAGATAAAAAAAGTGGCCGTTTTAGGAGGTTCAGGAAGTTTTGCTATTGGACAGGCGAAACGACTGGGTGCCAATGCGTTTTTAACCGCCGATTTAAAATACCATCAATTTTATGAAGCTGAAAATCAACTACTTTTAGCAGATATTGGGCATTATGAAAGCGAACGTTACACAAAAAATTATATTGTTGATTTTCTTATCAAAAAATTTCCTAATTTTGCAATCATTTTATCAGAACAAAATACAAATCCAGTTAAGTACTTTTAGATTATGACAAACGTAAAAGAAATGAGTGTAGAAGAGAAGTTAAGAGCACTCTATGACTTGCAGTTAATCGACTCAAGAATTGATGAAATCAGAAACGTAAGAGGCGAATTGCCACTTGAAGTACAAGATTTAGAAGATGAAGTAGCAGGTTTAAAAGCACGTAACGAAAAATTAAAAGCCGATTTAGAGCAAATTGATGACCAAATCAAAGCGAAGAAAAATGCTATTGAAGCTCACAAAGAGGGAATTAAAAAATATACTGAACAACAAAAAAATGTTCGTAATAATAGAGAATTCAACTCCTTAACCAAAGAAATTGAATTTCAGGAATTAGAAATTCAATTGAATGAGAAGCACATCAAAGAAATGAAAGCTTCCATTGAATATAAAAAACAACAAGTTGCTGATTCGCAGGAAAAATTAAGTGCAAAACAGTCGCACTTAGAGCACAAAAAAGCTGAATTAGGCGATATCATGTCTGAAACACAAAAAGAAGAAGAGTTTTTAACTAAACTTTCTGCCGAATATGCTTCCAATATCGAAGAGCGTTTACTAGCGGCCTATCACCGAATTCGTACGAGTGTGCGTAATGGTTTAGCGGTTGTTTCTATCGAAAGAGGAGCATCTGCCGGTTCTTTCTTTACAATTCCGCCACAAACACAGGTTGAAATTGCAGCTCGCAAAAAAATCTTAACCGATGAACACAGTGGAAGAATTTTGGTAGACAATGTTTTAGCCGCTGAGGAAAAAGAAAAAATGGAAAGCATATTTGCAAACATATAAAACACAAACCCCGGATTCGGGGTTTTTTTTATGAATAGAATTTTCACTTCATTACTGATTAAAACCATTGGTTTTTATATCAACTTCTTAAGCTATGTTTTTCCAAAAAAAGCAACAAAATTAGCTTATAAGTTTTTTAGTGAACCGCGTGAAGGCAGACTAAAACCAAATTTAATCCCCGAAGTTTTACAAGAAGCAGAAATAGAATTTATTTCGTTGGATAACCATAACTTTCCTATTTATTTCTGGAAAGGAAATGAAAATAAAGTGCTATTAGTACATGGTTGGGAAAGTAACGCAGCCCGATGGGAACCATTTTTACCTTATTTAAAAAAACACGGTAGTTCAATTATTGCTCTCGACGGACCTGCCCATGGCTTGGCAAATGGTGTCGAGTTCAATGTTCCGCAATACGCTGCTTTTATAAACCATGTGGTGCAAAAACACAGACCGCAAGTGATCATCGGTCATTCGATTGGAGGCTCTGCTTGTTTGTATTTTCAACACCGGTATAATTCCCCTTATTTACAAAAAATGGTACTGTTGGGTGCTCCATCCGATTTGGAAATACTTTTAACAAATTATGTAAATTTATTGGGACTAAATACAAAAGTACTTCAACAACTAAATCACTTTTTCTCGCAACGATTCAATATAAAAGTAGAAGAATTTCAGGGAAAATTACTTGCTTCCACCCTACAGTTAGACGGAATTATTTCGCATGACGTAGAAGATAATGTGGTTGCATTTACTGAAAGCAAAAAAATTGCTTCTGCATGGAAAAAAGCAGCTTTTATCGAAACCAAAGGATTAGGCCATAGCATGCACGACCAAGCATTGTATCAACAAATTGAAAAATTCTTGTTTACTGCTTAAGTATTTTTTTTGTCGCTGATTGATTTCCGTCAGATACTTTTACAAAATACATTCCACTCGATAAAGTTGACACATCAAGTGAGTTACTATTCGGCATCTTCGCTTGAAAAACAGATTGTCCTAATGCATTAAAAATTTCAATAGTAGCATTTTCTGATAATCCCTCATGGGTTAAAAACTTCAATTGATTTTGCACCGGATTTGGAAAAACCGAAAATTCGGTGTGATTGACCACATCCAAACCCAACAAATAATCATCATAAACCCGTTGCACAGCCGTTTGCATATTAGGAAAAGGACCAATATTTCCTGCCGATGGATTACCTTGTGGAATTCCGGTTTCTTTTAAAATGGTTCGCAATTGAGGACCGGTTAAATAATTGCCGGTTAAATCGTGATAGTAAGATTGCAAAACAATCGCACAAGCCGCAACCATGGGCGTTGCCGAACTGGTTCCTGAAAAATTAATATATCCTTGGTTTATATCACCATTAATCATAGTCAGCGTACCATATCCGCAAGCAAAAACATTTTGAGACCAACCTTGCACATCCACTCTTGAACCATGTGTGCTGTAGGAAATTTTGTTGTGAGTAAGATTGGATAATCCACCGCCAACAATAATTGCTCCACTGTTCCCACGGTTCATATAGCTCGTGTAAAGTGCTCCCTCTAAATTTTGGTTGCCATTTCCGGCAGCAGCCACAATCACAATTCCGGCATCAGAAGCAGCTTTGGTTAAATCCCAAATCACATTATTATACTCAGCCGGAACATAATCTTGAAAACCGGCGGCAGCACCATCTTCCTGCATTTCATACATAATCACATCACCAGCAGTTGAATTTTGTATGGATTGATTCACTGCGTTAATTCTGTTGTACCCGATTTCTTGCCACTCGGGAAAAAGAATTACTTCAGAAGCTTCATGAGCCAAACCTGTCATCCCATAGCCGTCATTTCCGGCAATGATAATTCCGACAACAGCTGTTCCATGTTCCGTGTAAGTGGCTGTTGCATCAGATGAAACAGTCATTCCGGTAGCTAAAAAAGCATTTACTTCATTCAAATCTTCATGGTTTTTGTTAAAACCATATTCCACATCACGCACGCGAATTCCTTCGCCTTTTAAACCTAAATCCCACGCATATTGCATGTTTAAACCCGGATTTGGACCGATATAGGTTTGGTTTACCATAAAATCAGGGGTGGTAGGTGGAATATCAAAAGGTGGTTTGATAGGTTTTAGTGAAATTAAGCTGGCGTAATTCACCGAATTTAATTTTTCAAATGCTGTGGCTAACAAAAGTAATTTTTCGTTAGAAGGATTATCCACAACTACCCTGAAAATGTTTTTTAACTGATGCACGGAAGAAGAATTTCCGGCATATTGCTTGGCATTCTTTTCTAAATCAATCCATTTTTCTTCTGAAAAAGAAATTGTTTTTTCAAAATTCAATTGAAATTCGTCAGAAAGTGGGACTATTTCAGGAAACTGAACAAGAATTGCTTCTTTGTCTTTTAAAACAACGTCGGAATGAAACGAAACATGCAATGCATGTTGATTACTTTCAGCGTTCAAATGAAATTGATTTTTTCTACTTTGAGCCGTTACAAATAGAGAAATCAGGAAACTAAAAATAAATAGTATTTTTTTTATCATAACCGTAAGTTCTTGATTATAGGCAATTTTTGTGCAATTTACTAAATTTATACCAATTTGAATAAAATAGTTAGTTTTCATAAATCCATAAAATAAAATTACTTTTGCATAATGGAAGATTCAGGAAAACGCATTAATAAATTTTTATCAGAATCCGGCTTTTGTTCTCGTCGTGAAGCCGATCGATTAATCAGTGAAGGTCGCGTGACAATTAACGGTCTAGTGCCTGAAATGGGGACCAAAGTACTTGAAACCGATGAAATCCGTGTCGATGGCAAACTCATTCGTGAAAACCGAGATAAACCGATTTATTTAGCCTTCAACAAACCGGTGGGAATTGAATGTACCACCAACCAAAGTGTTCGCAATAATATTGTAGATTATATCAATTATCCGGAACGTATTTTTCCCATCGGCCGATTGGATAAAGCCAGTGAGGGATTGATTTTTATGACGAATGATGGCGATATAGTAAACAAAATTCTCCGAGCCAGAAATAACCACGAAAAAGAATATATTGTGACGGTTGACAAACCGATTACCGACCGCTTTATTCAAAAAATGGGCAATGGCGTTCCGATTTTAGACACGGTTACAAGAAAATGCAAGGTGGAACAAATCAGCAAATACATTTTTAAAATTGTGTTGACGCAAGGCTTAAACCGCCAAATTCGTAGAATGTGTGAGTATTTAGGGTATGAAGTGACAGCACTAAAACGCATCCGAATAATTAATATTTCCTTAGATATTCAAGTGGGAAGATACCGCGATTTAACCCCAGCTGAAATCAAAGAATTAAATCAATTGATTGAACCATCGAGTAAAACGGAAGAAGCGAGTTTACCGAAAGTGGAGGTTAGAAGACCGATTATAATTAAGAAAAAATAAACCTCACCCAAACCCTAGGCTCTTGTTTTCGTGAAGAGCATCTCTAATTAAGCTATTTTCTCTCGCAAAGACGCTAAGTCGCAAAGAGAAGTTTTTAAACTTTGCGTCTTTGCGTGATTTTTTTTACTTAATCTTATTTGGATTTTTCTTTACTACAAATAAACTAAAAACCCAAGCTCATCACTTGGGTTTTGTTATTTATCTCATCTTCAATCGTTTCTGCTCTCTTGCCAATAACGTGTTTTTCAGCAACATCGCAATGGTCATTGGTCCTACTCCACCCGGAACCGGAGTGATAAAGGAGGCTTTTTTACTTACATTCTCAAAATCTACATCGCCCGTAATTCGGTAACCTTTTTCGGTCGAATCATCTGCAACGCGGGTAATACCCACATCAATAACCACCGCATCATCTTTCACCATTTCGGCTTTTAAATAATTCGGCACGCCTAAAGCAGTAATGATAATATCAGCTTGAGTAGTAATTTGCGATATATTTTTGGTATAACTATGCGTCAAGGTAACAGTTGAATTTCCAGGAAATCCTTTTCTTCCCATCAAAATACTCATCGGTCTTCCTACAATGTGGCTTCTACCGATAACAACCGTATGTTTTCCTTGTGTTTCAACACCATAACGTTCCAATAATTCTAAAATACCAAACGGTGTTGCCGGAATAAAAGTAGTCATATCCAATGCCATTTTCCCGAAGTTTTCCGGATGAAATCCATCCACGTCTTTGTTGGGGTCAATCGCCATCAATACTTCTTGTGTATCAATTTGCTTTGGCAATGGCAACTGAACTATAAATCCGTCAATATTATCATCTTCATTTAATTCTTTGATTTTTTTCAATAATTCGGTTTCCGAAGTAGTGTTGGGCATCTTTATCAAAGTACTTTCAAAACCTACTCTTTCACACGCTTTTACTTTGCTTCCCACGTAGGTTAAACTTGCTCCATCATTCCCAACTATAACAGCCGCTAAGTGTGGTACTTTTTCGCCATTGTCTTTCATTTTCTGCACTTCTGCAGCAATTTCATTTTTGATGTCTTCGGAGACTTTTTTACCGTCTAATAATTTCATGTATGTGTTGTTTTAGTTGTGTCGTAAAAAAATAAGACGCGATAAATCGCGTCTGTTATTGTGAAAATTATTTCATTCCCTTCATTCCACCCATCATTCTGGCGAGGTTTTTTCCGCCGCCGCCTTGCATCATCTTCATCATTTTGCTCATTTGGTCAAACTGCTTCATCAATTGGTTCACTTGTTCTACTTTGGTTCCGGAACCTTTGGCAATTCTGATTTTTCGCTTTCCGTCAATAATAGCCGGTTTACTCCTTTCGGTTGGCGTCATCGAATGAATAATGGCTTCAATGTGTTTGAACGCATCGTCTTCAATTTCCACATCTTTCAACGCTTTTCCGGCTCCAGGAATCATACCCACCAAATCTTTCATGTTACCCATTTTTTTGATTTGCTGAATTTGTACCAAGAAATCATCAAAGCCAAATTCATTTTTGGCAATTTTCTTCTGCAATTTGCGTGCTTCCTCTTCGTTGTATTGCTCTTGAGCTCTTTCTACCAAAGACACAACATCTCCCATGCCCAATATTCTGTCGGCCATACGGGAAGGATAAAAGACATCAATGGCTTCCATTTTTTCACCGGTACCAATGAACTTGATCGGTTTATTCACCACTGATTTAATCGTAATCGCTGCTCCACCACGGGTATCACCATCTAACTTGGTAAGAATCACACCGTCAAAGTTCAATCGGTCGTTGAACGCTTTAGCCGTATTTACCGCATCTTGACCCGTCATGGCATCTACCACAAACAAGGTTTCTTGCGGCTGAATGGCTTTGTGCACATTCGCAATCTCGTTCATCATTTGCTCATCGATGGCCAAACGACCGGCTGTATCTACAATAACAACGTTGAATCCGTTTGATTTGGCATATTTGATTGCATTTTGAGCAATGTCAACCGCATTTTTATTTTCAGGTTCAGAATATACCTCTACTCCAATTTGATCTCCCACCACATGCAACTGATTAATCGCTGCCGGACGATAAATATCACAAGCCACCAAAAGCGGTTTCTTGCCTTTCTTGGTTTTTAAAAAATTAGCTAATTTACCGGAGAAAGTGGTTTTACCCGAACCTTGTAAACCGGACATTAAAATCACCGACGGATGACCGGAAAGGTTTATACCAACTTCTTCGCCTCCCATTAATTCGGTTAACTCGTCTTTGACCAATTTTACCATTAATTGACCGGGTTGTAACGAAGTCAATACGTTTTGACCCAGTGCTTTTTCCTTGACGGAATTGGTAAAATCTTTGGCAATTTTAAAATTCACGTCGGCATCCAACAACGCACGTCGCACTTCCTTCAAAGTATCTGCTACGTTTACTTCGGTAATCTTACCGTGACCTTTTAAAATATGAAGAGCTTTATCTAATTTATCGCTTAAATTACTGAACATAATTAGGATTTTCTTTTAATGAAGTGCAAAGATAACATAAAGCAAATAAGCATCAAAAAATGATTTTAAGTAATTTTTTAAAATTTCAGGTAGGGTAAACGGAAAGTAAATTGTTTTATGGGTATACAACAAAATTTTACACACTATAAAAAACAAAAAAATTCTTTTAGGCCTTTTAGCAGTTATTTTTTCAACTGCTTCATGTAGTAACGACGAAAATTCTTCGAATGATGCCAATGACAATTTAAACATTGTTGCCAAAGCTACTTATTCCGGAAACACCGGAAGAATGGAAAATGCTGTGAGCATCTCTGAGTTTAAAATTAATTTAAAAGAAATTGAATTTGAATTAGATGATGATTTTTATGACGATGACGACGATGATTATGGCGATGGGTTTTATGGTGATGATGATGAATTTGAATTAAGAGGTCCGTTTGAATTGGATTTATTAAGCGGACAAACTACCATCACAACCATCAACATTCCTAACGGCGTGTATGAAGAAGTGGAATTTAAAATGGCAAGAAATAATAATGCTGACAGTGAGTTGTTCAACAAGTCCGTTTTAATCAAAGGCACCATTGGTTCTACTCCATTTGTGTTTTGGCATAATATTGACGAAGATTTTGAAATTGATTACGAAGATGCCGGACAAAACTTGGTTATAGCTGATAATTCTGCAACGCTAGTAATTGATTTCAATTTAGATGCGGTTTTAGCCAATGTTGATTTATCAAATGCAACCCATGATGACGGTGACGGTTTAATTGAAATTAGCCCCAATGATACCGATGGCAACCAAAGTTTGGCCAATACCATTAAAGATAAAATTGAAGAATATACCGATTTGTTAGATGATTAAAGTTAGTTAATTCCCAAATACCACAATTTAACCTACTATGTGAAAAAGCTGCACTAAACATGCAGCTTTTTTTTATTTAATCCTTTTTAAGAAATTCAACCTGTTTTTTACAACATAGAAACATAGTTTTCATTGAGCTTGAAGGTTGTTTCACTTATTGATAGAAAATCATAGCAACGTATATGCAAGAAATTTGGGTATTCTATCTCATTTTTCTTGGTTTCTAATTGGTTTAATGACTAATTAAAAGCTGAACACTAATTTTTAATCAACTTTTGCTTGTAAATTTTTCCGGTTTGATCAATAATCCTGATAAAATAAATCCCGCTGGAAATAGCGTTCAACTGTAAGCTTGCATTAAATCCTGTAAACTTATCCTCGTAGATTAATTTACCGGATAGATCATAAAGAGCTACTTGCTTTTCTCCTTCATCGATAAATGATTGAATTGTGAATGTAGATGAAAATGGATTCGGAAAAATTACAAATGGATCAACGTCAGTCGTATTTATACCCAGTGGAGCTTGCCCGAGTTTTGCTGTTGTTCCACCCACCACATAAACCGAATTATCGTCCGCCAATACAAACGAACTGGCCGAATTACTTCCGGAAACTAAACCAACCCAACCATTTGTTCCGTCTGCATTGATTTTGCATACGGCCATATTGAACAAATTTCCTGCTGATAAATAAGCATTATTAGCCGCATCCAATTTCAATTGACCGTGTAGAAGCAAAATTTCAGGACCGTCTGCATTTAGGTTTTGCCAAAGCACAGAGCCCTCCGAAGTATATTTCATAAAAGCAGCTCCTCCCGTTCCTGAATTAGGAAAACCACTGATGAGGGGATGATTATCGGAACCAACCTCCACTCGGCTTCCTGCCATCGTATTGGTATCAGACCAAAGAGAATTTCCGTTTTCATTCAGTTTTTCAAGAATGCTACCGGCATTAGAAACTACATTTTCTCCGTTAATGAGGTAAGTGTTTCCCAAAATATCACCCGCAATATCGCCAACTGTTGGACTCGTAATTCCTGTTTTACTCCACAGCAAATTTCCCTCTAAACTCAGTTTTAAATATCCATTGATGATTCCGGTGATGCTTCTGCCGGAAACGACCAAAGCATTGTCTGGTGTCAATTTCATATTAATGGGTGCACCTACTCCGTTAGTATCATAATACGTCCAAACCGACTCACCATTGGCATCAAACTTTTTAACTCGTGTAACCAAACCGTTTTCGCCCATTCCCAATCCTAAAACATAGATGTTATCTGAAGAATCAACTAGTATTTTTCTGGTATACGAACCTTCAAAGGAATCTTCAAACACCACTCGCCAAAGTAAATCGCCTTGCGGATTATATTTCATTAAAAGACTGGCGGCATTCACCGGATTAGAAAAACCGGAACGAATGGTTCCCGCAACAAGGCAATTATTTTGACTGTCGGTTTCCAACCAAGTGGCTACTTCGTGACGGGTGTTATCTACATTATCATAAGTTACATCCCATAAAACCGTTCCGGATGAATTTCGCTTAGTTAAGGTAATATCACCACCCGGATTATAGTCCCAATTCACCGAATAGACTTCGTCTAATGGCGTAACTGCAACCGAAACTCCTCCCGGATAATTGGACCACTCCACAGTCACTTGTGCACGGGTGAAAAAAGGAAACAAAAACAATAGTATTATGACGCTGTTTTTCATGATTTTTTATTTTTAAGGGAACAGGTATTGATACCAAATAAAGGATAAATGGGGCAAAAGCTAATTAAACTTGTGGCCACTAAAATGATGGCAAAAACTAAAACCACTATCCCCAAAACGCCACTTACCGTGTTGGTGAGATAGAGCGTTCCAAGAACAATAGCCAATATGATTCTGATTAATTTGTCTGCGTTGCCAACGTTTGCTTTCATACTATTTTGATTTTAATTGGTTAATGAAGTAAAGGTAAATCAATCAAAATCAAAAAAATGTGACAAAAGTCACATCTACAAAAGTTGAATGCCTTTGGAAGTTTGCATCACTTTTGATTCCGCTTCTAATTTTTTTAAAATACGGGTAATTACTTCGCGGGAAGTACCCATATCGTTGGCAATCTCTTTGTGAGAAATGGTTAGAATTGTCGTTTGGTGTAAATCCATTTTTTCTTTTAAATACAAATACAACCTTGAATCCAACCGATCAAATAAAACATGATTTAATGTATCGATTAAATCAAAATAACGCTCATTAAATAGATTAAAAAACATGGCGTTAAATTTTGGATACTTTTTTATCCATTCTTGCACTTTTACTGCCGGCAACAGAAGAATTTCACTGTCTTCCTCCGTTTTGGCAAAAAAAGTGCTTGGCTCATTTTTTTTACTGACAATAAACGATAGCACACAACTTTCGGTAGGTTGAATATAATACAACAGAAATTCCTTTTCGTGGTATTTTGTAAACACTTTTACCATTCCATTCAATACGATAGGAATCGAGTTGATGTATTGACCGTCGCGGATGAGTTCTGTGTCTTTTGGAACATTTTTTATGATACCCTCTTTTTCAAAAGTGTTTACTAATTCGTCATCAAAATAAGCCAAGATACTTTTCATAAAACCGAATTAATTCTTCTCAAATGTCAGCAAATCGATGCTCCCGTCTCCTCCACTCACGTGTTTGAGTTCTACTCTGGTGGCGGATGTATTTAAAATTTGCCAATCTTCGCTTATTTCTTCAAACGGGCCGTTGGTTACACTAAAATTGATGATGAATTTCGGTGTACTGTCATCCGTTCCGGTGGTCCAAGTTCCGCTCATTGTATTACTTCCGTTTTCGGCTGTAAGCGTTCCATTCGTTTCAAATACAAAATCATAATCTGAAAATTGAGAAGTTTGGTTGGAACCGTCCTCTGAAAATAACGTCACTCGCCAAGATCCGTTTACAAAAGTATTTTGTGTTTGGGTAATAATAGCACTGGATGAATTATTGTCATCGTCGTCATTACTGTCGTCATCGTTGCTGCAGGTGGAAGCAACATTCAGCATAAAAACACTGAATAATAAAGGAATTAAAAAAAACTTTTTCATGTTTAAGTAGGTTAATAGGTTAAGTAATTAAAAAAATAAGATATAAATCAAAAGCACATTAAAAACCCAAATCACCGCCTGCGTGAGAAAATAAACGATGTTATTTTTCCCAAAAAGAAAGTTTCGAAAAAGTGTCTTCATGTCCATTGTTTTTAAATTTTAGTGAAACTCAAGTATTCGTTATCTCCTTCCTCTTTCAACTGAATTAAAGTAGTGGAAAACTCTAACAACTCCCAATCATCATCTAAATCGTCTAACGGATCATCTTCAAAATCAATTTCTACAATATCAACGCCGTCTTCCTCATAAAATAGCCAAGTTCCGGTAAAAGTTGAACTGTTTTTAGTTATCGTAATTGTATTATTGGTGTTGAACGTAAAAACATAACCGTTATACACAATCGTTTCATCGTCGTCACCTTCATGGTAATAGGAAATACGCCAATTGCCGGTAGTCAAAACATCAATAAAATCATCCGTTGAACCCGAATTGGAACCGCATTGACCAATGGCACTTTCAATCACATCTCTTAACTCTACATTGGAATTAATCACCACGGTTTGGTTATTCGGGTTAATTACCGAAATCGGATAATTAATCGAATAAAAAACACCACTGTTTAAATTAAGCAGGTAATTAATCAATTGTGAATCACTGTTTATCGTCAAAATATCGGCGAGCTGGTTCGCACTATCATACTCATTAATGGTAATCGGATACAAAATCGTCACACAACTGATATCGCTCAAATCTTCATTTTGTGTTATAATCGTATTCAATTGTGTCAAATTATTGACCGTAATCTCTTCAAAATTTCGCAACGAAACCGTAATTGGATACACATACGTTACCACATCATCATCGGAACCGGAAGCGTTTCTTAAATCAGCCACTTCATCGTAATCTGCCTCCGTTGCCACTGTTAAATCCACGTCATTCAAGTTGATGGAAACCGGTAATTTCACGCGAAAAACACTTGTTCCGTCCATCACATTATCCACCGACGTATTATTTTGTGCGGCTCTCGCTAAAAATTTAGAAACGGGCGAGGCCAGATTTAAATTTTGCGTGGTATCTTGAACAATCGTATTTTCTTCTTCTTGACAAGAGCCTAAAAAAAGGAAGCTCAATATCGCTACACTAAAAAGTAAAATTGTTTTCATAATGGTTTGATTTAATTAAGAAACAAATTAAAATTAAAATACCCTACCTTGGTTATCCTTTTTTTTATATTTTCACAAAAGTTTTATAAAAAGTAAATGAAAAGCACATCACTTTCTGGAATTTGTGAAGAACTCATCTTTTCGAATTTTTTCAAAAACCACGTTAAAGCCTTACGCAATTTCATGTATTACAAATTCGGAAATGCAGAACAAGCAGAAGATGTAACGCAAGAAGCGTTTATCAAATTATGGGAAAACTGCGAAAAAGTTCCGTTGGATAAAGCAAAATCCTATTTATATACCATAGCCAATAACACTACTTTAAATCAAATTGCTCATCAAAAAGTAGTATTGGAATATGCAAAAGCCGCACCCAAACAAGACAAAACGTTTGAAAGCCCTGATTTTCATTTAGAAGAAAATGAATTCAAAGTAAAACTGCAAAAAGCAATCGATAAATTAACCGAAGGCCAACGCACTTGCTTTTTAATGCACCGTATTGACGGGAAGAAATACAGCGAAATTGCCGATGCCTTAGGTATCAGCGTCAAAGCCGTAGAAAAACGAATGCATCTGGCATTGTTAGAATTGCGAAAAGAAATTGAGTTTTTTAAGTAGGGTTTTTGAAATCCAACCTGTTATAGTTAAAAGTCCACTACTATGGAAGAAAAATACACCTTAGCGAAATGGCTAAACAATGAATTGGAAGGCGAAGAACTCAAAGCGTTTGAAGCCTCCGAGGATTTTGCCGTTTACCAAAAAATTAAACAGTACTCGAGCGAGTTAACCACACCTGCTTTTGATGACGATAAAATGCTACAAACCATTTTGCAACGCAAAAAAGTTAAGACAATTTCTATCCAAAAAGTGTTGCTTCGCATTGCAGCGGTGCTTATCGTAGGATTCGGAATTACTTTTGCCGTGAAAAATTTTGCGAATTTCACCGAGTTTTCAGCTAATGGAGCCACCACAGCCTTTTTACTGCCGGACGATTCCAGTGTGTTGCTGAACGCCGGTTCCTCCGTGGAATACAAAAAATGGAACTGGAACAACGAACGTAAATTAAAACTCGACGGCGAAGCTTTCTTCAAAGTTGCCAAAGGCAAAAAATTTGAAGTAGCCACCGAATTAGGAACTGTTTCCGTTTTAGGAACCCAATTCAACGTAAAAAACCGAAACAAACGATTCGATATAAGTTGTTACGAAGGAAAAGTGCAAGTGAATTACCAAAACCAACAAGTGATTTTAACCAAAGGAATGATGATTTCGTTTAAAAACGGTACTCAGATTTACGCCGGTGAAACCGACAAGCTTGAACCGGAATGGTTGAAAAAAGAGGTGAACTTTTCTAAAGAAAATTTACAAGCTATCTTGGATGAAATCAACCGACAGTATAACATTGACATTGAATACAAAGGAAAACCAACCAACCAAGCCTTCTCCGGAACCATTCCGATGAATAACCTTGACGTTGCCTTAGAAATAATTGCCACCACCTACCATTTACAACTAACAAAAAGTAACGATTCCAAATTTATTTTACAGTAGGTAAATGAATTTAAACAAAGGGGTTTTCACCCTGCTCTTCTCGCTCGTTTGGGTTTTGACACTTTTTGGTCAAGACCAAGGCGTAGCTTTGCCCTTAAAAGAAATTTTGGTTGCCATTGAAAAACAACACAAGGTTACCTTTAATTATATTGAAGAAGAGATTCTAGTATTCAAAATTCCGGCTCCCAATCCCAAAAATACGTTAGAGCAAAAAATCGATTACATTCAAACCCAAACCAAGTTGCGGTTTAAGTTTGTCAATGACCAATCCATCACCATTTCCAACAACCAAAAACTCGACAAACCGCTGTGTGGCTATCTGGTGGATAGCGAATCCAATCTTCCTATTTTTAACGCAACCATTCGCATTTCAGGAACCAATGTATATGTGCTTTCCGATGAAAAAGGTTTTTTTCAATTGCCGGTGGTTTCCTCCAATCCAATCGAAATTAATCACGTGAGTTATGCCTCTAAAACGGTACTTGTCAATGAAATTTATGTGGACAACTGCCCTACTTTTCCATTGAATTTAACCGTTCAGGAATTAGAAGAAGTCGTCGCTCAAGTCTATCTGACAACCGGTATCCGCAAAAAAACCGAAGGCACGTTTGAAATCAAACCCAAAAAATTCGGTATTCTTCCCGGATTGGTGGAACCCGATGTGTTGCAAACCATGCAGCAAATTCCGGGTATCATCAGCACTGATGAAACGATTGCCAACGTGAATGTCCGCGGCGGCACACACGACCAAAATTTATTTTTATGGAACGGCATTCGGTTGTTTCAAACCGGTCATTTTTACGGATTAATTTCGGCTTTAAATCCCAATTTGGCTCACACGATTCAACTGTCTAAAAACGGCAGTTCGGCTTTTTATGGCGAAAGTGTGTCGAGTGTGATTGATATTTCGTCCCGAAGTAATTCTGTTGAAAATACCAATAGTACCATTGGTGTCAATATGATTAATGCCGAACTCTATACGAAAGTAAAAACCGGTGAAAAATCATCTTTTGAAGTGGCAGCACGGCGTTCGTTTACCGATATGCTCGCTTCGCCTACTTACAAAAATTACTTCAACCGGATTTTTCAAAATACGGAAGTGATTGATGTGACGAACAACCAAGACATCAATTACAACAACACCGAAGACTTTTATTTTTATGATGTCACGTTGCAATACCACCAAAAAATCGGTCAAAAAAGTGAACTGTTTTTTGATGCATTGGCTATTTCCAATGAATTAACCTTCAACGAAAGTACATTGGTCAACAACCAAACCCTTGCCAGAAACAGCCAATTGAATCAGCAAACCTTGGGTGGCAATGTAACGTGGAAAACTAATTGGAACGCCAAAAACAGTTCCGAGTTGAGTATTTACAGTTCTTATTACCAATTGGATGCCAACAACCAATCGGTGGAAAACAACCAAATTTTGTTGCAGGAAAACACCGTGTTAGACAATGGCATTCGGTTAAAAAATTCCCATCAATTGTCGGAAACCGTTATGCTCACCAACGGTTATCAATTCAACGAAATCGGTATCCGCAGTTTTGACGACATCAACATTCCGCAATTCACTCGTACCGTGAAAGAAGTGTTGCGTAGCCATGCGTTGATTGCAGAAATCGACTACAGCTCTAAAAACAACCGCTTGTTCGCCCGATTGGGAGCACGTGGTAATTATTTTGAAAAATGGTCGCTTTTTCTCCTTGAACCGCGTTTGCATCTCAATTATGCCTTGAACGATCACCTCAACGTGGAACTTTCAGGGGAACAAAAAAACCAAACCGCTTCGCAAATCATCGACTTGCAACAAGACTTTTTAGGGGTAGAAAAACGCCGTTGGGTGTTGGCGAATAACGAAAGTATTCCGATTCAACAAAGCAACCAAGCCTCGTTGGGCGTTGTGTTTCGAAAAAACAATTGGCTCATTCATCCCGAAGCCTTTTATAAAAAAGTAGAAGGCATCACCAGTTCCGCTCAGGGTTTTCAAAACCAATTGGAGTTTGTGAAAGTCATTGGGCAATATGAGGTATATGGTGCTGAAGTGCTTATTCAAAAACAAATTGACCAATTCACCGGTTGGTTCAACTACAGTTATAACAACAACGATTATACGTTTGAAGGCTATCTTCCGCCTCAATTTGCCAACAATTTTGAAGTGAACCACAGCATGGCATTCGGGGCAACCTATCAGTGGAACAACCTTAAAGTGGCGTTGGGCAGCAAATGGTTTACCGGACGACCCAACACGATTCCGTTGAGCAACGAACCCATCTTTCCTACACCCGGTAACCCGGAAATTGTGTACAGCCGCCCGAACCAAGAAAACTTAGACGATTATTTTCAAGTGAATTTTTCCACCGCCTACTCGGTGGAGCTGGGCAAAAAAACCAACCTTTTTATGGGGGTTTCGGTGTTGAACTTGTTCAACCAACGCAACATTATCAACCGCTTCTACCGACTCAATCCGGACAGTAATGCGATTGAAGAAGTGAATACCTACTCATTGGAATTGACACCGAATGCGTTTTTGAAAGTGAATTTTTAAAAAAGTTTACTTTTTGTAAGAACAAATTACTTTTTTCCTATCTTAGTATTTCCAAAAACAAATTTGCCGGTTGGCAAGAACACCCCCATTTATTTTTTTAGTGCTTTACGGGAATCCGTAAAATGGTTTGGTGGGGATGGGTTAGTTTTGTGGTGGAAATTAAAGTATTGTAAATCATTCTGATATATAAAAAAGAAAATAGTTGAAATAACTATGATATTGAGATAGGCATAATCTACGCATATTAGTATGTATAGTTGATACTTTAGAGCAACAATAAATAAGTTAGTGATAATTATGACTAAAATATTATAAATCACTATAATAAATTTCAATAAAAATCTATAAATCATCATATAATTATGAAAAAATACGCAATTTTAACATATTGGGCTAAAGGCATGTCAAACGGAACTGCTCCAGACGAAAATGGACCTGCAAGATTAAACGACGGTCAATTTAATTCTTCACATAAAATGAATGACAACACAGTGGCTGATTTAATACGAAATGAAGAAGGAAAAATTATACAATTTATTTCTCAAGTTGATGCTCTTAATTATTGCATTAAGCTTGGTTGGAATTTAGAACAAACACTTTTTGAATCGCATGAAGGATTTAATTCAAGAGATCCATATAGTAGTTATATTTTTATTTTATCAAAAGAAAAATAGCACAAGCTATAAACAATAACGAGATGAATGTATATATAGATTTAAACATATTCGACAGAATTGAAAAAAAAGAAAAATTAGAAGATTCAGAAAAAATAATATATAGAGAAATAGAAAACTTAATTCTTGAAAAGAAAATTATTGTTCCATATTCAAACGCTCATCTTAACGATTTATTCAGAGGTTTTCAGAAAAACCCAAATTATATTGATGGACATTTAAACTATATTAAAAAATTAACTAACGATTTATGTATATGCCAATACTGGGGAAGAAATGAAACAACTTGGCATTTCAGAAAAATAGAAGAATTCTTTGAAGAGAAAAAAAATGAATGGAAATTTGAACCAACTTCATTTCTTGAAGTTTTAAAATTTGAAGAAATACCACACGCACCGAATTTAGCTGAATTATATAAGTTATTTCCACTACCTCCTGAATTTAAAAAAGCATATTCGATTGATCCATTATTTGGAATAATGTATCCAAAATCAAGAATAGAAAACAATCAATTGGCTTTAATGGAAGATATTTTTGATTTCCAAAGTAGATTAAAATCTGATTATAGTTTGTATAAGTCCTTTAAAGCTTATTTAGTTCAAAGTTTAACTAAACACAGAAATAATCCCGAAATGCTTAAATCAATAAAATCGAATTTTGAAGGATTACCAAAGCATTTAGATATATTCGAAATTTCTGAATTGTATGAGCCAAAATCAAAAACAAGTGAAAATAATGCTTATTCAAAAATTATTGAAACATTTTATAAATATGATTTACAAGGATACAAGACTGATAGTAACTTTAATAATATGTTTGACGATGCATTACATACATTTTATGCTTCGCATTGTGATTTTTTTATTACAAATGATGATAGATGTAAATATAAAGCAGAAAAAACTTTTCAGAAGTTGAAAATAAAAACCATCATACTTAAAGCGGAAGAATACGAAAAAATAAAAAACTGACACTAACCTAACAGCGATTGTATGAAATTAGGGTTTTGGACCTTAATTTAAGTTTGTTTTGAAATTTTGATATCAGTACTAATTCTAAAATTTCAGGCTTACAAACCCAACAACTAGCAGTTATTTCAAAACACTCACATGGAAAATCCATACAATGAAGAAAAAATAAATTTAATTAGAGAAGATTCTGAAAAAATTAGGGGTAGAATTTTAGAAACCACCATCACAGTTGAGTTTTTAATTTCTAAAATTTTAGTTGAATATTTTGCAGAGGAAAGTAAAAAAAATGATTTTTTTAGATACATAGTTTCTGATAAAATTACTTTTGACACCAAAAAATATATTTTAGCTTCTTTAAAAAAAGAAGGGAAAATTCCAGCAGATACTTTTTACAAAGAATTGATTGGAGATTTAGAATATATCCAAATCATAAGAAATTTGGTTGCTCATACTATTCTTTATTTGGATCCAAACTATGTAAATAGCTATTCTAGAAAGAAAACAACTTTAAATTACACTGGTACAAAAAATTACGGAAAACAAATAATAATATATCATGAAGACGTAGAAGAAGATTTAAAAAATCTTATTTACTCTTTTCCGAAAATCATTAATACAATCAACAGAATTATAAGTGGCTTGGAAAATTGTGTTGCAGAAAAGTGAATAAAAAATGCTAACAGATGCTTATCTAGCTCCAGCTGCCCGAAGTCTGCTTAATAACAAGTTGCTCTGTGAACGTCTGTGACTCCAGCTCCGAAAAGTGTTCGGGTAAAATGTTCCCCAAGCTGCCCGAAGTCTAATCATTAGCACGTTGCCCCCAGCTGCCCTAAGTCTTCTTTGATAGCACATGCTCTGCGAATGTCTGTGACTTCGCAGCAAAACACTCCCCCAGCTGCCCTAAGTCTTCTTTGATAGCACATGCTCTGCGAATGTCTGTGACTTCGCAGCAAAACACTTCCTTTTTTTAATACCAATCATACCTTTGCACATTATTTACATTCATCACATCAACAATAGGATTGTCGGCTTTTTCTATACAGACCAAGCCCAGCTGCCCTAAGTCTTCTTTGATAGCACATGCTCTGCGAATGTCTGTGACTTCGCAGCAAAACACTTCCTTTTTTTAATACCAATCATACCTTTGCACATTATTTACATTCATCACATCAACAATAGGATTGTCGGCTTTTTCTATACAGACCAAGCCAACATCATTCACATAGTTAGAAGCACTTGAATACAAATAATGTGACGCTTTTTCAACTAATCCAGCACGTACAGGATTAAAATGAATATAATCTAATTTTGACCACATAAACGGATTGGTATAAATTTCTTCCGGATGATTGCCATACTGCCAGAATTGATACACTTTATTTCTGGAATGACTTTCAGTTGCCAATCTAAAACGTTCTAACATCCATTCCATTCTGCTTTCCGGTTCTGATTGTATTTTGCTTAAAATTGTTTTGGCTGTATATTTCTTAAAATCACGAATCAAATCAGACAACTTCCCCTCGCTCGATTGAACAACCATATGTATGTGATTGCTCATGATCACATAGCCGTATAAAACCATTCCTTTATTTTTGATACAATAATCCAAAGAAGCAATGATTTCGTCTCGATACACTTTTCTTGAAAATACATCAATCCAATCCACTACAGTAATAGTTATAAAATGCGGTAGTTTTTGATCTCTAATGACATAACCTTCTTCCATATTCATTAATTTAATCAAATATAATAAAAATTGGAATTGTATATTTGCTGCGAAGTCACAGACCTTCGCAGAGCATGTGCCAACTTTGGATAAGGAAGACCTTCGCATAGAATCGTGCAAACTTCGGATATCGGGGTTTGCGATGAGTTATGAGCTGTAGCTTTTGATATTCCGGACAAAATTTATATCTTTGATAGCATCAAATGATAGCATTAATGAAACCACCCTATGAAATAACTCAGACCATTTTAAAACGTGTAACTGCAATTTCTGAAAAGATTGGCGAAGTAAATGCTACTTATTTAAACAAGCAATCTCCCACCCTACGCAAGCAAAATAAAATCAAGACCATTCATTCTTCTTTACAAATTGAAGGAAACACGCTTTCACAAGAACAGATTACTGCTCTACTGGAAAACAAAAGAGTTATTGGTCCTGAAAAAGATGTAACAGAAGTTTTAAATGCAATTAAAGTATATGAAAACTTAGAAAGTTTTACATCAACTGATGAAAAATCATTTCTAAAAGCACATCAATTACTGATGAAAGGATTAATTACTAATCCGGGAAAATATAGAACGAAAAGCGTTGGAATTGTAAAAGGTGTTGAAGTTGCTCATGTTGCCCCACCTTATGCTAACGTTCCATTTTTGATGAAAGATTTATTTACTTATCTGAAAAAATCAGATGAAATAACGCTGATAAAAAGTTGTGTCTTTCATTACGAAATGGAATTCATCCATCCATTTCTTGACGGAAACGGAAGAATCGGAAGATTGTGGCAAACAGTTATTCTAATGGAAAAATATCCGGTTTTCGAGTTTTTACCTTTTGAAAGTTTAATCAACAAAACCCAAAAAGAATATTACGAATCTTTAGCATTAAGTGACAAAGCCGGAAATTCAACTTTGTTTATAGAATATATGTTACAAGTAATTGACCGATCACTTGGTGAACTTTTAAATTTTACAAATCGCACACTGAGAGATATGGACAGAATCGACTATTTTTTAAAAATTTCATCAAATCAATTTACCAGAAAAGATTATATGAAAACATTCAAAGCTATTTCAACTGCGACCGCATCGAGAGATTTGAAAAAAGCGACAGAACTAAATCTAATAACAAAACATGGAACAGATAATAGAACGTTTTATACAATAAACAGTTGAGCTAATAACTGCCCCCTTGCTACCAAAGTCTCATCAGTATGCATCAATAATCTTGTAAGTAAACAAGAAAAGAAACAAGGTAAAATTTAATATTTTAAAAAGACATCAAAAAAAGGGTTTAACTTTCGATAAAAGCTAAACCCTTTTTATAATTCTGATAAAAAACTTATTTCTTAATCACTAATTTAAACGTATCATTCCAATTCTCGCCACTCACTTGTAACAAATAAATACCATCAGAAAGGTTGGCTGTTGGAATTGTTGCTTGTGTTGTTGCATCTATCGTTAACGTGGAAACGGATTGACCCAAAAGGGTGAAAACCTCCACCTTTTGAACAGGTTTTGCACTGATAAGATTCACTTCGTTTTTGGCCGGATTCGGAAACAATTGCAACTGGGTAATTGTTGGGTTGTCCACACTCAACGGCAATGGAATCCCTTTTAACGTGATGTTATCAAATCGGTTGTTTCCGTTGGAGGCAATAGTATTTCCTTCAAACGTAATCCTAACTTTAAAATTAGGGTTATTATTAACACCCGGAATAGCGGTGAAATCCAATTGTATTAAATTAAAAGTCGTAAGTACATCAAATTCGGTAGTGGTTAATCCTGCTTGCGTAAAATTGATACCATCCAAACTGTAGGAAACAATATTTTTCAATTGCCCTTGGTTGGTTCGCATCACAGCATAATCAAATTTGATGTTTTGATAACCAGTTGTTGGCAAGTCAAATACCAAACTTCTGTTGACAGAAGGATTGCGAACTCTGGCAATTCTTCCGGCGGCTTCACCCAAATGTAAATTGATTTCAGAACCTTCATTGTTAGAATCAATGTCTCTCTCTCCGGTTCCGTTATAGGTCATCAATGGAGCTGCTTCTTCAATTAATTGGTAATCGGCCGGAATCGTAGTCACATCTTCAGGGTTATCAAAAGCATTAAAATGCCAATAATAAATCAAATCGTCACCCGTTTGAGTAGGATCAATAAAATGAGCGGTTACTTGTGTAGCTTGTGATAATTGTAAAACAATATCCGGATTTTCTTCATTCGGTTGAATTACCGCTCCATCCACTTCCCAGTGGCTAAACACAAATCCGCTATTGGCTTCGGCTTTTAAAAGGGTTTCAATGTTTCCAAAAACCTGAGCTTGAAACGGATAACTTGCCAACCACTCTGAATTCATTTTTATTCTTCCTGTATTAGCGGGTTGCACATTAAAGGTGGTAGCAAAAGGGCCAGTTAAATTATAACACTCCCCTATTCCTGTATTCATTAAATACGCACATCGGGTAGATAAAAATTCACGGGCATCTGCAACATTAGTTTGCCATTGCGTCATGTTTCCTCCCCATCTGGCAATCTGCCTCGGCATTTCGGGAGCAATAACAGCAATCATTTCATCATAAAGCTGTAGTATGTTTTCACATGATAAATGGGTGTTAAGCAAATCGGCATAGCGTGTCACATACATTTGACGGGCAGCCGGGTTTTCTTGAATTAATTTTCTAAGGGTTTGGGTGTGACCGTCGCCCACATTCAAATTTTCTACCTGACACGGATCGGCTGTAGCGGAAACATCCGGCATACCGGTAAAATTAATATAATGACCTAATGCGGCATCCATGTCCCAAAGAGTGTACCGCCATTTTTGGGCTTCTCCACTAGGGTCTAATCCTCGCCACCAACCGGTGTTGTAATTCAACCAATCGCGTGATACCACAAACGAATTAATCACAAAATAATCAATTAAACTGTTAATGTTAAGTTGACTGTTTACGTAATCAAAATGTTGGGCCTCGCCCATATTGTTGTCTTGAACGTACTGCACTAAACTAGTCCAGTCTGAAATGGCAGGAGCATTTCCGAATTCCGCTTCTGTTCCACCCCACGTTTTGATGTATTGCAGGTAAACATCACTTCCATTGAATGTGTGATCTTGACCGTAGTAATGGTCGGTATAATCGTTATCATCTACCTTTTCTCTTAAATCATAAACGCCCCAATAGGCACCGTTTACAAATAAAGAAATGTGTGTAGAACTTCTTTCATCCAAGTCTAAACCAATTTTTTGTGATAACGTTTGAATAAATGGATCTCGAATATGGGCTCCATCCGCTTCAAACGGATAATTATCACTGGCACCCGCTTTTACCATCAAACGGGAAAAACGTGTTCGATTCGATGTTTCAAAAAACTGATGTTCCAGGCGTCTTTTGTAACCGTGGTCATCACGAGAAACAAAATCAACACCGCGTTGCGGATAATTCCATGAGTCATTCCCGTGTTTGTCAAAATCACCTAAGTTTTCATCGATGAACGTTCCGTCGTTTTCAAAATATTCAAAATGAGCTAAGGGTCGTAAGGAATCATTACCTCCGAATAATTGCGACAAATTAGCATCACCGGCAAATGAAAATACGGGAAGAGTAGAATTTTCGTTGATAAAATAAGTATTGGTTTCTATAAAACCGGGTAAAATTGTTGGGTCTGAACTAAAAGCACGTGCCCTCACAACCGTTGTGGCATTCAATGTAACAGGAGCCGTATACAACGGAGATGTATTGGTTGGTGTTGAACCGTTTGTGGTATATCGAATCACTTCATTTTCACCGGTGGAAGTCAACGTAAACGTTACAGAACCTTGGTATCGTCCGGGTTGTAAATCAAAGGTCGGTTTAGTCGTATAAGTGGTAAAACCGCCCGAATTGGTTCCGCCGGGAGTTGGAGCAGTGAAGACTTGCCACGTATTGGCTCCGTCTGTGCTTCTTCCATAGGAATGATTGGTTTGGGTAACAAACATGTCAAGTGATTCCAAAACCACTCCGTTAGGGTCGGCCAATACAATTTGATCGGGTCGCAATTGCGTCAAGTTAAAATTTGAATACAAAACCGTTCCGGAGGAAACATCTCTTCGAGTACAATAGACCAATACACGACTATTCGGTGGAATCACACCGTTTTGAATTTGCCATTTAGTAGGATCTGCTGCATCATTACTCAAATGATAACCTGCCAAATTAAAATAGGTATCCGGATTAGCATTATACAGTTCTATCCAATCCTCGGTTCTGCCAAATCCATCGGTAAAGCTTCTGTTGGACGCTGAATATTCATTGATAAAAATTGGTCCATCGCCAAATTCCAATGTTCCATAGGTTACACTAACTTCTCTTCGGTTAACAAAATTAAAGGTAGCATTACAACCGGAGCCACCCCAAACTCGTGAAAAATGAAAAGTAAAATCTATTGTACCGGTTGACGTCACATTAGCAATATCGCTATTGTTGATGGTATACGTAAAAGAACCTCCTTGATCACCTGTTCCCGAAAAAACAGCGGTCTCTCCATTCGGACCCGAAACAAAACTACGTTGGTCTGAAATCCAGGCATCAGTGCCGGCAGTAGCTATAAAATCATAATTAATGTCGGAATACAAAACCGTTTGACCCGCCGGAACAGCAACTTGTAAGGTACTTTGCTGAAAATTAGGAGCAAAACAAGTGTTGACAATGGCATTGTTTTCAATCGAAATCACGGGGTCGATGGTGATGGGATAAACGCGTTCCGGTGCGGTTAAATAAGCAGCTTCAATAATGGTTTGCAACGTATAGCGATTGCCCGCTTGTGGAATCACTTCATATACCGCTTCATAAGGTACAAACGTATGTCTGAACTTTTTTTCAACGGGTTTTGCATCAGAAACAATCGGATGATGAAACGAAAAAACAGTTTGTCCGTTGGCATCTACAATAAACAATTGATTGATTTTTTGTGCAGAATTGTACCCCATTTTAAAGGAAAATCCGGTGGGAAGTTCCAGTTGTTCTTCAATAATGAATTTGTTGAAGGATGTTGGAAATTGCTCTTTGTTGTTAAGGATATAATCGCTCTTTATTGCATGATTATAGAAGGTATATCGCTTATCGATGTGTTGTACATAATTTGTAAAATTCAATATATTGGACGATTCAATAGTGGGTTGCGTCGTTGTATTTCCGATTTTTTTGAGGAGTTGGTTGTTTGCATCCACAAAAAGAAATTGAACTTCCTTGCCCAACTTGATTTCGTTATCCCGATTAAAAAGTGACAAAACTTGTTCATTTTTATCAAATTGAACATAAGGGTCTTGAACAGGATACACCAATTGATTGGCTAGATTGCTGATGCGATTTTCCTTGGTCAACCAAAATCCGTTTTCGTCTTGATAATGAAGCGGCGATGCGGATTGAACTGTGGTTTTGGTTTTATTGGTATTCAAATACGTCTTTGCATACTCGCTTCGCAAATGCACTAATTCGTAAGCAACATCTTGAAATCCCGATGTTTTGGGATGTTTTCCCAACTCCGGGTGTTGCACATGAGAGGCGGGAATTTGCCTATACTGCTGTGCAAAACTGAATTGGACACAACAAAGCACTAAAATGAATAATGTAATTTTTTTCATTTTTCTACAATTTTTTAACCGTAAAAATAAGGAAAAGGCTGAAAAAATAAAAATTTTTTCCAGACTGGTGCAAATTATGGCTTACGATTAGTCATTACTTCTGTTGAACTTCTCACTAAAAAACAACTTTTTTAAACTATACATTGTCTTTTCTTTTGACGGCATTTGACTGGATTTGACACCATTTGACACCATTTGAGTGAAAATGACGATTTTCTTGACTTTTAGAGGGGTTTTGTTCGGTATTTGTTCGATACTTGTTCGAACGGGCTTCGGAAAAAGGGGGTGTTTGACCCGTCCTAAAATAACTATACAGGTTATTAAATAAATCCTATTATAGTTATACAAATATAATTCTTAATCCTAAAAATACTATACAACTGTTTTTTCATAATTAAAACTTCCATTATAATTCTTCCATCGTTTGTTTAATTTATCTGATTTCAAATGAGCTTGGTTAGGGGTTAAATAATCACAACTTGCATGAGGTCTTAATTCATTATAAGACTTAATGCTTTTACTTACTTGATATCCTGTTTGGTCAAAACCCAAGGTGCTAGAGTAAAGATTAAATTCTGTTTTAATAATACCATTTATTCTTTCTGCTAATGCATTTTCATATGGATCTCCATTTTCGGTCATGCTAATACCGATTTTGTTTTTTAGCAATAAATCAATATAGTTGTGAGAACAATACTGTGAACCTCTATCAGAATGATGGATGATTGATTCATTATACAGTCTATTATTTAGAGCCATCTTCAAGGCTTCAATGCAACCTTCAGCAGCAAGGTCTTGACGAAAACTATAGCCCATTATCTTTCTAGAATACGCATCTGTAATTAAACTTAGATAGCCCCATTGATTGGTTAATCGGATATAAGTAATATCACTTACCCAAACCTGTTCTGGTCTTGTTATTGCAAGTCCTTTTACCAAATTACTATATTTTCTCATCCAATGTCTAGAATCAGTGGTTATAGCTTTTCTTTTTCTTTGACGAATCAACAGTTTATGCTCTGACAATAAATCAAATAAATAATCCCTGCCAAAAGATATTTGATGGGAGATCAACTTATTTTGTATTACATAGTGTAACTTTCTAGTTCCCAGTCGCGGCAAGTCTTTTCTGATGTTAATTACTTCTTGAAGGATAACATCTTCTTTGACTAAACTACTCTCTTTTCGCCATAAACTATCGTAATAAGCGTGCCTTGTTTTGCCAAACAATCGACATAAAACAGCTATTCCTATCTTAGGGAAGTCTTGTTTCATTTTTAAGACTGCTTGGCACCAGACTTTTTTCTAATATCAATTTTAAGTTGGTCTTCGGCTACATCAATTAGCGTGTTCAAGGCTTTTATTTTAAGCTCTGCTTCTTGTAAAGCTTTTTGCAAAGCTTCTTTTTCTAAATCTTTTAAAGATGATTTCTCTTTAGCCATTGGAGAAGTGTTTTCAATACAAATTTCGACTTTTTCTGATTGATATTGCTTAATCCATTTACGAATTAATCGCTCATCCTTAATATTATAAGCCGTTTTAGCTTCCTTAATGGTCAATCTTCCTTGTTCAATGGCCGTGACAATTGTTCGCTTCTGAAGGTTTGAATAGCTTCTTCGTTTAATATTTTCATGGTAATCGGGTGAGCCAAAGTAACGCATCCAACTATCTAACGATGTTTTCCCTAAATCATAAATCCGAAGTGCTTCTTTTCTGGGAAGTCCATTTTCAACTTCTTTGACGATTTTTAAAATTAAGCGTTTGTCAAAACGGCTCTGCTTGTGCTCTCGTAAAGCATAAATCTCTTGATCTTGGTGTTCCATATACACTTTTTTTGTGTATAGCTATTTTAGGACAAGACAGTTTTCCGAACAAATGTGGAATGAATGTGGAAGAAAACCCGAAAAAACTACTTTAACCTAAATCCAGAACACGCTGTAAATGAATAAATCACAAAAATGAACTTGTTCTTTTGATAAATAAAAAAAGTTGTATAAACTTGCGTATATTTACTAGTTAGGTGCAAGCTTAAAAACAGACTAAATAACATTGGAACAAAGACTATTACAATTAAAGCAAATTCTGACCTACTTGGTTGACATTCCCGAAAGTGAAATAAGTAGTGCACTTAATTACTTTAAGTCTGCTTCATTTCAAAAAGGTGAAAACCTACTTTCAGAAGGACAGATTTGTAAAAATCTATATTTCATTAATTCGGGGCTGACTAAATCATATTTACTCTATGACGGAAAGGAACATATCCGACAATTTGCTGCAGAAAATGACTTTGTAGTTGATCTTGGGAGTTTTTTGTCTCAAAGCAAATCTGCCTTTTTTATTCAGACACTTGAAAACACAGAGACACTTAAAATATCATTTGAAGATTTAGACAAACTATTCAATTCTTCATTCAGCTTTATGAAATTAGGAAAGGTTATTGCAGACCGTTCTACCATAAATTTGATAAAACGCAGCGTTTCATTGGTAAAGGATGACGCTAAACACCGCTATTTAGACTTCATAAAGGAAAGGCCTTCATTAATTCAACGAGTTCCCCAATTTATGATAGCTTCTTATTTAGGCATCACACCTGAGAGTTTGAGCCGAATAAGAAAAGAAATTTCGGGATAAAACCATTTCTTACCATACATCAATTTACAAGATTTTTATTGTATTGACATTTGCAGTGTAAATATTAAACACTGTAAAAATGAAAAAAATAACTATAGTAACAACAGCATTTCTTCTGTTGTTTGGAGTTAAAAACTCCAATGCACAAACAAGATCCTTTGAAATTGAAACGGATCCAACTTCGTTTTTTACTAAAGGTTACAACTTCAACTTTGGATATTCTATCCCTCATTGGGCTATTCGTCTAGTTCCGTATAAATCGGAATTGCCTGAATTTATACATGGCAATAAGGACTTCAAACAAAACATGCTTGGAGTAGCATTTGACCTTGACTATTTTTTCAAAGAGAACAACAATGGTTTGTTTGTTGGCCCTGTTGTAATATACTCCATAGACGAAATAGAAAATAACTATAATCAAAAAATAACCAATGACCAATTGTTGGCTGGGTTAAGGATTGGTTATAGAATTATGCCATTTAAAAAGCAACGGGAATATTTGAACGGCTTTTATTTCACACCGTTTATTGCCCCATTATACGCTTTCGCAAAGGACGTAGCATTTACAAATGGAAATTCATTTGAATATAAACAATTCCAATTCTGGGGTGGAATTCATTTAGGCTACAGAATAAATACTCAAAAGAAATAGGATATGAAAAAAGTAGCAGTTATAGGAGCAACAGGTCGTTTAGCTTCAGTGGTAATTAATGAAATGGTTGAAAACGGTATTTTAGTTAAAGCTTTGGTTCGTAATATTGAAAAGGCAAAAAAGTTACTGCCATCAGAAGTTGAAATTATTAAAGCTGACCTTGAAGATGTGCAATCTTTAATAAGTGGACTAAAAGATGTAGACTACGTATACTTGAACCTTTCAACAGAATATCCCGACAGCAAATTTCAGCCTGAATTTGACGGTGTAAGAAACATCCTCAAGGCTTGTGAGCAAAACGGTATCAAAAAAATATTTAAGATTTCAGGATTAGGTGCATATCGCAAAGACTTTCCTCAAGGAAAAACTATTTTCGTCAATGAAATACGAAGTAGAGGACAAGAACTAATTAAACAATCAAGAATACCTTATACTTTTTTCCACCCATCATGGTTTATGGAAAGCCTTGAATTGATGTTTCAAAAAGGTAATAAATTAAATGGTTTTAAAACAATAAAGTATCCCATTCATTGGATAGCAGGAAAAGACTATGCTAAAATGGTTGTTAAAGCAATAACCACAAATACTGAAATAAATAAAGATTATATAATGCAAGGACCTGAAGCCATCACCATGCATGACGCTTTGGTAAGATATAGTAAAACATTCACCCCTCCTTTAAAGGTTTCAGAAACTCAAATTGGCTTGATAAAGTTCATAGGAATATTTGTGCCAAAATTTAAAATCATTGGAATGATGGGAGAATACTTTAAAGACTTTAAGGAAGAATTCATTGCCGAACAAACTTGGAGTGAACTAGGTAGACCAACGTTTACAATAGAAACCTTCCGAAAATAAAGCCAGCACCTAACATGGGTAACCGTTGCACAACCCCTTCAAAAAACTAAATTTTCAATCTAATCATAAAAAACAACCTCGTTTAGTGCTTTCTAAGCGAGGTTTATTTTTGGATTAAAGATGTTGTTGTTTAAAAAATGTAGACGTAAAAACGTTCGTTTTAACTTCAAAAAAGTGACTTTTATAGAAGTGTTTACCTTCCCTTGATTGATTGATACAACTTGGGCTTGGCTTTTTGGTTTTTTGCCAATAAACTTGAGGTATTTCTTCAAGTTATACGTCATAGCGGCCATCAAAACATGTTTGTTGGCTTGTTTTATTCCTCGGGTATTGACTCGCTTCATGTTGAGAAAGTTAATCAGCGTTCCCAAAACGGGTTCAACGGTTTTACTTCGCACCTTGACCATTCGTTTGGCATAATCGGGGTTTTGAGTGAGCTTTTGGTGCATCTTGTCATAAAGCTCTTTGTGGATGCTATCGTCTATCTTCTTGAAATTAGTTTTCATTCCACAACATTGCTCTCGAAGTGGACACTTCTTACAATCACTTTCACTACTGCGGTAGGTGCGTTTGGTATAACCTTTTGGGTCTGTTTTTTTACCTT
>NZ_JBIIVK010000084.1:0-6898 GCF_044339515.1 Flavobacterium sp.
AAAAATCAAGCTTCGAGTCTACTTGAGTATAGCCTCCTAAAAAGTTGGAGGATCTGGTTTGCAAGACTCTTCCTTTTTGGTCATACAACATATAACTCACTTCCGATTTATATAGGGTGCTGGTTTCTAGCACACGCACATAACTTCCCGTGGCTAACCCAATGGGTTTTGTCGTGTTGTTGTAGTAAACCGCCTCACCTTCTATTGTGGAAGGAATGGAGGTGGGAGCATTGGGAAAGTTATAATTGTCATAATAATTCACACTCAGCACATGATAACCCGAGGTTGGCCATGCCACTGTGGTATGGCGAAAGGCCACACCGTTTACGGTTGTATTACTGGTGGTATTGATTTTGTTTTCACTAAAATTGGTAGTCTGGCTATTTCGGGCATCTTGCGTGGTTTTACGAGTGCTTGCACTCACCGTAGTGGGCAACCAGGCCGTTAGAATAGGTCGATTAAATCGGTCATACTTAGTAATGAGCCATCCCGTTGACGTGAGGTTTGTGAATGGTGACAAAGCCGGTCCGGTAGCAATCACTCTATCCAGTTTGTCATACACCATAAACTCCCATTGCTTACCAGGTAGTTTCTTTTCAACCAATCGGTTGCGGGAATCGTATTTATATTGGTAACACAAGCCGTCTAAAATGGTTTGGCTTATGGTTTGGCTTACATCTACTTTTGGTGGTATCACATAAGTAAGATTGCCATAAATGTCATACACATAATACGTGTCATGTGGAACTTCTGTTACCGCATCTATATCGGCATAGGTTCGTTTTAAAATTACCTGACCCTGTTTGTTTTTAAACTCTTCGGTAGTATTGTTATGCCCTGAAGCAGAGGTCCAGTTTTCATCTTTGGTGATGGTTTTATACAATTCGTTGGCGGCATAATGTCCGTCTTTCACTAACGCAATGGTGTATAAACCAAAGGTTGTAGACCAAGTGGTGTTGGCTTTAAAATAAACCACCTCGTTAGCCTCATTGGTCTGATAATCAAACTTGATGGTTTTCCCACTGGCTTTCTCCCAAGGGTCACCCGGAGCGGCTTGCTCAAACACTCTTGAAAGTGGGGAGGCTTCCAACTCCTTTTCACTGTAGGGATTACCGGTGGTTTCAAAATGGGGATTACCTGTGAGTGAGGTGTTGTTCGTGGCATAGAAGCTCGTTGTATTTCCTTCCCCGGAAGGGTCAAAATTCAGCGAAGCACTTGAACGCACATAAGGTAAATACTCTTTGGTTTGACGACCAAAAGCATCGTAACCCGTGTGTACAATAATGTCTTTTCCTGTGTTGGATTGTTTGTGAGCCACTTGTTGGATAAGTCTACCCAGTCCATCAAAATATTGAACAGTCACAGCGGCCTGATTGGCTGAAGGATTGGATATTGAACTCGTTGTTGGAACTTTATAAGTTGTGTTTTTGATATAATTCTGATCCTGTGCAAAAACTAAAACAGGAAGGACTAACAATAATATATATAATTTCTTCATGACTCTTTAGTTTTGCGTTCTGTAATGGTATTGGTTTTCACTTAAAATATTTCCTTCCATATCGGTGACTTTTTCTAATCGGTTGAAGTTGTCGTAATGGTAGGTGGTTTTGTAGCCTTTGGGGTCGGTCATGGTTTTGATACCGACAAGGGGAATATAGGTGTAAGTGGTCACCATAGCATTGGCTAAAGCGGAATCGCTCCGAAGAGCAGTTAGTGCAGAAACCATGGCCGATTCTGTAGTAGCAGAATGGATGGCAGCTCTTAGATTAAGTGGAATACTGTTATAGTCTATGTTTTCTATTTTGGCAACGGGTTGGGTATGGTTATAGCCCCAGATATAGCTTATAGATACCCCATTTTCTTGTTGGACTTCCAAGGGGTTGCAGTACTGGTCGTATTCAATATATCTTATTCTTACATCTAAAGAATTGTTTTCTTTTGAAGAAGAAATTGTCTGAGGCAAATATGACTGATTTATTGACCAATTATTACTGTAGTTTATTTTATTTGTTGAGAGTAAAGAAGAGCCTTTATATGTTTCTATTCTTTCAATTTCAGAAATTCTGTTCTGAGAATAAATTGAGTTTCCTGTATGATAAAAGTATTTTGTGACTAGTTGTTCACCATTACTGTCTGTCTCTGATTTTTCTGCGACTTGAAAATTTATCGGGTTATAACTATAGTTACTTGTTCTCTCTAACACTGGGGGATTATTACCAATCTCAAAATATTCCTTAGTTGTGCTACTAACTAGTTTAGACCATCCGACTGCATTATTTATAGACCTGAAATCTACGATAGATGGGAAGAAAGCCTCACTACAACCATAATTTTGTTGACTGTTTAGCAAATAAAAATAATAATTATCTACTATTTCAAACCATCCACAACCTATTAGAGAAAATATTTGTATCCCACTTGAAACCATGTGTTCCTCAAAACCATAGGCGTTTATTGTTTCCTGTAACACATTTTGATTTGTATCCTTGATGTTAATCTTAGTCAATAAACCTCTTTTATAATCAAAATTTGGTGTTTTAGTAAAAGGGTACTCAAAATTTATATTTGGTTCAGGATAATCTATGGGAGAAGTATATTCATATTCAGTAGTACCATTCAAATCACTATCATTAAACAAGTATAATAAATTTCCTATTCCATCTTGACCTTCTGTAATTTCCATAATATTAGTAGATACTTTAACATTTTTATAGCCAACACTTGAACCTTTTGTGGCAACAACAGGTAAATTGTTATAATCAGTAATTACCTCATATATTGCTTTAAATTCTAAAAATCGGGGTAAGGTTCCTCCTAGTCCTGATCCTGCACATTGAAGAATATGACTTTTAGTTGTAATATAATTAAAGAGTGAGTTGCTAAATGCAAGGGAACCGCTCGATTGGTTGGAATTTGTGTTAAAATTATAACTATATTTTTTTTCTATATCTGGAACATAATTAATTAAATTTTGTTCCAAATTTTTGTAATAATCTTGAGTTGTTGTCCCGTCTTTGAAATAAGCAATGTTTTTAATCCTTAAACCTCCACCTGGTATATATTTAAAATTATTAGTCAATTTTAAATAATTAATTAATAAATTATAATTTATAGGTCCTGTAGCGAGACTTTCCGTGCCGGATTGTAGAAATTTAATTGCATAATAACCTTTTTTTAAATGTATTTTTTTGTAGTATGAGTTGGAAACTAAACTGGGGTCAATCTCTTCGAATATGATAGATTTACTGTATCGTGAAACATCGATTTCTAAATCTCCTAAAACAGATGCAATTTCGATTGAACTACCTGTTGGTTCGGGCAGATTTATTGGGAGAAAATTAAATTGCCAAAATTTTTTATTTGTTAAAGGATTAGTCTGTCCTGTTAATAATATATTAAAATCAACATCTTGGTCAAAAGGCAAATAAAATACATTATGTTCATTTGTACTTTCCATCGAATAACCAAGATAATTAAATGATTTTTGATGTGGATTAACGTTTTTCTCGTTAATAAATTGATCTTGCTCTTCATTACCAATGTAAGAATAACTATTCGATTCAAATTCAAAGATGTAGCAACCACCTGTGGGGAGCATCATTTTTTGTAATGTGCCATAGATGCATTTTGATTCATCAACTCGATAATTATTCATACCTCCATTATAATAGCCCCATTGGTCTTTTTCCTCCGAAAATCGTTGAGGGAGCTCGTTGCTATTGTTGTAGAAAAACTCTGTGCTTATTATTTCCGAGGGTAATGGTGATTGAGTGTTTGTTAAAATCTCAGACAGCTTATTTAAGAACAATCTATTCCCTTGGCCCACGTAGTTTTGAAAGAGCTTTAATCTCTTTATTTGTTTATTATTTTTATTCTCAATGATTATCTCGTCTAATCTTGTACCCCCTGAAATATATTCCTGTCTATCTGAAATTGTGTTAAAATATACATCTGCTACTCCCGTTATTTCAATCAAACTTAATTTTTTAGTATTAATAGTTAGTCTAGAGATTCTTAGCGATGATAATGGCATCATAACATCCTTTGCAGTTATTGCTGTACAAGCAAGTTCAGGATAACTTCCTTCAGTAGGACTTAGTGCGTTATAAATTGACTTGGATTTATTTTCAAAAACTTCATTAACATTTTCGTAGTTATATTTTATAATCAAATTGTTATTATTATCATATACCTCTGAAATGTTAAAAGAACTTATAAATGCCGGATTTTGAGATTCAACGGGTATGTCAAATCCGCCAACTCTTAACAAATTATATGACATTCTAGTCTCGGAAGTTGTCTCTTTGTCTTTAAATACGTATTTATATCCTTTATCATCATAAACTGTGAAGAACTTTTCAGTGGCATTGTAATGAATATTTATGGCTTGATCGTTATAAAGTTTTACAATTTCCATATTCTTATTTACGTAAAAACTTGCACTCATCCCATTATAACTTAAACTATAGATGTCATATTCAGAATCATATTGCCCTTTTACATGTGAATCAAACATAAATTGCTCTCTTTCATAGGAACTCGGTGAATTAATAATTTGACCGCTTTGGTCAAAAAACAAGTCATGAAAATCATTATCTTGTCCATAAACACCTTTGCTATATATTAAATTGTCATCAGCTTCACCACGAACAACTCTTGATATCGCACCCGCTCCCGTCAAACTCCAACCTGTCCCAATCCAACTTGATATATTCCCTATTTGTACATCTGTAGGATGGTAGTTTAAGAAAAGTTGAAAATTAAAATTTTTATCTCTTGTTGGAGTGCTAAAAACAGGTATTTTAATATCGGGAATACCCGTATAATAGCTAACCGGTAATTCATCAAACTTCATCATTGCAGCAACAGTTGGTGAGGGAGGAATCACATTTTTCATATCCGCACTTATTTGCGGTAAATTATTGTTTTGACCATTAACATCAATACAACAAATTAGTGAAAATGTTAGTGTAAATAGGATTACTTTTTTTATTTTTCTCATGGTTATATATTCTTAATTTCTTCTTATTCCTTTAATCACCTTCACACCGTCCTTCTGCACATTCGTTTTAATTTCAATCACATAAATTCCCTCGGGTAGTCCGCCCAAATCCACCGGAATGGTGCGTTCCTTGGCGATGTCAAAATTTTGTAGTTGTCGTCCGGCTAAATCAAAAACAGAACAAGTGCCTTTTTCATAGTCATAGCCAATAATCACGTTGGTGTATTGTGCCGTGGGGTTGGGGAAGGCCTCGATGGCCAGTTTGTCTTCCTTGCGTTTGTCTTTGTCTTTGAGTTTGACCACCCAAAAGTCTTGACTGCCAACGGCTGATTTTTTGTCGCGTGAGGGTTCACCACTGGATGTTCCGGTGAGCAAGTAACCTCCATCACGGGTGATAATCACTTTTCGCATGATTTCTTCGCCATTACTACCTACGGTTCTCTTAAAGATTTCTTCGCCATCTTCTTTTATCTTTATGAATGCATAGTCGTTGATTTCTTCTCTATCACTCTTTTTTGTTCCGTTTACTTCACTTTTGGCAAAACCGGCTATCAGTAGTGTTTTATCCTCGTTTTCAACAATCGATGTCAAGATATCTGACTTGCCAAAGTGATAGGTTTCTTGCCAGATTTCTTCACCTTCTTTGTTTAGTTTGATTACCCAAAAATCGGTTCCGGTTCTATTGCTTTTACTTTTTGTTTCTGATACGCCTGAATTGGAGTTACCACCCAAAATAAAATCACCATCACGGGTTTGAATAAGGATAGCGAGTTGGTCATCCTTTTCACCTCCTAATGTCTGTTGCCACTCCAGATTTCCTGATTTATCAAGTTTTAAAATCCAATAATCACCAATGCCAAAGTTGCGGTTGTTTTTGTCGCCCGATTCGGGTGAATTGGAGTAACCACCCACGATGTAACCACCGTCATGGGTTGGTTCAATGCTTTTTAAAAAGTCGTTGTACAATCCGCCATAGGTTTGTTGCCAGTCTATTTTTCCTTTTTTATCTAATTTAATAATCCAATAATCCATCGCTCCTCGGCTGTTGCTTTCCTTGTCTCCTGATAGTTCTGAAGCCGATGATGCTCCAATTATGTATCCTCCATCCACTGTTTGACGAACGCTGTGTACCATTTCTTGCGATGAACCGCCAATGGTTTTTTGCCATTCCTCGGCACCTTTAGCATCCAACTTGATTACCCAAATGTCTTCCTGTCCTCGGCTGTCTTCTTTCTTTCCTTCGCCTTTGGGGGAATTGGATGTTCCTACTAAAATAAAACCGCCATCGTTGGTAAGTTCAACCCTTTGCAAAAAGTCAGAGCCGGTTCCGCCAAAACTTTTCTGCCATTCCAAATCACCGTGTTCGTTCATTTTCCAGAGCCAGTAATCCAAGTCGCCTTGGTTGGCATCGGTTTTCTTTCCGGTTTTCCCTGAAAGTGAGCTGCCTGCTAATAAAAATCCGTAATCTGCCGTTGGCACAGCATCAAACAAATAATCAGCGTGTTTGCCTCCAATGGACTTTTCCCATAAAATGTCTTGGGAAAAGAGTTGCACGCTGATCAAGCAAAGCAAAAAAGCAATGAGGCTGTAAAAAGAAGTGTAATGTTTCATATAAGTGAAAGGAATTGGTGAATCGTTAGTTTTGATATTGATATTGTTATTGTAATTGTTATTGCTATTGTCATTTCCTCTGCAATGTAAATAACGTTTGCAAGACCATTTTACAGATTTTCTGTAAAAATTGTTAAAATTGAGTGTAGTCAAAATTACGAAAGTGAGTATAATGCGTGATACCGAAGTATTTTCTTTTTGTAAATTTTCTTACGAATTTTAATAATGTTGCAATTTTAAAATAAAAAACGACATCAAACAATACCCATTTATAGTGATTTTTTT
>NZ_JBIIVK010000042.1:0-33251 GCF_044339515.1 Flavobacterium sp.
TTTCGGTGGTCAATTTCAACCGGAAAGTGGTGGTCAATTTGACCCGAAATTAGGTGGTCATTTTGAATCGGAATCGATGGTCAATTTGCTCCGGAATTAGGTGGTCAATTTGACCGTTTTTTCCAGTAAACAATAGCAATGTTAAATACGAACTTGAAATTTATTCCCACATGAAAGCCAAAAGAACGGGAGCTTCTAACTTAAATTTTGGATTTAAGAAGGAAATTTTTCGGTTAGACCAAATCAAACTAAACGAATTAATCAACATTAGTTCAAATGTTAGCGGGGCAACAATTTTTGGAACCGGTAACTGCTCACTTTTCTTTAAAGTGACAAAATCCTAATATAATTGATACATGAAAACATTAATGATATGGCTCGTAAGTCTCTTTCTGCTGTCATTCACCTGCGAGGGTGACAAAAAAGAAAACAATTCTTCTATGGAAAAAGAACTTAATCAAGTCATAGAGGAGAATGTACTAATCGCAGAAGATTTCAAAGGAAAACTTGACGAATTGTTAACCCTTGAAATGGCGGCCGAAACAAGTGGTTATCCCGCTTCGGAAGCCAAAAAAAGTCCGGATTCTGAAATTGAAAAAAAGTATAACAAAATCTCCATTTCTTACTCTTGGGATAAAACAAATCGAACCCAACAAATTGAAGTAATGGGAAGAAAAATGGATGTTCCGGTAAATGATGAGGTAACGTTGAGTTGGGTAGAAAACATCACTTTATAGGGCTTCAAAAAGAAGTACCACAATCTTACCGAAGCCGAAATCGAAGCTTCCAATCAAGGCATCGACGAAAAAACCGCAGAAATGAATTCAGAAGGTAAAGCCACCCAAGAACAAACCGACATGGCCAAGTCAATAGCCAAAAATGCCATGAAAAATTTTAGTGTAGAAGAAGTGTCCAATGTGGGCGATTATGCTGTTTTTGTGAATCAAAAATTTGCCGGAGTTCCCACGCGAGAGTTAAAAGTTTTCTACAAAGGTTTGTCTTTTTCACTTTTAGTTAACCTGTCAGAGGACGCATCCTATAACGATAAAAAAGCCATCGCTTTAGCACAAAAAATTATTAACGAAAAACTAAATTAAAACATGAAAACAATTAAATTATCAATACTACTTTTAGTAGTTTCTATTTCAACTTCTTTTGCCCAATCATTACCACAATTGGTAAAATACGATTTCAAATTCGATTGGTTTGCAGCACACACGGTCAATCAAAATATAAATGTTGGTACTGAAAGTGTACACGGAATTGGTTGGTGTCGTTTGTTTGTGAAAAATAAAACGACAGGAAACGAAGATCAAATTCAACCCACCGGATTCAAATATATTGGGAACTACGGACGAGTTTTTGAAGTGCCAAGAAACAGTGGAATGAAAGTGAGCAACGGAAACATCAAATCATTAATGAATACTAAAGTTCGCTTTCAATTTGAACCGGCAAAATACGGTTATAAAACATTGAAAGAACTTGAGGACAATGCTTACTTCAAAATTGTGTATGAATTAAAAGTATATAAACCGGTGAATGATGAAATTGTAGGCAAACAAGAAGCAATTGTGTTTTTAAAAGATGCTAAAGTTCCTCCTGTTACTTTGGAACAGGTGAAAAGAACAAATAACATTCCTACTCGACCCGGCTATATGCGATTTAATAAAGCAAAATATAACCTTGGAATTGTTTACAGTATTGTTCCGGTGAATTAAGTAGAAATGAGATACCTTATTTTTTTCCTTTTACTAGGATTAACAACGCAAGCTCAAATTAAGTTTTGGAATACCGATCCTGCCTCTACTATGCCAAAATTTGAAGTAGTTTGGAATGAAAAAACGACTATTTTTAGTAAAGTTGGTGGAGATGTGAAGCCATTGTATGTGTTCAACAAAACAGCTCAACAAACTTTCAATGGCGATGGAAGAACCAAATATCAAATGACTGTAACAAGTACTGATAATGTGGCAAAACGAACTTTTCAAATAAGTTATACACACCATCGTCAAACCAATAATTATTTAGGCTATATCAAAGCAACCTACGTGTATCATGATAAACGACCTACGAAGGTGTTTGAAGAATATTTTGAAACAGTTAAAAACCCATAAAATAGCAACAATGAAAAAACGAATACTTACAGCAATTATATGCTGTTTTACCTCAATTTCTTTTGCACAATTAGTGCAAGGCGAACTAAAAATAAAAGAACAATCTAAATTGGAGTTAACCGTTCAAAGCAATAAAGCCGTTAACTTATATGCCGATTTTAGAGAAAATAAATACCCAATTCAATTTGCGTTTACAGGAAATTCTATTCCTGTAAACAGCGACAAAAAAGCGGTAGTGCAATTTGTGTTTACCACTATTGTAAAGAAGGATGGAAAAGTGGTAGGCACCACCAAACGAAATCCTATTCCGTTTTTCCCGGGCGATATGTTCATGCCGGTGGAAACATTTGATTTTATCTCGATTCTTTCCAATTTACAATCCATTTCAGAAGATAGAATTTCTGAAATCCCTAAAGGGAATTATGAAATTTATTTAGAAGCAAAACCTGTTGGCGTGAAAGGTGAAATTGCCTCTGCAAGGTTGTATTTAAAAATTTAAATCCGTTAAATCCGCTTACTTTTTTTAAGTGGATTTTTTTTGATGTTTACTTTTTGGAAGATGTGACACTAATGAGAAATTAAAATAGGATTATCATGAAAAAAATTACATCTTTCTTAGTATTTTTAAGTACGCTACAAAATTTTGGGCAAGTAGAAGTGGTTGAAAACTTTCCGATTTACGGTTCAAAAATGGTGAATAGTAAAATTGTTTTTGCACGGAATTCTCCTGAGTTTGGCAACGAATTATGGGTTTCAAATGGTACAGCAGGAAATGCTCAATTACTGAAAGATATTATTGTAGGGTCGCAAAGTAGTAATCCCGAAATAGGCACCGTAATTGGGAATAAGGTCTATTTTGTAGCCAATCAACACCAAATTTGGCAAACGGATGGTACCACAAACGGTACATTTTTAATGGTCAATAATAATCAAATTACAAATCCTTCAGAATTTGTAGAGGTAGGCCAATTCATATTTTTTAAATCGGGAGGAAATTTATGGAAAATGTTAGGTACACCAAACAGTGAATCATTGGTAAACAATACTCCTGATATTTTTTTTACCGCTATTTCAGGAATAACAAAGTTGAATGATAGTGAAGTGTTATTCAATGCTAGACGAAATAGTAATAATACATGGGGAATATGGAGGTCAAACGGAGTGGTTACACAGTTTGTTATCGATATAAACACAGGTACGGGTTCGTTAGAAATTGCACAAATGCGTTTACCCAAGAACATCGACGGAACCATCTATTTTGATGGATATTCAATTGAAACGGGTGGAGAATTATGGAAAACAAACGGTTCGGCAACCGGAACAGAATTAATTCTTGACATCTATGGTGTTAATGACAACCCATTTACAAGTTTTTCAGGGCCTCGTTATTTCACGGCGGTGAACGAAATGATTTTCTTTTCTGCCAGAAATGCTCTCAATGGAATTGAGTTATGGAAAACAAACGGAACTACAGCAGGAACTATAATGGTAAAAAGCATCACAGCTGGTAATAATACGAATGGAGGACCGTTCAGTCTAACGGCAGTAGACGATTTACTTTACTTTGTTCAAAGTGACACTGAAAATTCTGGAAGTGCACAAATCTGGAAGTCTGATGGCTCAGAAACCGGGACAACGAAAGTAACTAATTTAACCGGCAGTTATTTAAATGTTTATGATTTGTTTGAAAGTAACGGCAACATTTATTTTAATTATTTTCAACCTTCAACCGGACAAGAGTTATGGAAATTGAATGCAGTAAATGATACTTATTCACTAATTGCAGACATTGCTCCGGGAACAATAAGCTCTGAACCAAGCGGTTTTTTTGAAATGAAAGGTTATATTTATTTTAATGCAACGGATAACGGTTTTTTAGGAGGAACAAAATTCTACAGAATAGCTGATCAATCTTTGTCAACTGTTGATGTAAATAAAAAAGTAACATCTATTTATCCTAATCCAACCCATGGAATTATCACTATTCAAATAGAAGATTCCAACAATTTTGAAGTTGAACTATATGATGTATATGGAAAAAAAATAGCACACTTTTCAAATCAAAAAAAGATTGACATTTCAAACCTTACTAATGGAATGTACGTGCTTAAAATCGTGGATTCTGAAAACAACTTGATAAGTAACAATAAAATTATAAAAAAGTAAAATACAATCATTTTTCATCTACTTTCAAATTTGGAAATTTAGTTAGTAGTTATCCCCTTTCGTTTAGTGGTTTGCGGAAGGGGATTTTTTCAAAATCACCTTATTGAATTCCAATATTTATTTCTTTAAAAATTTATATTCTCTAGCTATATTTAACAACATTTGAGTAGTGTTTGCATTTAGTTTTTGCATTAAATTTTTTCGATGTGTTTCTATCGTATACGAACTTAGGCACAACTGTTTTGCTATCTGCGGACCATTCATTCCTTTATCTAAAAGAGTAAGAATTTCTTGTTCTCTTCTTGTAAGAACAATCGATGTGGGATTAACTTGGTTTGGAGTTTTGTAATGCTCTAACAATTTTGCATTGGCTGCGTGACTAACAAATACTTTATCTTCCAAAACCATATCAATAGCATTCAACAATTCTTTTCGCTCCATATCTTTGAGCAAATAACCATTTGCACCCTTAGAAAGAGCTTGCGAAATAATGGCAAAATCATTAATAGAAGTTAGAATAAGAATTTTAGATTCAGTGGATAAGGCTTTGATTTTTTCACATAATTCTAAACCGTCAATGTCCGGTAAATTGATGTCCAATAAAATAATATCGGGAACACTATGCTTAAGAAAAGCTATTGCTTCACTACCTGTTTTAGCAACGCCAATAACACTTACATTCGACTCCGATTTAAGCATCGTCGAAACACCGTCTGCAACTAAGGGATGATCATCAATTATAAATACGGTTATCATGATAGGATAATTCTCATCATAAAAGTACTAATTTTTTATAATATCACTCTGTATTAGCTAATAAAAATTCCATCATAACGGTCGTTCCCAGTGAAACCTCCGAATCGATTGATAATTTTCCTTTTAAATAGTGAACTCTTTCTTTTACTGATGTAAGTCCCATTCCTTTGGAGATGGCTTGTTCAGAAAATCCTTTGCCGTTGTCTTCCACGGTTATATTTAGCCTATTTCCCTCTTTGATAAACTGTATGATTGCTTCGGTTGCATCAGAATGTTTGAGGATGTTATTTAACAATTCCTGAACAATTCGATAAAGCATAATTTCAAATGGGGAAGATAGCCTTTCGGTTAAACCAAAATGTTGAAACGTGACTTTTAGTTGCTTTGAACTGCTAATGTTTACGGCTAGTTCTTCAATAGAATGGAGAAGTCCTAATTTTATTAAAACTTCCGGCATCATATTGTGTGCAATTCGGCGAACTTCCGTTGAGGCATTACCAACTATACCGATACATTTTTCCAGCAACGCAACATGTTCCTCATCTTTTACTTGATGTTCAAGTGTGCTTAAATGCATTTTGATGGTAGAAAAAGTGCCACCCAAACTATCATGCAAATCTTTTGCAATTCGGGTTCGTTCTGTTTCTTGTCCGTTAATCATAGCTTGAAGCGAAATGACCTGTTGTTGTTGTTCTAACGATTGTTTTTCTTTTTCTGCAATGATTCTTTTTTGATGATTTGAATAATATAAAAATCCGAAAATAATAAGCAATCCGGACGTAATAAATCCAATTAAAAGTAAAATTCTATTTTGCTTTGTTACAGTAAGTTCATGTTCTGCATTGGTCAATTTTAATTCGGTAATTTCTTTTTCTTTTTTTCCCGCTTGAAACTTTGCTTCCAAAAAGTGAAGTTCTTTAATTCTTTCGGTGGAATTTAAACTGTCTTTCAATTCAAATGCAGTTTGACTGTAGTCAAAAGCATTTTTGAAATCGTTATTTTCGGCATAAATGGATGCGATAGAATTTGCATTTTTAAACGCATAATCAATAGAGCCATCCTTTAAACAAGCATCATAAGATTGTTTAAAATAGTCGAGAGCTTGCATAGTATTTCCTGAAGATTGATAAGCTCGTGCTATTTTGTTCAAAGCAATGGCAATATGGCCATCACTTTTTAGCAAATTGGAATGGTGAAGATATTTTTGATAATAAGTAATTGCCTCACTGTAATTTTTGTCTTTCATGGCAAATTCACCATGAAGTTTAGAAGATTGCAAGTACGCTACGTTTTTGTCATACGCAGTAAAGGTTGTGTTTTCTTTATTAAAAGCATCAAGTTCAGCTAATTGTTCTCTTGCTTCTTCATCTTTGCCAAGAGCGGTCAACGATTGACAATAAGTGTAATAAAAATCAATCACATCCTCGTTCGCCATGTGTGGTAAAAAATCGCTTGTCTTTTTTAAATAGTCAATTGCTTTGTCATGCTGATCCAAATGTCGGTAATCATCTGCTATCCAAGAAAGTAAGTTGCCCATGTCTTTTTTATTGCAATGACCGTTTTCAGCAATTTGCAACGCTTTTAATCGTACGGAAAGACCTTCGGCAAAATCACCCTGATAGCTATAAACATAACCAATACTATTTAGTGCTTTTACTTTTACTTCTGTTTTTTGATTAGGATTTACTATTTTCTTACTTGCATCCAAAGCTTTTTCTGCGGCTTTTATTGCATCTTCCCAATTACTATTTAAAAAATGTTGGTTCGATTCAAGCAAATAGGAAGTTGCATATTCAAAATATAAATTATGATCAGATGCTTTTTTTCGAATGCTTTCAACCATAGGTAAAACTTGACTATCCGGCAATCTGTTTTCAATTTGAAAGGTTGCAGAATCAATGGCTGTAGCAAGTTCTTTTTGAGCAGAAGTTTGCCCAAACACTATTCCAGAAGGCAAAAAAATGATAAAAAATAGACTAAAAAAAGCTTTCAAATAATCAATCATTGCTTTTGGTTTAAATGATAAAACGAATCCAGAAAGATAAAACCCTTAAATAGAAATTCCAATACCTGAATTCAGGTATTTTTTTAGGCGAAAAATACAAAGATTCAGGGGTAGGAAATAAGCGTAGCTATTCCCAATTTTACAGTGTTAAAAATTTGATAAACATTGAGTTATGAAAAAGAGTGCCGTTTTAGTTTTAGTGTGGGTGGAAAATACTCAAATTGACAAGTAATGCCGTCACCGTCTAATGTTTAGTTTGACATTTGTTCAACAATTGATAATTAAACAACTAGTAAACAGCGTTTTGAAACGATCATAAAAAAACAGAAGAGAATAAAAACTTAAACTAAAAAAAATGAAAAAAATTACAGTTTTACTAATGATTTTAGGTGCATTCTGCGGGAGAGCCGAAAGCACAGAAATAAATTTGAAAACCTTCAATTGGAATGCAAATAATTATAGCAATTTCATTGAATTGAGTTTTAGTACTATCAATAATCCGTCTGTCACCTCCTTTTCTCCAACCTCTGGATTAATTGGAACAACGGTTACGATTTCAGGAAATAATTTCAGCACGGTTGTATCTGAAAACCTAGTAGAATTTAACGGAATTACAGCCGAAGTTACTGCTGCATCAGAAAATAATCTCACTGTCTTAGTGCCTGAAAATGCGTCTACAGGTGCAATTCATATAACTGTAAACAACGTAACGGTCATAAGTTCAAGTGTTTTTACCGTTTTAACAGAATCAAACTGCAATGGAATTTCTAAAAACTACGCAAACAATTGGTATTTTGGAAATCAAGCCGCTATAAAATTTGAAAATAATGTGCCGGCAGCACTTACAAATAGTGCCATGAGCCAGGTGGAAGGTGTTGCAACAATAAGTGATGCCAACGGAAATCTTTTGTTCTACACCAACGGGATAACCATCTATAATCGAAATCATCAAATAATGGTTAACGGAACAGGATTAACGTCACACAGTAGTAATACTCAAGCCGCTTTTATTGTGCCTTTTCCCGAAAACCCAAATAAATATTATGTCATAACCCCAGATCCTTATTATTACAGCATTGTGGATATGACATTAGATAATGGAAACGGAGCCGTTCAAACCGATGCAAAAAATATACTGATTTCGCAAGAAAGATCAGAAAAAGTGGCAGGATTATTAGCATCAAATCAAACGGATATTTGGTTGATAACGTACGGAGCCAGTCAAATGCGTTTTAATGTGTATAAAATTACACCGGACGGAATTACAACTTCTCCAGTGGTTTCACAATTTGCCACAGCTTCGGGATATTATGGTTATATGAAAATTTCTCCTGATGGAACCAAAATTGCAATGGCAAATTTTAATGACACATTCCATCTTTACGATTTTAATGCAGCTACCGGAATAGTGAGTAATCAAAGAATAATGAATATCAACGTAGGCGGATTTGGTAGCTATGGTATTGAATTTAGTCCTAACAATAATCTAGTGTATGTAGCCGATCACCGTGGCCAAAATAGGGTTTATCAATATGATATAACATTGGCAACACCAGCATTAATTGCCGCTTCAGTTGTGCCTCTTGCAACAAATGCACAAGCTCTTGGAGGCATTCAGTTGGGGCCTGACAATAAAATTTACGTTGCTCGTGAAAACGCAGGTTTTTTAGGGGTTATCAATAATCCAAATGTTGTTGGATCCGATTGTAATTATGTTGCAGACGGTGTTAGTTTATCAGGAAAAACGTCAAATCTTGGTCTTCCCGGTTTTGTAGCTTCTTCATTGGTTCAAAACCAACCGTATATTTCTTCTTTTTCACCAACAAGCGGAGAAGTAGGAGATACAGTCATTATTTCGGGAACGGATTTTAGCACACTTGTTACTAATAATAGCGTGACTTTCAATGGTGTTCAAGCAACCGTTGTTGAAGCAACAAGCACTATGCTTACAGTAATTGTTCCAACCGATGCAACGACCGGAGAAATTAGCATCGAATCAGGCTGTAACATCGTTTCCACAACGGATGATTTTACTATTTCTAATCTGAGTACAAATGATTTTGATGAAAATACAGTAAAAATTGCTCCCAATCCAACAACCGGAATTGTATCAATCCTTAACTCAGAAAACAAAATCATTGATAAAATTGAAGTAGTAGACGTGTTAGGGAAAATTGTTTATGAAAAATATCAAAACACTACGCAAATCGACATCAGTAGCGTATCAAAAGGAATGTACATTATTAACCTTTACACAGAAGGAAATAAAATTCACAAAAGAATAATCAAAAATTAAAAAATATAAAAAATAAGCATTAAAATAAAATTGGAAATTAGTTTTAGTGGTTGATCCCCTTCTGGCGAGTGGTTTGCGGAAGGGGATCTTTTTTTAGCCGGTATCCTCAAATTGGCAAATTGACACATTGCCACATTGACAATTTGCCAAACTATTGTACTTTTACACTCAAATTTATAAAAAATGGCTTCAGGATTTTTTGCACTTTTAGATGATATTGCGTTATTGATGGATGATGTAGCAACCATGAGTAAAATGGCTACCAAAAAAACAGCCGGAATTTTAGGGGATGATTTAGCGGTGAATGCCGAAAAAGCTTCCGGATTCGTATCCTCGCGAGAATTACCCGTTTTGTGGGCAATTACCAAAGGATCTGCACTCAATAAAGTCATTATTTTACCCATTGCCTTTTTACTATCCTATTTTTTGCCTTGGCTAATTACGATAATTTTAATTTTAGGAGGATTGTATTTGGCGTATGAAGGTGCAGAAAAAATTTATGAATATTTTTTTCCACATGCTCCCACAAAAAAAGTAGAAGCGTTCAAAGAATTATCAGAAGCAGAAATTTTAGCCCTGGAAAAAGGTAAAATTAAATCAGCCATCGTAACCGATTTTATTCTCTCTGTTGAAATCATTATCATCGCCATGGGAACTGTTGTTGGTCAGGATTTTTGGATGCAAGTCATGGTCGTAAGTGTCGTTGCGTTTATTGCAACCGTTGGCGTTTACGGCATTGTAGCCTTAATTGTTCGAATGGATGAAGCTGGGTATAAACTGATTCAGTGGAGTGACGGACGAAATAAAATACTTCAATCGGTAGGAACGCTTTTAGTAAAAGCATTACCACGCGTTATTCAAGTTTTAGCAGTCGTAGGAACACTAGCCTTACTGTTAGTTTCCGGAGGAATATTTTCGCATCAATTGCCTGCTTTACATCACGCTGTAGATTTCATGCCAAGCATGTTGCTTGAATTTTTATTGGGATTAATCGTGGGTTTATTTTGTGTTTTTGTAGTGAATATTTTTAAGAAAATTGTAAAGAAAAAAACGGTTACGGAGTAATTTTTACAAAGCCTTCACTACATTTTTTTCACCACATACGTCACGATTCCCCAAATAATCAATTGGTTTTCTTCCGTGATTTTGATGGGGTCAAACAGTTTGTTTTCGGGCATTAAGAACACCTCTTCTTTAGTTATTTTAATGCGTTTCACCGTAAATTCACCATCTAATAAACAAACGGCTACTTTATTGTTTTTAGGTTCTAAACTACGGTCAATTACCATAATGTCGCCATCGTCAATGCCGGCCCCAATCATCGATGTGCCGGAAGCTTTGGCATAAAATGTAGTCTCTCTATTTTTGACTAAAACGGCATCCAAACTAATTTTAGTTTCATCAAAATCCGCCGCTGGCGAAGGAAAACCGGCCTTAATTCCCGCCGTAATAAACGGAAGTTCAATTGGATTATCTAAATCCGGTGTAAAAAAGGTAAGTTTCGTTTTTGTCATATTTTTTTAACCACAATGAGCACTAAGAAGGCACAAAGTTCGCAAAATAATGGTTTAATGACAATTTACTTTAAAAATATCGCGAATATCCGTCGTATATTTTGGTGAAAGCAAATTCTGTTTCATTTTCCAAGTGCGTTGCAAATCCTGATTACCTAACCGAATTTTTCGTTCGCCGGTTTTTTTGTGAAAAGCATCCATCACTTCCATGATCTTTTGGTGCTTCGGATTTTCTTCTTCAAACAAGTGAAATTGCTTCTGGTCTTGCAGAATAATTTGCGTGACAATTACACCCGCTTTTTTATAAATTTCGCCCTCTTCAAAGATTTCTTTCAGCATTTTAACCGCCAATGCACTTATGGTTATACTGGAATTACTCGCAAAAGGCAACGTTTCCATCTTATAAAAATTATACTTCGGTTTATCAACTTTGTATTTGTCTTTTCGTAAATATAAAATGACACCATAACAACAGGAATTTTGTTTACGAAGCTTCTCCGCACAAACGGTGGCAAAGGTAGAAACCCGTTCTTTCATTTCATCAAACGTAGTGATGTTGCCATCGAAACTTCTTGTGATGGCGATGTTCTTTCGGTCTTTGGGTTCCTCGAGTTCTAAAACAGATTGACCCAATAACTCCAATCGCAAGCGGTTACCTACTACACCCATTTCTTTTTTTATAAAAACCTCGTTGTGTGGTAAAGTAAAATCATAGGCGGTATGAATATTTTGTGTCTTCATTTTTTTAGTTAACCGAAAACCGATGCCCCAAACGTCTTCAATTTTGGTCCATTTTAATCCTTTGATGCGTTTTTCTTCGGTGTCGATGACATAACTTCCCAAGGTTTGTGTTGGAAATTTCCGAGCAATTTTGTTGGCCACTTTTGCTAAAGCTTTAGTAGGAGCAAAGCCAACAGAAACGGGGATGCTTAACCATTTCAATGTTCGCTTTTTCATTTCCAAACCGTATTGCTGATAATCCGGAATAATCATACCGTCAAAGTTTAGAAAAGCCTCGTCGATACTATAAACTTCAATATTGGGAGTGAATTGTCCTAAGATAGCCATCACCCGACTACTCAAATCGCCATATAACGCATAATTGGAAGAAAAAACGGTGATGTTTTTTTGTTTGAGTTCGTCGCGTACTTTAAATTCCGGTGCTCCCATCGGGATGCCTAATGCTTTGGCTTCGTCGCTGCGAGAGATAATGCAACCGTCGTTGTTAGAGAGAATAACAATGGGTTTTCCATTCAGTTGAGGTTGGAAAACACGTTCGCACGAAGCATAAAAATTGTTACAATCGACTAAAGCATACATCTTGTAAAGTTAGTGGATTATTGTTTTTTTTGGAAGCGAACGAATGTTAATGTTGAAAAGAAAATAGAATATAGAGAATAGAAAATAGACGGTCAGCTTTTAACCGATAACAGACAACTTACAGCACTTTTTCATACGCTCGTCTCGGACTTCCTCTAAAATGCACAAGGCCACAAAACACAAAACCTGATTTTTCAAAGATGTTCATCATGGCAAAATTGTCGTGATTGGTGTCTGCTTTCAAGCTGTAGATGTTGTTGTTTCTAGCAAATTCTGCGATAAAATCAATCATTTTTTTTGACAAGTTTTGACCGATGTAGTCTTGAGCAATCGCCACACGATGGAAAACAACAAAATCGTTATTGGTTAACCATTCGCCTTGCAAGTTTTCATATTCCGGTTCGTCATTGATTAAAACGGCAGCATAACCCACAATAATTTCGCCATCGGTTAGCACATAACCAATTCCTTTTTCAATATCTTGTTGAATAATTTCCGGGTTGGGATAACCGTCTTGCCATTGGTTGCTTCCGTCGGCTTTTCGTCGGAGGATGGCGTTTTGTAGGATGGTCCAGATTTGTGGAGCATCGGTGGTGGTGGCTTTTCGGAAGTGGTAGTTCATGGCAGGTTTTGTTCTGTTTACATTTCGAGGCTCTCCGAAGAGGTGGATTTAGAAGCACAAATTTACAAAGAAATAAAAAAACTCAACTGCCCTACTTTTAGCAAACCATTGCCGGAGGTGCTTTTATATGTCTATAGCTTTTATATGTACTTTAGAAATCTGTACTTTCTTAATGCCTCTACATTTCATCGTTTCTTGGTTGAAAATCACTAAATTAGAACCAGTATTGTGAAGTGAACTTCTGAATTTAATTCCTTGAACGTTTGTGAAAGTTTTTATGAATTCACAAATAAACTGAGTTGGGATATAATCTAATTCAGAATCATACCTTCTCATCGGTTTAGATAAATCTCTACTTATTAACTGTTTTAATAATGTAGATTTAATTTTCTTGTTAACTCCATTAGGATGATATAAAGTAGGGATTTCTGTGAAATCAGAAATTATAATTTCATTTTGATATGCTTCATTTTTTGTAAAAAGAGCGACTGATATTTCATCTAAATATGATGCTCTAACTTCATATAAAATAGTCTCTTCATTATCACTTAAATATAAATAAGGTATACCGATTGGATTTGCACGTCCAGCCGAAGCATATTTTGCTGGTGGCGAAGACATTTTATCAATTGGATAAATATCTTCTTGTGAGTTTTGATGTAATCTTGCTCTGTAGAAAGTTTCATCATTTTTTATAATGGTTTTACTTTCGAAAAAACTATCCCAACCCAAATCGTCTGTCAAAGTTTCAATGTTAGTGAAGTACCTTCTTTCCCATTTTAATTGCTCTTTTAAGAAAGACCAATAGTTAATATTTTCAATAATTTCACTACTGAAATCGACTAACTCTTCTGAATTATTGATAATTGATTCTGTTTTATTAAGAGCCTCATTTAGAATTTTATGACCACAACCTAAGTTGCTAAATAAATTCCAATTCCCTTGAATTAGAGAAATTAAGCTTTTTCCGTCTGCTTTTACTTGGAAGTTGTCAAACAATTCTTTGAAGAAGTCTAGAAGTTCTATTAATTCAATAGTTTCAACAGTTTCACTTTTACAACAATCACAATTTCCTATTTTCCCTTGAGAAACAATTAGGCCAATTATCTCTTTATCAGAAAAGCAATTTTTACACACCAACTCCATAATGCTAATTTAGAAAGTCACTTATTATTAGTAAATGATTTTTGATAGAAATCTTTTTAACAGTTCCTAAACCAGGATACCTGCCTTCATCCAAGTATATTTTTAGCTCATTTGTAGCAGAATTTAATAAAGGTAAACTGTTACAAAAATCTAACGCTTTTTCGGCTGCTTGTGCAAATTTACCTTGTACGTTAGCAATAGAGTCGACATCTTTAGATGTAAAGTGCCTTATCCAAATTTGATTTTCTAATTCTTTGTTTAAATAAGTAAGGTGTATAACAACAGCTCTTGGTGTGCTGCCTCCATCTACAAATTCACTTGGTAATGCAGTAAAGTCGGCAAAAGCTTGATATCCATCTTGAGTATAATACAAATGTTCTTCTGTAAATTTATGAGCTTGAATATTTAGAAAGTCGGCATTTTTTTGTTGTTTTTCGAAAACATCATCTAATCTTATGTAAAACTTACCTAGACTTTTTATGTTTCTGTCTAAGCTTCTATACTTGTGTGGTTCTAAAAGCATAACTTTACTAACATTTTCATTTGAACATAGTGTCTTTAAACTTTCTTCGTCTGAAAAATTATCAAGACAAATTATTAAGCAATCTTTTAGGTTGTATTTTTCAATATTTGATGTGATGTAATCTGCATTGTCTGAATAATGGAATGCTGGTAAAAATTTTTGATTATCTAAATCAGAGATATACGCAAGAAAGAATTCCGTATCTCCAGCCATTTCTCCCTTAAATGGATTTACAATTAAATAAGCGTAGAAGTCTTTTTCTTGAAAAACTTTATGTGCTAAATTAAGATTATTAAAGCTTTCTTTTACTGGTTCTAAAACTGGTGTTATATTTTGTAATTTATTCTCAATTACTAGTTCTCTCAAACTAATTAATTCAAATTGTCTTGCTCTTAGGTAGGGAAAATACATAATCTAAATAGTATTTGTTTTTAAACTATTAATTAGGTTATCTCTTTCCTGTTTTTTTAAATTCAGTGAAAGACATATCTGATTGAATTCATTGTTTACTTTGTTAAAAAACTGATTATTTATATTTCTTTTTTTTATTGTAGAAAGAAATAAATTATTCAAATCATTTTGCGGAATTTTTGATATGAGCTCTTTACAGATATCAAATTGGTTAAAAGCATTCATTTCTGGGAGTTGTCCAAAATATGCTTTAGAAATTTCCAAGTATTCTTTTGTATGAAGAACTTCCATTAAGGTGTTTGAATCGATATTGTTTATTCTTTTAGCTTTCTGAATAAGTTCAAATTCTTTCGAACAAGAATCAAAAGAAATTATACCAACGGAATTATCATAACTTGAATATTTTGACAATAACACTTTAGGAACAATGATGTAAACTTCGTTGAAAATTTTCTTATATTCATTTATTTGATTTGATAATCTATATTCTTTATCTAAAATAGTTTTAATCTCAAATACCTTAGAAACGCCATTGAACATAGCTAAGTCAGCAATAGCTTTACCAATTCTGAATTCATTAAATATGACTGAATTATTTGTGCCTAATTCCTTTTTTAGCCATTTGTTTAAAAACTCATTTTTTAAAACATATTCATTAGGATATTTTTTCTCAAGAATATGGTATGTATTTCGAAGGAATTTCAGGTATGAGTTTCCTTTATTTTGTTCAATAAGATTATACCTTTCAAGTTTGATATCAATGGAATCAAAATCACCTTTTAGCCAACGATTTACTTCACTTCTTGAAAAAAGTGTTGAAAAATCCCGTAATTGGTTTGAAGTGAATATCATCTTTTTTTGTGTAAAGTTAACAAAAATATTTGCCGTTTTCAATATAGTTTTGCTTGTTAGAATTACCAATAGCCAGCAAATAAGTTACAAAGTTAGCACAATTTTCTATTGAAGCACAGACTGCGTGAGTGATTGAGCCATTGTTTGAGCTCTTTTTGTGGAAGACCAACGGGATGGAACAAAAAAGCGAGTGGCGAAAGCACGACCCTTGGGGCACGCCCAAAAAAAGATTTTTATAATTATTTCAATTTTTAAAATCCGTGTTCTTGCAAATAAAAAAACGTCCCGATTGCTCGAGACGTTTGTCATTTCATTCGGTAATCTAAATAATTGTATATTATTCGATCACAGCTACTTGAGCTGCTACTTTACCTTTTCTACCTTCTTCTTCTTCGTAAGAAACACGGTCACCTTCTCTTAGCTCTTCAGCTTTGATTCCGGTTGCATGAACGAAGATGTCTTTTCCGGTTTCTTCATCGGTGATGAATCCATAACCTTTAGACTCATTGAAAAATTTAACTGTACCTGTACGCATTGTGATAATAAAAAAAATTAATAATGTCCAAAGGTAAACTATAATTAAATACGAATGTTAAAACAATGTTACTTTTTTGTGAAAATTATTGATTTTCAGTATTTTCAGTGTTTTTTTTATCGAATTTAAACATATAGTCTTCTAATTTCTTGTTTTTATAGCGATGCCATAAAAAAACGGGCATGAGCACTAATGCACTGATTAATACACCAATACCAACCCATTTATTTCCTTCTTCACCAACGGTGTTTTTAACATAATAACCATAGGCGATAAATGCCAAAACGATAAAAAGCAAGATGCGAATGACGTATTTCATGGTTTTATTGGTTATAAAATTATGTGTTTTTATTTCAGGTTTCAAAAAAAGTTTAACCGCAAATTCGCAAATTATTTTCGCTTTAAAATTTTTAATTAGCGAATTTGCAGTTATTTTTTTCCTTTTTGAGATTGTTGTGTTCTGCAAAGCCAAATCCGATGGACTTTCGACAATACTAATTATTTTAAGTCTAATTTGATGTGTAATTCGTTTAATTGTGCTTCGTCAATAGCAGAAGGAGCATCAATCATGACATCGCGGCCGCTGTTGTTTTTTGGGAACGCAATGAAATCACGAATCGTTTCTTGTCCGCCTAAAATCGCCACTAAACGATCTAATCCGAAAGCTAAACCTCCATGTGGCGGTGCTCCGAATAGGAAGGCATTCATTAAAAATCCGAATTGATTTTCGGCTTGTTCAGGAGAAAATCCTAACAACGAGAACATTCTGCTTTGTAAATCACGGTCATGAATACGAATGGAACCACCACCGATTTCGTTTCCGTTTAATACCATATCGTAGGCATTGGCACGTACTTTTCCGGGTTCGGTTTCAATGAGTTGCATATCTTCCGGTTTTGGCGAAGTGAACGGATGATGCATGGCGTGGTAACGTTGCGACTCTTCGTCCCATTCCAACAACGGAAAATCGACTACCCAAAGTGGAGCAAATTCGTCCGGTTTTCGCAAGCCTAAACGAGTGGCTACTTCCATACGAAGAGCTGATAATTGTGTTCGGGTTTTATCAGCTTTTCCGGAAAGAATTAGAATTAAATCACCTGGTTTAGCGTTGGTGATTTCGGCCCATTTTTTTAAATCGGCTTCGTCATAAAATTTATCTACGGATGATTTTAAACTTCCGTCCAATTCATATTTTACATAAACCATTCCGGTTGCTCCGATTTGCGGACGTTTGATCCAATCAATCAACGCATCAATTTCTTTTCTGGAATAGGATGCACAGCCGGGAACGGCAATTCCTACTACCAATTCGGCAGTATTAAATACCGTAAAATCTTTGTGTTGAGCCACGGCGTTTAACTCACCAAATTTCATCTCAAAACGAATATCCGGTTTGTCGTTTCCGTAGGTTTTCATAGCGTAATCGTAGGTAATTCTTGGGAATTTATCTACTTCAACACCTTTAATTTCTTTTAGTAAATGACGCGTTAATCCTTCAAATACATTCAGAATATCTTCTTGTTCCACGAAGGCCATTTCGCAATCAATTTGAGTGAATTCCGGTTGACGGTCGGCACGCAAATCTTCGTCTCTAAAACATTTTACGATTTGGAAATATTTATCCATTCCGCCCACCATCAACAATTGTTTGAAGGTTTGTGGCGATTGTGGTAACGCATAAAATTGTCCTTCGTTCATGCGACTTGGTACTACGAAATCACGAGCTCCTTCGGGAGTTGATTTAATTAAATAAGGTGTTTCGATTTCGCAAAAACCTTGTTTAGACAAATAATTGCGAACTTCCATCGAAACCTTATGACGGAAAATCAGTGAATTTTTCACCGGATTTCTTCGGATATCCAAATAACGGTATTTCATGCGGATATCTTCGCCACCATCGGTTTCGTCTTCGATGGTAAAAGGTGGAAGTTGAGCAGCATTCAATATCGTTAATTCAGAAACTAAGATTTCAATATCGCCGGTAGGAATGTTTTTGTTTTTAGCTTCCCGTTCAATTACTGTTCCTTTTACTTGGATAACGAATTCTCTCCCGAGTGATTTTGACACTTCAAAAACGGATTTTTCAGTTCGGCTTTCATCAAATATTAATTGTGTGATGCCGTAACGATCCCGTAAATCGACCCAATTCATAAATCCTTTATCACGTGATTTTTGTACCCATCCGGCTAAGGTTACTTCTTTGTTAATGTGCGAACTATTTAATTCCCCGCAAGTATGACTTCTGTACATGTTAATTCGAAATTTTTTGAGTTGCAAAAGTAGTATTTTGTTTGAAGAATAAAGGTTTTTTTTCGACTAAATAGAGTATTTAATACATCTAATAATTTATAAATGTTCAAGGTTTTAATGATAATTGTTTTCATAATTGTTGTTATATTTAACAAGAGTCAATTTTTGAACATAACTCTTCATTTGTTTTAATGTGGAATTCGTGGTTTTTTTGTGAACACTTTATAATAAAATCTTAAAATGATCGCTTTTAGTATAAATCGTATTAATTTTATAAAAAGTTTAAATTTAAAAACATGAAAAAAATCTTTTTTATTGCAGTAGTATTGTTTGCTCAGTTCACTTTTGCACAGGAGCAGGAAACGGTTTCAACCGACGAAAAAAAATGTGTATTGCCCAAGATGGATTTATACATTGGCGTGGGCGGTGTTTTTTACAATGATTTTACTTTGAACCAAAAAATTAAAGCCTCAGGAATGCCGGAAATTCGGGAAACTATGCCGGAGTTAATGATTGGGTTTAATTCGTTATGGGAGAAATACTCTTTTGATATGGATCTTTCTTCGAGTTATTCTTCCAAGAAAAACAGCACAACGGAAAATAAATTAGCTAGCGGAACTTTACGCCTTCGCGGACATTATAATTTTGTAAATAAATCCAGAATTTTATTATCCGGTGGATTAAATGTAGCTTATACGCACAATGACTTCAATCTGTATTCCAGAAATAACGACATAAACTTAAATGATTTGAACCCCGAAAATAATTCCGGTCACGTCAGTTTAAAAAATGATATTTTTTATGCCGGACCATCATTGGCATTCAATTTAAAACGTAAAGAAAAATTGAGCATTCGGTTAAATGTGGGCTATGAATTTGCATTCACTAACGGAAAATGGAAATCCGATTATGCCAATGTATCTAATACCGTGAAAGAAAACGGACAAAACCGATTGATGGTTGGTGTGGTGTTCTTTTAATACCTGACAAAATTTCAGCAAAAAGAATTCAAATAAATTTGGCTTACAATTTGCTATATATTTGTAACTTTATCTTTTAAAAAGAACAAAAATGATAGGATATTATATTTTAATTGGTGCAATTGCTTTAGTAAGTTGGTTAGTAAGTAATCAGCTAAAGAAAAAATTTGAATTTTATTCAAAAGTGCAATTGCGAAACGGAATGAGCGGAGCTGAAATTGCACAAAGAATGTTGGATGACCACGGAATTCATGACGTAAAAGTCATCTCAACTCCAGGTCGTTTAACCGATCACTACAACCCAACTGACAAAACAGTAAATTTAAGTGAAGCCGTTTACAACCAACGAAACGCTGCTGCTGCAGCCGTTGCCGCTCACGAAGTGGGTCACGCCGTGCAGCATGCAACCGCCTATGAATGGTTGACGATGCGTTCTAAATTAGTACCGGTTGTTAACGTTTCTTCGGGAATGTCACAATGGTTAGTGATCGGAGGTTTAATTTTGGGTGCCGCATCCGGTAGTGCAATCGGATTTTATGTAGCTGTAGCCGGTTTAGTAATGATGGCTTTAGCAACTACTTTCAGTTTTATTACTCTGCCGGTTGAGTACGATGCCAGTAACAGAGCATTAGCTTGGTTAAAGAAAGCAAATATGGTTGGTCAACAAGAATATGAAGGAGCACAAGATGCTTTAAAATGGGCCGCTAGAACTTATTTGGTTGCCGCAATTGGAGCATTAGCATCCTTATTATATTGGGCTCTCCAAGTTTTTGGTTCAAGAGATTAATTAAAAAAAATATACACAACAAAATCCGTTACACTCGTAGCGGATTTTTTTTGAGCGAGTGGCTCGGGCTTTTTCAGGAAACCATTTTCCCGCTTTCCGTTGCAATCTCGCCTAAAAAGGCGAGGATTTCCACTTCAATCGGGGCTAGAAAGGATTCCATTTTGAGATACCATTTCAAATGGAATTCTCTTTTAATAGCACACGGATTTTAAGGATTTAATAGATTCCCGCTGGTTTTGATAGCTTCGCTATAAAAGATTAAAAGGATTTTATACTTGCAAATTTAGAAGCCGCTTCAACATCTCGTCTCCCCCCTCTCCTTTGGAGAGGGGTCGGGGGTGAGGTTTCCAAAACTTCGTGCCGTCCTTACTTCGTGGCAAAAACCCGCAACCCGCAACTCGCAACCTTTATAACTGTATCTGCCGTTCAATCTGCTGCTCCAAAGAAATAAACGTTTCCGTTCGAGAAACACCATCAATCGGCTGAATTTTTTTATTAAGCAATTGCATTAAATGTTCATTATCTCTACAAATTATTTTAACCAAAATACTCCAATTACCGGTGGTATAATGACATTCCAACACTTCCGGAATTTTTTTCAATTCCCGCACAGCATCCGAGTTGCTTGATGCTTTATCCAAATAAATTCCAACAAAAGCCATTGTTTTATAACCTAACACTTTATTGTTAATCACAAATTTAGAACCCGAAATTACACCGGCTTCTTCCAATTTTCGCAATCGTTGATGAATGGCCGCTCCTGAAATTCCTATTTTATTGGCAATCTGTAAGATGGGTTTTCGGGCATCTTCCATCAGATCACGAAGAATTTCTTTGTCGATGCCATCAATTTCAATTTCAAGTGAATTGATTTTCATAGTTATAAATTTTAATTAAAAATACAAAATTACTTTCAAAAATAACATAAAATCAATTTTAAAGTTTCAATAGTATCAATTTTACTTTTTTAAAGAATTACAGATTAAAAAAATCAATTAGGATTCTTAAACTAAAAAAATTAAATTTGTTAATCAACTGGACTAAACTTCATCTCATGAGAAAATATATTCAAGCATTGATTTTTTTATTCACAATAACACTTTCATTTGCTCAAGATTCTATTCAAATCAATACACAGGCTTCCATGAACGGAAGTTTGAATAAGCAATTTGATTATGTTGTTCAAAAATCAAATAATTTTCAAGAGTATAAAGTAGTAAAAAAAGATTTTCTACTGATTTTAAAACGAAATAGTCTTGATTCTATCAACCGATTTAAAACGGAATTGGCCGATTTAAAAAACGAATTTTCAAATCATGCTACTATTGTTCAGCAATTAAAAGATACCTTAAAAACTACGCAGACAGAATTGGATAAACTTAAAATAGCTCAGGATAATGTTTCGTTTTTTGGAGCTCCAATTAGCAAAACGAACTATAATTTGATTATGTGGGGAATTGTTTCGGTATTACTTTTAATATTGGTAATTTTCTTATTTCAATTAAAAGGAGCAAAATCAATTGCCAGCGATGCTAAAAACGCACTTGAAAAACTTGAAGATGATTATGAAGAGTACAAACGTAAAGCCCTTGAAAAAGAACAAAAGTTAGGGCGTCAATTGCAAGACGAAATTAATAAACACAACAAGTCTTCCAAATAATTAGCTTCCTACATTGTTGGGGTTGTAACCCATGTAGGGCACTTCTTTATCTTTAAAAATTACGCCAAACGATTCCAACTCTTTCAAAATTGGATCATAAACTTCTTTTTTAATAGGAAGTTGTACGCCGGGAGTTGTAATTTTTCCATTCAGAATTTGTAACGTTGCAATGGCAACCGGCAAGCCAACTGTTTTGGCCATAGCGGTATACGTCTGGTCATCGCCTAAACAAACCATAATACTATCAATTTGTTTTTTCTTGCCATCCAATTCATAGCCAAATTTGTGGTACATCACAATCATGTCTTTGTCCTCGGGTTGAAGGGCCCATTTTTCGGCTAAAATATGTTCTAAATACTGAGCCGGTGTAGCATTTTTAATTCCGGCCTTTTTAGTAGAATCAAATAAGTCTAATTCCTCAAATTTATCCCAAATCACATCATCTTGATCAATTTTCAGGTAATGACGTAACTTCAACTCCACCGAATCCGAAGGATGATAAGGCAAAAAAGCATTGGTAAAATCACGGTAACTCATGTTTTCTGAATTTTCCATCGGATAGGTATCATCGGTCATTCCTAATTGAACTAGCATATCCCAAGCTTTTGAATAACCAACTCTTCGTAAAGTGCCGCGGTACATGGTTAAGATATCATCCAGACCATAAATACTTCTGTATTTTAACGAATCACGGTTGGCATAACCTTCAAAACGGCCATAACCTTCTACTTCTAAAAATTCGGTTCTGCGAAATAGTTTGTTGTAAGGAATGTATTTGTATTTTCCTTCCTGAATAAATTTTGAGACTCCGCCTTGTCCGGCTAAAACTACGTTTCTTGGATTCCATGAAAATTTATAATTCCACAAATTTGTGTCGCTTTCGGGAGCCACTAATCCGCCACAAAACGACTCAAATTGAATCATTTTCCCACCTTTTGTTCTAATTTCATCTATGATTTTCATGGCACTCATGTGATCAATTCCCGGGTCAAGACCAATTTCGTTCATAAATACCAACCCTTTTTCTTTGGCTTGACTATCTAATTCTTGCATTTTTGGACTAATGTAGGACGCCGTGACCATATGTTTATTGAAAGCAAGACAATCTTCTGCAATTTCAATATGTAGATGAGCCGGTAGCATTGAAATAACGATGTCAGCTTTTTGCACTTCTTTTTGACGTTGCTCAACATTTGCTATGTCTAATAGGATAGGTAATGCATTGGAATGATTATTGGTTTTTTTTTGAGCCAGTTCCAACGACAAATCAGCGATTGTAAGCTTTAGATTTTCCGATTCCGATTTATTTAAAAGGTATTTTATTAAGGAAGAAGCGGAACGACCGGCACCAATAATCAATATATTTCTCATGTTATTTTTTCTATAAAAATCACACAAATGTAGTTAGATGTTATATTCCTAACAAATTTTATAGTGTTAATTCCGTTTGTAGTTGAATTATAATTCTGTAATTTTGATAATTATTTTATTGAAATGAACAGAAAAATAATTCTTTTAGGTGCTGTATTTGGTTTGACCGCTATTATTTTTGGAGCATTCGGAGCACATGCTTTAAAGTCTCTTCTTAATGAAAATCAATTAATTTCTTTCGAGACAGGGGTTCGATATCAAATGTATCACGCTTTGTTTTTATTATGTATTGCTTCAACTTCTCTTGTAACAGAAAAGGCAAAAAAAGCAATTTTTTATTTAGTACTCTTTGGGATTTTATTTTTTTCAGGTTCAATTTATTTGTTGGCAACAAATGGCTTGACTTCAATCGATTTTAAGTTCTTTGGTCCAATAACTCCTGTTGGAGGATTGTTATTAATAGGGGCATGGGCAGTGCTGTTTTTGAATATTCTTAAACAAAAAGGATAAATTTTCAACAAATTAGCAATTGTAAAGATTTAATTTTTACTTTTGCCAAATATTTAAACACAACTAAAGGGTAAATTTATGGAAACATACGCTCAATTTACGAAATCGATTTCGTTGGAAAAATACGGAATCAAAAACACACAAGAAATTGTTTATAATCCTTCGTTTGAAGTTCTATATGAAGAAGAACTAAGTTCTAAGCTTGAAGGATACGAAAAAGGACAATTATCAGAATTAGGAGCGGTAAATGTAATGACGGGAGAATTTACCGGAAGGTCTCCAAAAGATAAATATATTGTAGAAGATGATGTGACGAGAGATACCATTTGGTGGAACTCACCCAAAGCACCAAATGATAATAAACCAATTTCGCAAACTACGTGGAATGCGTTAAAAGAAACAACGGTTAATCAACTTTCGGGAAAGCGATTATTTGTAGTAGATGCTTTTTGTGGAGCCAATGAAAATACGCGACTAAAAGTTCGTTTTATTATGGAAGTGGCATGGCAAGCTCATTTTGTAAAAAATATGTTCATTCGTCCAACGGAACAAGAGTTAGAAAATTTTGGTGAACCTGATTTTATTGTGATGAATGGTTCAAAAACTTCATTTAAAAATTATGAAGAGCACGGATTAAATTCGGAAGTTTATGTTGCTTTCAATTTATCCGAAAAAATTCAAATCATTGGCGGAACTTGGTATGGCGGAGAAATGAAAAAAGGACTTTTTTCTATGATGAATTATTATTTGCCACTACAAGGAATTGCTTCTATGCATTGTTCTGCTAACAAAGGTAAAGATGGCGATGTAGCTGTTTTCTTTGGACTATCAGGGACTGGAAAGACAACATTGTCTACTGATCCAAAACGTGAATTAATCGGAGATGATGAGCACGGTTGGGATGATGAGGGTGTTTTTAATTTTGAAGGCGGTTGTTATGCTAAAACTATCGATTTGAGCAAAGAAAACGAACCGGATATTTATGGTGCCATCAAAAAAGACGCTTTGTTGGAAAATGTTACGTTGGATTCCAATGGGAAAATCGATTTTAAAGATGGTTCGGTAACACAAAATACGCGTGTTTCCTACCCAATTAATCACATTCAAAATATTGTAAAACCGGTTTCAAAAGCGGGTCATGCAACTAAAGTAATTTTCTTGACAGCGGATGCCTTTGGAGTAATGCCTCCGGTTTCTAAATTGACGCCAGAACAAACCAAATATTATTTTCTTTCCGGTTTTACAGCAAAATTAGCCGGAACGGAAAGAGGTGTAACAGAACCGCAACCGACTTTTTCGGCTTGTTTCGGAAAAGCATTCTTATCCCTTCATCCAACCAAATATGGTGAAGAGTTAGTCAAAAAAATGGAGCAACATAAAGCAACTGCTTACATGGTGAACACGGGTTGGAATGGAACTGGGAAAAGAATTTCTATCAAAGATACCAGAGCTATAATCGATGCTATTTTGGATGGTTCAATTGAAAAAGCAGAGACTAAACTAATTCCAATTTTTAATTTCGAAGTACCAACAGCTTTACATGATGTAAATCCCACGATTTTAGATCCGCGAGATACGTATGCTAATTCAGGCGATTGGACAGCAAAAGCAAGCAGTTTAGCCGGATTATTCATTAAAAACTTCCTACAATATACCGACAATGAAGAAGGACAAAACCTAGTACAGTCCGGACCTCAATTATAATTTTACACTAACCAACCAAACGAAAAGAGTCCCGCAATTTTGTGGGACTCTTTTTAATTTAGTATTATTGAGAATTATTTATCCTTATTTGTCTTAGCAATATATTTCTCCAATGCCATTGTCATTGAAGGAGCTTCTGGTGACGGAGCCATAATATCTACACGTAAACCATGTTCTAAAGCTTCTTTTTGAGTGGTGCTCCCAAAAACAGCAATTCTCGTTTCGTTTTGTTTGAAATCAGGAAAGTTTTTAAACAAGGATTTTATACCGGTCGGACTGAAGAAAGCCAACACATCATAGTAAACATCAGCTAAATCGGTCAAATCACTCATCACAGTGCGATAAAAAATACCTTGTGTCCAGTTTACTTTTAATCCATCCAATGTTTGTGGAATATCAAAATTTAATTGGTCTGAAGCGGGCAATAAAAATTTCTCTTCTTTGTACTTTTTAATCAATGGAGATAACTCAACAAAGTCTTTCTGACCTACATAGATTTTTCGTTTTCTGTAGATTACATATTTTTGTAAATAAAAAGCAACGGCTTCCGATTGGCAAAAATATTTTAAATCCTCAGGCACTTTGTATCGCATTTCCTCTGCTACCCTAAAAAAATGATCTACAGAGTTTCTACTGGTTAAGATGATGGCAGTGTAATTGTTTAGGTCAATTTTTTGACTTCGAATCTCTTTAACCGGAACACCTTCGACATGAATAAAGGGTCTGAAATCGATTTTTACTTTATGCTTTTGAATAAGCTCAAAGTAGGGAGAATTTTCTACTTTTGGTTCTGGTTGTGACACCAAAATTGTTTTCACTTTCATATCGAAATTTGTTGTAAAACTAACGTCTTGTAAACCAATAATACATAAAATAGTAGGGGGCTATTTCAAGGGCACAAAGATACAAAATAAAATAAAACATCTTACTTATTAATAAACTTTGATATGATTTTAATGAAATAAGATAGGTTAATGCGTTTGCTATCAGTATAATCAATAGAATTCCGTAAATGATTACGTTCGAATAAACATCATTATAATACAAAATAATGTTAACCGGTAAGATAAGTAAGCCAATAAAAGTGCGGTAACTTACTTTTTGAAGATTAAATTGTTCCATAAAACCTTCAATTTTAAATGATGTAGCAATAATTTTTTCTACTAAGTATTTTGAAAGCACAAAAACACCCAACAATGTAATAATCTGAATGTATTTTATCCAATCGGTTTTGGAAGCTAATTCAAAATAATTTAATAAAATCAGAATGAAAAAGGCAAACGATATCAATTGCACAAAAAACAGACTTATTGTAAACCAGCTCAACATGTGCGATGGATCTTTGTAGATTTTGATGTATTTATCGGTTACAAATAATTTCAAAAATTCATTGAAGCGTACTTCAAAAAAAGTTTTGGTTACAGCAATCAAAACAAAACTCAGGACAAACAAAACCGTTGCCCAATCTTTACTATCCAGTATTCGCTGTTCTAATGTAAAGTCCATAATTCGTGTGTAAAATTACTATTTTTTTAATTCAATTACTTTATTATAATTTTATTATGAATCAACGTTTATAAAAAGTTTACTTTTGCCTTGAAATTTTGTCTTTTTATGAGTAACGGATTAGTAGTCATTCCAACCTACAACGAAATTGAAAATGTTGAAAGTATTATTCGGGCTGTTTTTGCTCTGAAAGAACCATTTCATGTGTTGATTGTGGATGACAATTCCCCCGACAAAACCTTTGAAAAGGTGGAGTTACTGCAAAAAGAATTTCCTTCTCAGCTTTTTTTACAAGTCAGAAAAAAGAAGTCTGGATTAGGAACGGCTTATGTGCATGGATTCAAATGGGCGTTGGAGAATAACTATGCATTTATTTTTGAGATGGATGCCGATTTCTCTCATAATCCTCATGACTTAGCAAAGTTGTATGAAGCCTGTCAAATCGGTCAAGCAGATATGGCTATCGGTTCACGATATGTTCGCGGTGTGAATGTCGTCAATTGGCCCTTGAGTAGAGTATTACTCTCTTATTTTGCTTCGGTTTATGTAAAAATAATTACCGGAATGAAAATTCATGACGCTACAGCTGGTTTCATTTGTTACCGAAGAGAAGTGCTTGAAAAAATAAATCTAGACAAAATTAAATTTGTGGGCTATGCATTTCAAATCGAAATGAAATACAGAACATACTGCAAAGGCTTTACAATTAAAGAAGTTCCTATTATCTTTACAGACCGAACAAAAGGACAATCGAAAATGAGTAATTCGATTATTAAAGAAGCGGTTTTTGGAGTAATTTCGTTACGTATAAAAAAATTATTTAATCGATTATAATCGAAAAGAAGATGAAAAGGATTTTAATAAAAAATGCCAAAATTGTAAACGAGGGTAAAATTTTTGAAGGGGATTTGTTGATTGAAAATCAATTTATTAAGGAAATTGCCGATAGTATTAGTGCCAAACCGGAATACAAAGTAATTGATGCAGAAGGAAATTTTCTGATTCCCGGAGCCATTGATGACCAAGTACATTTTCGTGAGCCGGGACTGACGCATAAAGGCGATATTGCTTCAGAATCAAGAGCTGCAGTTGCGGGAGGAATTACATCGTTTATAGAACAACCCAATACGGTTCCTAATGCTGTTACGCAAGAATTATTAGAACAAAAATACCAAATTGCCGCTGAAACGTCGCATGCCAATTATTCGTTTATGATGGGGGGAACCAACGATAATTTGGAAGAAATATTAAAAACTAATCCCAGAAATGTTGCTGGATTAAAATTATTTTTAGGTTCATCAACCGGTGATATGTTAGTGGATAGTTCAGAAGCACTTGAAAAAATATTTTCTAGCACCAAGTTGTTAATTGCGGTTCACAGTGAAGATGAGGGAACAGTGAAAAATAATCTCGAAAAATTTAAAGCGGAATATGGTGACGATATACCGGTAAAATTTCACCCCGAGATTAGAAGTGTGGAAGCATGTTATAAGTCAACAGTTAAAGTGATTGATTTAGCGAAACGAACAGGAGCCCGCTTACATGTTTTTCATATTTCAACGGCCAAAGAATTGGATTTATTTACGAATAAAATTCCTTTAGAGGAAAAACAAATCACAGCAGAGGTTTGTATCCATCATTTGTGGTTTTCGGATGCCGATTATGAAACGAAAGGAAATTTTATCAAATGGAATCCGGCGGTTAAAACAGAAGCAGATCGAACAGCACTTTGGCAAGCATTGTTGGATGACCGAATTGATGTGATAGCTACTGATCATGCTCCGCATACTTTGGAAGAAAAAAAGCAAGTTTATACAAAAGCACCATCGGGAGGTCCTCTAGTGCAACATGCCGTTGTAGCAATGTTTGAAGCCTACCATCAAGGGAAAATTTCGGTTGAAAAAATAGTAGAAAAAATGGCACACAATCCGGCCAAAATTTTCAAAATTGAAAACAGGGGTTTCATCAAAGAAGGGTATTATGCTGATTTGGTTTTGATAAATCCCGCAATGCCTTGGAACGTAAAAAAGGAAAATATTCTCTATAAATGCGGATGGTCTCCTATGGAAGGAACTAATTTTAAATCGAGAATAACGCACACCTTTGTAAATGGTGAATTGGTTTATCAAAATTCAAAAGTAAATGATAACAGAGCGGGAATGCGATTACTCTTTAACCGATAAAAAAATGAGAGCTAAGTATTTTTTAATGATTTTTTTAACATTGCTTTTTTCTTGTAAAAATGATGGTGTAAAGAAACCATCAAAACTTATTGAGGAAGAAAAGATGGTTGATATTCTTTATGATATGAGTATTTTAGAAGCCATAAGATCAAGTAATCCCGGTGTTTTAGAGGAAAATTCAATTGAAAGTAGAAGCTATATTTATAAAAAATATGACATTGACAGTTTACAATTTTTAGAAAACACAACCTATTATGCTTCCGATTTAAAAAAGTATAGAAAGATGTATGAAGAAGTTGAAAACAGAATTGTAAGCAACAAAATTGTGGCCGATAGTCTTTTAAAAAAGAAGCAAGAAGAAGATGCGAAAAAAGCAGTTGAATTACGGTCGGTTCCGAAAGATTCTCTCAGGGCAAGAAAAATGAAGGAAGCGGCTACTTTTTCGAAAAAGCAAAACTAACTTTTTTTACAACTTCTTGAATGGGTTGAAATTCAAAATTCAAACTTTTTTTTATTTTTTCATTTGAATAAATATCACTAGTGTGTAGAGATTTAGCGGTAGCTCTTGAAAACCTCCTTTTTTGAAAAAATACTGTTGAAAAAAACCAATCCAATCGCCAAGCAATCGAGGTCATCCATGGTTTTGCGAGCATAGTCGGTTTTTTAATTTTTATACCCTCCGCAATCCAAAAAATCAATTCTTTGAAAATAATATTTTCGCTAATTAAAGTAAATCGTTCCCCCGAAATATCACTTTTCATAAGCTGATGCATCACCATCACAACATCTTCTACAAACACAAATCCGGTTGAACCTTTCGTGTAAAACGGAATTCCTTTTTTCACTTTCGTAAAAATCTCACCACTACCTGAATCCCAAAAACCAATGCCTAAAATTACTCCCGGATTTACAATTATACAGTGCAAACCTTCTTGCTCTGCTCGCCAAATTTCCATTTCGGCACCAAATTTAGACAAGGCATAATCACTGTGCGGTTTTTCCGGATTCCATTCGGTTTCTTCGGTAATTACGGTTTCTTTTTCTTTCAAATCACCTAAAGCAGCAATAGAACTTACGTAGCAGAATTTTTTCACACCAAATGCAAGCGAACAATTAACCATGTTGGCGGTTCCTTCGATATTAATTTTACGAAGGTTTTCCTCCTCCACACCATCAAACGAAATAAGAGCAGCACAATGATAGACATAATCGATATTTTCAAATGCCAGTTCCAAGGAAGGAATGTCGTTTACATTGCCCGGAGACCATTCTATTTGATAAAATAAATCACTTTTATTGAGTTGATTAAAAAGATTTCTGGTTTTTTGAATACTGTTTTCACTACGAAATAAAGCCCTAACTTTTTCGCCGTTTTGAAGTAAATGAAGTAATAAATGTGCACCAACTAACCCGGTACCGCCTGTAACTAAATTCATAAAACAAAGATAAATGTTTCTGTTCTACATTTTCAAATTATCGAATTAAAACTATCTTTGCCAAAATTAATTTTATACAGAAATCGTCAATAAAAATGACGCTTCTCGATGAACTTTAAAAATCAATAACATCCACAAATGAAAAATTTAGTAGAAGAGTTACGTTGGAGAGGATTGTTCCACGACATGATGCCGGGAACCGAAGAGCAATTGCTAAAAGAATCTACGACTGCCTATATTGGTTTTGATCCCACAGCCGACTCCTTACATATTGGAAGCATGGTACAAATTATTTTGTTAGTTCATCTGAAAAATTTTGGACATCAACCCATTGCTTTAGTAGGTGGAGCAACCGGAATGATTGGCGACCCATCCGGAAAATCAGATGAACGTAATTTGTTGGACGAAGCGACTTTAAACAAAAATGTAGAAGGAATTAAAAGTGTTTTGTCCCGTTTTTTAGATTTTAATTCAACTGATTCTAATGCTCCAATTCTAGTGAACAATTATGATTGGATGAAAGATTTTTCATTTATTGATTTTGCTCGTGATGTGGGTAAACGAATTACGGTGAATTACATGATGTCTAAAGATTCGGTAAAGAAACGTTTTTCAGGCGAAGGCGAAGGAATGTCGTTTACGGAGTTTACCTACCAATTAATTCAAGGTTACGATTTTTATCATTTACATAAAAATTACAACTGCTTACTTCAAATGGGTGGTTCCGATCAGTGGGGAAATATCACCACCGGAACAGAATTAGTGCGACGTTTAAATGTGAATACTGAAGATGAAGGTGCTAAAGCATTTGCGTTAACCACACCTTTAATCACTAAAGCCGATGGATCTAAATTTGGAAAATCGGAAGGTGGCAATGTTTGGTTAACCGCGGATAAAACTTCGCCTTATAAATTCTATCAATTTTGGTTTAATTCTTCGGATGAAGATGCAGAAAAATACATTAAAATCTTTACCTTTTTAGATAAAGCAACGATTGAAGATTTGATTGAAAAACACAGACAAGAACCACATTTGCGTTTATTGCAAAAGAAATTAGCTGAAGAAATTACGGTTTTTGTTCATTCACAAGAGGAATATGAAAAAGCAGTAAAGGCTTCTAACATTTTGTTTGGAAATTCCACTTCGGAGGATTTAAAACAATTGGATTCGCAAACTTTTTTAGATGTTTTTGATGGAATTACACAAGCGGAAATTTCAAAATTAGAGTTAGAAAACGGAATAGGTATAATTGATGCTTTGTCAGCAAAGTCAGGATTTTTACCTTCAAATAGTGAGGCAAGAAGGGCGTTAAAAGAAAATTCTATTTCGGTGAACCGTGAAAAAGTATCGGAAGAGTTTTCTCTTTCAACAAATGATTTAATCAACAACGAATTCATTTTGTTACAACGCGGCAAGAAAACGTATTTTATTTTACGAGCAGTTTAACCCGCAACTTCAAACCACCATCAAATTACATCCCCGAATATCACTCGCATCAAAACGTCCCAACACTTCAAAAGAATGGTTGGGATATTTTTTGCCCAAATCTTGCGTTGCAATAAAAGAGCAGGAATTGATATTTGCCAAATCGATCACGTTTATTCCACCTGTTTTTCCGTAATCAACATACGTCAATGCATCTTCGGTATCACGAATGAGAATAGACATCCAGGGCGGACATTCAAAAATGCCGTTTCTTAACGAATAGGCTTGCGATAATAATTCGGTCATGCCATATTCGGAATGAATGGTAGGGATGCCAAAACCATTGCATAAAATTGCATGTAATTCTTCGCGGATGATTTCTTTTCGTTTGCCTTTCATGCCGCCGGTTTCCATCACAATGGTATTTTTCAATTGAAAAGATTGTTTTTCAACCAAATCCAAAAGAGCATACGTAACGCCAATCAAAATCACATTCTGACCGGATGAATCCAATTCGATAAGTGTATGAATTAGTTCATCATAATTATTCAAATAAAAACCGCTTTCCGGGTGATTTGAACCCTCAATCAAATCATTGACCATATAAATCAACGATGAACCATCGCGTTCTAAATAGGAGGGAAGTAGAGCTAAAACGACATAATCTTCTATATTTCCATAGAATTGTGAAAACGCTTTTCGAAAACTTTGTTCATATAAAGTTACATCAGTAACCAGATGTTTACTTGTTATAGTTCCTGTAGTCCCACTACTTGTAAACGTTTCTTGAATCGGATTTGACGAACTTAAGATTTTATGACTTTTAAAAAATTGAATCGGCAAAAACGGAATTTCTTCAATCGATTTTACATTGGATTTATCTTTTTTCAAAAGCGTACAAAAACCCTGATAGACATGGTTGTTGTCATACTGATGCCGAAAAACTTTGAGTGTTATTTTCTCAAATTCTTTTTGACTGCTGATAGAAAATATAGCTGGATAAGGATTCATTGGTGCAAAAATAGTGAACCTATTTATGTTTCTCTAAATCTTATGGAAAAAACGGTCAAATTGACCACCTAATTCCGGAGCAAATTGACCATCGATTCCGATTCAAAATGACCACCTAATTTCGGGTCAAATTGACCACCACTTTCCGGTTGAAATTGACCACCGAAA
>NZ_JBIIVK010000043.1:0-32846 GCF_044339515.1 Flavobacterium sp.
TTTACAATTATACCTAAATGAGTTCGTTTACAAGCTTAATAGACGGTATTTTGAAGAAAAATTATTCGACAGGCTAGTGATAGCAAGCATTACAGGGTTATGACTAATAACGGACAATCAAAAAAATAAAAATTATTTTTTAAAAAAAGTATAATTAATTAATTTAGAATTAATTAAATCATATTATTTAATTACAACTAAATTCATTCGAAATGCTACTGAAAAAGAAGAACTTGCTGGTTGAATTACAGAATTTGAAGAAAAAAATGAATTCTGAAACGGAACTTATTACTCAAGTAAAGAAGATTTTAAGTGAAAATGAACAAGAAAGAGAAAATATAAAAAGTGAGCTTTCAAAGAAATCTTCAACAAATCACAATTATTTCGTCTTTGATGAATTGGAAACGAAAAACATTTTCCACATCAATGAAATCAAAGCGTTGTGTGTAGATTATCGCTTGCGTTTCTTATCATCACACTATTTTAAAGGAGCAATTCCTGAAGAAGCGATTTCAAAAATTCGTGGGTTAGAAAAAGTACACCAAACCCAGTTGCAAGGATTCAAAATTGTTGCTCCTTCTAAATTGTTCAAATTGGAAAACTATGACGATCCGTTATTATTTGCTCCAATCGGCAATGAATATTATTATCTTATTCACAAATGGGGAAATGATTTGCATCCGTTACGAAAACTAGCGATGAAACCTTTTAAAAACATGGGAAATTTTATCGTTCTTCTAGTATTTGTCAGTTTGTTATTGACTGCTCTTATACCACAAAATATATTCGGTAAAACCACGCAAGGTGTAATGAGCTTTGTTACCTTTTTATTTGTACTAAAATCAGTGATGGGAATTGCTCTTTACTACTGTTTTTGGCAAGGAAAGAATTTCAATGAAGATATTTGGTTGAGCAAGTATTATAATTAGTGATTAAATTTTAGTGACTAGTCACTATAAACCAAAAAAAATCCCTCAACTTACGAAGAGGGATTTTTTGATTTATAAAAAGAGAGGTATTATTATTTTTCTCCTTTTTCCATTTTAGCTTTTAAATCCGCTAAAATTTGGTTGTTTTCACCTAAAGTTTGAGCAGGAGCATTTGTGTTATTGTTAGCAGCAACAGCCTCTGTAGCAGCTTTCACATTTTTCTCCTCTTCTTCTCTAAAGATAGCGGTGTGCGAAGCTACAACTCTTTTGAATTCTTTGTTGAACTCAATCACTTTAAAGTCAGCAGCGTCTCCTTTTTTCAATTTCTTACCGTCTTCTTTTTCTAAATGACGAGCAGGAACGAAAGCAACTACATCATCACCGAAATCAACAGTTGCACCTTTGTCTACAATTTCAGCGATTGTTCCGTTGTGGATAGTTCCAACAGCGTAAGCATCTTCATGTTTATCCCATGGATTGTCAGTAGTTTGTTTGTGACCTAATGATAATTTACGTCCGTCAACATCTAATTCTAATACAACCACATCTAATTTTTCACCAACATTGATGAATTCAGATGGATGTTTAATTTTCTTAGTCCAAGATAAATCAGAAATATAAATTAAACCATCGATACCTTCTTCTAATTCTACGAAAATACCAAAGTTTGTAAAGTTTCTCACGATACCAGAATGTTTAGAACCAACCGGATATTTCGCCGTGATATCAGTCCAAGGATCTTGCGACATTTGTTTGATACCTAATGACATTTTTCTTTCGTCTCTGTCTAAAGTTAAGATAACCGCTTCAACTTCATCACCAATTTTCATGAAATCTTGAGCTGAACGTAAGTGTGTTGACCAAGACATTTCTGATACGTGGATTAAACCTTCTACCCCTTCAGCCACTTCGATGAAAGCACCATAATCAGCGATTACAACTACTTTACCTTTTACTTTATCACCAACTTGTAATTTAGCATCTAAAGCATCCCATGGATGTGCGTTTAATTGTTTTAAACCTAATTGGATTCTTGTTTTCTCATCATCAAAATCAAGAATTACTACGTTTAATTTTTGGTCTAACTCAAGTACCTCGCTTGGGTGATTGATTCTTGACCAAGAAAGGTCTGTAATGTGGATTAATCCATCAACACCACCTAAGTCAATGAACACACCATAAGAAGTAATGTTTTTCACCACACCTTCTAATACTTGTCCTTTTTCTAATTGACCAATAATTTCTTTTTTCTGAACTTCGATATCTGCTTCGATAAGAGCTTTGTGCGAAACCACCACGTTTTTGAATTCGTGATTAATTTTTACCACTTTAAACTCCATCATTTTGTTTACATACTGATCGTAGTCACGGATTGGTTTCACATCAATTTGTGAACCTGGTAAGAATGCTTCAATTCCGAAAACATCTACAATCATACCACCTTTTGTTCTGCATTTTACAAAACCGTTTACGATTTCGCCACTTTCGTTAGCAGCAATAACGCGATCCCATGCTTTGATTGTTCTAGCTTTTCTGTGTGATAATACTAACTGACCTGTTCTGTCTTCACGAACGTCGATTAATACTTCTACTTTGTCACCCACTTTTAAGTGTGGATTGTAACGGAATTCGTTCAAAGAGATAACTCCTTCTGATTTCGCGTTAATGTCAACGATTGCATCACGATCGGTAATACGAACTACAGTTCCCATTACTACTTCGTCGCTGTCCGTTGAAATGAAGGTCTTAGCAACTAACTCTTCAAATTCTCTTAAGTTTTTTTCATCCACTGCATCAATTCCTTCTTGGAAATTATGCCAGTTAAAGTTTGCTAAAAACGCTTCTTGTTCTTTTAAAATTTCAGACATGCTGATTAAAAATTTGTATTCTGAGTTCTCTTGAGTTTCATAATGCGATAGAAAACAGCAGAAGTTGTTTACATAATTTGTTTATACCCAATGGAAACTCTTCTTCGCCAAAAGGTGTGCAAAATTACGAAGCTTTTTTGAATTTACAAAACTATTTTTGAGGGAATTAGGTTTAAAATTATAAATTAAAAACAATGAGTTTATTTATAAGAGAAAGCAACTTATTTTAAGAGTTAGAAATTAGATAAATCAGTCTGCTTTTGTAGTGATTTTGAGAAGTTTTTGAAGCTCAACAAAATCCAAATTGATCTGCTGAAATCCATCTTTTGAATGATGAATTATACTATTACAAGAAAAACAGATTAAAGCTATTCCAATTATATTTTTTTCTTTTCTGAAAATTAAAATATCTCTATAAAAATGAATACACGTGGTTGAAGTAGAAAAAAAGATGCCTCATAGTAATTTGAGAAACAGTTAGAAACTTTTGCATTTAATTCTTTTGGCAATTCAAAATGCTTGAAATAATTAGTAGATTCTATTTGTTCAATTAAAGAGTCATTCAATTAAATTGGAATTTCTCCAAATAATATTGATAAGAAAGTTGAATCTTTATTCGTTTTTAATTCTTTAAATACAATACTTGTTTCCTCCAAATCAGAAATTCCTAAATGATAATAATCGATTGTATCAAAATCCAAGTTGTCTTCGGTTTCTGACTTACAAGAAAAAAACAAAACACAAACTAATGAATAGAATAGTATTCTCATAAAAAACGATAGTTTCAAATTTTCTTTTTTTTACACCTGACAAGTTTAATAAACCTGTCAGATGTAACTTTCCTTAAACAAGTCTATAATTTATAAATAAAACTCTCTCCCTGTTTAATCTCAATTGAAAATTTCCCTACGCCATTTTTGATGATTAATTCCGTTTCATTTTTTAAATACAATTGGTCTTTCATTTTATAACTACCCTCTTTTAGATTCATTTTTTTCACTACTCCTGCAGGCAGTATAACCGGACATTTCACAGTCGTATTTTGATTAAAATTGGTCACGATAATCAATTTTTCCTTGTCACTCCAACGCACAAAAGAATATAATCCGAAATCATACCCCAAACCGGCTTCTAAATTAGCATCATGAATTTGTTCGTAGTCGCCCATCAAAGCACTACTTTTCAACGTGAAATTCAATAAACGTTTGTAAAAATCACGTAATTCTTTTTCTTCTTTAGACAATTGTCCACCATCAAATTTTCCGCCATTCATCCAACGCTGGTGATGTGGAACACCTACATAATCAAAAATTGATGTTCGTGACTGTTTACCAAAACCGGCATCAATCGCACCCGGTTCACCTACTTCCTGACCAAAATAAATCATCGTTGGTGATGAACTAATGGTTGCCGAAACCACCATCAACGGCATTCCTTTTTTCGGGTCACCGGCAAATTGTGGACTCGACAAACGTTGTTCGTCATGGTTATCCAAAAAGTGAAGCATGTGGTGTTCAATATCTTCTAAATCTTCCTGAATACCTGAAATATGTTTCGGTAAACCACGACCTTGAACAATGTTTTTCAAGGTATCATACATCTGCACTTTATCATACAAATAATCCATTTTTCCTAAATGAATGTAATTTCTGTATTCACCCGGATTATACACTTCTGCCAGTAAAAACGCATTCGGATTCTTCATTTTGATAGAAGAATTCATATAACTCCAAAATTCTACAGGCACCATTTCGGCCATATCATATCGGAAACCATCTACGCCTTTGTCTAACCAATAATGGGTAATATCTTTGAATTTTTTCCATGAATCCGGTACGTCTTTTCCTTTCCAAAAAGCAGCGTGAACTTTGTAATCTTTTTTGTCATAACCTTCCGGTAACGTTGGAAAATCCTTTGTACCGTCCGGTTTCACACCATAATTGATTTTAACCGTTTCATACCAATCATTGATATCCGGTTTGGCTAATCGGGAACCATTTCCGGTCCATTTAGCCGGAATTTCTTCAAATTTTCCGTCAGCCAACGGATGTTTTTCACCACCAAGCGGTTTATAATTAGCATCAGTTGGTACTTCGAATTTGGAATTTGGAATGTAATAGAAATTATTGTTTCGCTTGTATTCAACTGATTTATCATCATCGGCTCCAAAATCTTTTACACCTTTCGGATTGGTTTTTCCTTCATAACGGCGAGCGATGTGATTGGGGACAATGTCAATGACAACTTTTAAACCGTTTTTGTGCGTCCGTTCAATCAACTCTTCAAATTCTTCTAGACGTTTTGCGGGGTCAACCGCCAAATCAGGGTTTACGTTGTAATAATCTTTGACGGCATACGGCGAACCGGCACGACCTTTTACTACATCCGGGTCATCATTTGAAATTCCATATTTGGTATAATCACGAACTACTGCGTGATGTGGCACACCGGTGTACCAAATGTGTGTTACGCCTAACTCTTTGATTTCTTGAAGAGCTTTATCCGTAAAATCATTGAACTTCCCTACTCCGTTTTCTTCAATGGTTCCCCATGGTTTATTGGTGGTATTTTTATTTCCGAATAATCGTGTAAAAACTTGATAAACAACAATTTTATGTTCTGAATTTGCATCAGTAACTGTATCTGTTTGGGCTTTCATATTTTTTTGTTCGCAGGATAAAGTTGAAAATAAGACGATGGTGCTCAATGCAACCGCAGATTTTTTAAGCATAGAATTTACTTTTTAAAGGTATAAATATACAAATTTTAGTGAATAGTGACTAGTAATTAGTGATTAGCTTCTATCTTTCAAAATTTTTTCTATATCATTTAATTTGTAACCTTTTGCATTTAGTAATATTAAATAATGAAAAAGCAAATCGGCACTTTCATTCAAAAATAGTTCATTATTGGAATCTTTGGCTTCTATGACCATTTCAATTGCCTCCTCGCCTACTTTCTGGGCAATTTTATTGATTCCTTTTGCAAATAGAGAAGCTATATAACTTGTTTCTGCTTCACCATTTTCTTTACGAAGTTGGATTGTATTTTCTAACTCTGATAAAAACCCAAACTTTGTTTCATTTGGCTGTTGCCAACACGTATCGGCTCCCGTATGGCAAACCGGACCGGTTGGGTTCACTTGAATTAAAAGCGTATCGTTATCACAATCAGCTTCTATTGAAACAAGATAGAGAAAATTGCCGCTTTCTTCACCTTTTGTCCACAATCGATTTTTTGTACGACTAAAAAACGTTACTTTTTGAGAAGAAATGGTTTGTTGATAGGCTTCTTCGTTCATATAACCGAGCATCAAAACAGTTTTCGTTTGGGCATCTTGGATGATGGCTGGTATCAAGTTATCAGGATTTTTATTGAAATTAAAATTATTTTTTAACATATAAGTCATTTAAGTTTTTTACTATTTCTTTTAGTTTTTATAAGGTCATAAAAGTTTTTTTACGTTGAAAACTCTTTATATTCTGATTGGGATGTTTTGATTTTTCAAAAATTGTTTTAAAAGAGGAATAGAAATTTCATTGTAATGAAAAACGCTGGCTGCTAAAGCTGCATCGGCATTTCCGATGGAAAAAGCTTCTTCAAAATGTTGCAACGTTCCTGCTCCACCGGATGCAATAATGGGGAGATTTACTGTTTTGGATAATTGAGCTAAAACCGAATTAGCAAAGCCATTCTTCGTTCCGTCATTATTCATTGAGGTGAATAAAATTTCTCCGGCTCCAAGTTGTTCGACTTCTTTTGCCCAATCAAATAAATCCAATTCGGTGGCTATTTTTCCACCAACCAAATGGACTTTCCAATTTTCATTGATTAATTTGGCATCGATGGCAAGCACGACGCATTGACTTCCAAAATTCTTAGCAATTTCTGAAATCAGTTTCGGATTTTTTACTGCAGATGAATTAATGGAAATTTTATCTGCACCGTTTTTCAATAATACTTCTACATCGTTTACTGATGAAATTCCGCCACCCACCGTAAACGGAATGTTGATGGTTTGAGCTACTTTTTGAACGAGTTGAACTAATGTTTTTCTACGCTCTTCCGTGGCAGAAATATCTAAAAAAACCAATTCATCGGCACCTTCTAAGCTATATTTCAAAGCAAATTCAACAGGATCTCCGGCATCTTTTAAGTCTAAAAAATTAATGCCTTTCACGGTTCTTCCGTTTTTGATGTCGAGGCAGGGGATTATTCTTTTTGTTAACATATTTATTTCTCGCAAAGTCGCAAAAACGCTAAGCTTTTTGTTTAGTTATAAAGTTTTCCAGCTGTTTTAAAGTAATCCGGTTTTCATAAATCGCTTTTCCGATAATAACGCCGTGACAGCCCAATTCGGCTAATTTTGGTAATTCATCAAACGATGAAATTCCGCCAGAAGCAATTAATTTTATGTTTTTAATTTCCTTTAAAATCGTTTTATACAATTCAAAACTAGGTCCTTCCAACATACCGTCTTTTGCAATATCAGTGCAGATAAGAGACTGAATTCCTTTGGTTTGATAGTGTTGAATAAATGGAATGAGTTCTTCTGAACTTTCTTCCTGCCAACCTGAAACAGCAATTTTTCCATTGGAAACATCGGCACCGAGAATAATTTTTTCAGGACCAAAACGTCGGATCCATTCTTCAAATAGAATTATTTTTTTTATTGCAATAGTTCCTCCTGTAATTTGATTGGCTCCGCATTCAAATGCGATTTCAACATCTTTATTGGTTTTTAATCCACCTCCAAAATCGATTTTTAAGGTGGTGTTTGTACTTATTTTTTCCAAAATTTTGTAATTCACAATTTGCCCGGATTTTGCTCCATCTAAATCCACTAAATGCAAATTGGTTATGCCGTGAGCTTCAAATGACTTGGCTATTTCTAACGGATTTTCATTATATATTTTTTGTGTGGCATAATCGCCTTTGGTTAGTCGGACGCATTTTCCGTTGATGATGTCGATGGCTGGGATTATTTTCATTTTATTAGGTTTTCGGGTTGCGAGTTGCGAGTTACGGGTTTTAGATTGAGGAAATTTTGCAATAGTTTTTCTCCAACAAGGCCGCTTTTTTCAGGATGAAATTGAACGCCGTAAAAATTATTGAGTTGCAAGGCCGAACTATATTGTAGTTCATAATTTGTCATTGCAATCGTATTTTCAGACAATGGAACATAAAAACTATGTACTAAATACAAGTATTCATTTTCATTTATTCCTTGAAATAAAGGAGATTGCAAATTAAAAATAGTATTCCAACCCATATGCGGCACTTTTGCTTGGTTGGAAAATTGTACAACATTGGTATCAAAAATTCCTAAACCATTCGTATTTCCCTCCTCTGTATGGTTGCACATCAATTGCATTCCCAAACAAATTCCTAAAACCGGTTGTTTTAGTGTGGGAATCAATTCATCTAAACCACTGTTTTTAAGTTTTTTCATTGCAGAACTAGCTTCGCCCACACCTGGAAATATGACTTTCTCGGCAGATTGAATGTCATTTGGATTGTTTGTCAAAATCCCTTCAAAACCCAATCGAATTAGAGCAAATTGAATGCTTTTTATATTTCCGGCACCGTAGTCAATTATGGCTATTTTCATTTGTTTTTGTTTCAAGTTTTTACAACATTCCTTTTGTACTAGGCAAAATCATTTTCTCAGAATCTCTTTTAACCGCTGCTTTGATTGCTTTCGCGAAAGCTTTAAAAATCGCCTCAATTTTATGGTGTTCGTTAAAACCCTCCGCTTTGATGTTTAAATTGGCTTTTGCACCATCAGCAAATGATTTGAAGAAGTGAAAAAACATTTCGGTTGGCATATCACCAATTTTTTCCCGTTTGAAAGGAGCTTGCCACATTAACCACGAACGACCGCCAAAATCGATGGCTACTTGTGCCAAACAATCGTCCATCGGTAGACAAAATCCGTAACGTTCGATGCCTAATTTATTTCCCAAGGCTTTAGCAAAAACTTCACCTAAAGCAATGGCTGTGTCTTCAATTGTGTGGTGCTCGTCAACTTCCAAATCGCCTTTGACTTGAATATCCAAATCCATTTGACCGTGTCGGGAAAGTTGGTCGAGCATATGATCAAAAAATGCTAATCCAGTTCGAATGTTACTATTTCCCGTTCCATCTAAATTTAAAGAGATGGCAATTTCAGTTTCATTTGTCTTGCGATAGATAGAAGCCGTTCTGTTTTCCAATTTCAAAAAGTCATAAATTTGCTTCCAATCATTGGTTTCAAGCGAAATAATTGAATTTAATTCATCGCGTTTAACGGAAATTTCATTCGTTCCCAAATTGGTATTATCATTAATGAAAATTGCTTTTGAACCGAGGTTTTTAGCCAATTCAACATCCGTTAAGCGGTCACCAATTACGAATGAATTTTCTAAATCATAGTCAGCCGAAAAATACTTTTGCAACAAACCAATTCCCGGTTTTCGAGTTGGAGCATTTTCGTGAGGAAACGTTTTATCAATCAAAACTTCAGAAAAAGTAACTCCTTCATTTTCAAATGTTTTTAGAATGAAATTATGCACCGGCCAAAATGTTTCTTCAGGAAAACTCGCCGTTCCCAAACCATCTTGATTCGTGACCATAACCAATTCAAAATCCAATTCTGAAGCGATTTTGCTCAAATAAGTCAATGATTTTGGGTAAAAAGTCACTTTATCAAATGCATCGATTTGTTCGTCAGCCGTTTCTTTGATGAGGGTTCCGTCACGATCAATAAAAAGAATTTTTTGTGCCATTTTACAATGATTTTAAGGTGGTGATTAATTGACTATTTTCCTCTTTTGTTCCAATGGTTATGCGAAGACAATTTTCACATAAAGGTTGATTACTTCGATTTCTAACAACAATACCGGCTTGAATTAATTGGTTGTAACGCAATGTAGCATCATCCACTTTTATTAAAATGAAATTGGCATCTGATGGAAAAATTTGCTTAATAAATTCAATTCTTTGCAATGATTTGACGACTGATTCCCGTTCGGAAATTATTTTTTTTACTTGAGCTGTTAGAGTATTTTGTGTAAGTTTTTTTAGAGCAATATCCTGGGAAGAAGTATTTAAATTATAAGGTGGTTTGATTTTATTTAAAACCGAAATAATTTCCTCTGAAGCATACAGAATTCCCACCCGAAGTCCGGCCAAACCGTATGCTTTTGACAAGGTTTGAATGATGACTAAATTGGGAAAATCATCCAACTCAGATAACCAACTTCCTTTGGACGAAAAATCGATATACGCTTCATCCAAAACCACCAAACCATTGAAATTTCTTAACAAATACAAAATACTTTCATCTGAAAATGAATTACCGGTTGGATTATTGGGAGAACATAAAAAGATGATTTTAGTATTTTTTGAAACATTTTTCAAAATACACTCTACATTAGGTTCAAAATCTTTGGTTAACAAAATTTCTCTGTTTTCAATGGCATTTATATCGGCCAAAACACCATACATTCCATATGTTGGTGGCAAAGTAATCACATTGTCATGATTGGGTTCGCAAAAGGCACGAAAGAGCGAATCGAGCACTTCATCGCTTCCATTTCCTAATAAAATTTGGTTTAAAGAAACCTTTTTTTGTTTAGCCAAAAGCGTTTTCAATAACTTTTGTTGCGGATCTGGATAGCGATTGAATCCATTGGAAAACGGATTTTCATTCGCATCCAAAAAAACCATATTCGTTTCAAATTCTTTGAATTCATCTCGTGCAGACGAATAGGATTTCATGTTCAAAATAGTCTTTCGAACTAAATTTTGAACTGAAAACGGAGTATTTATTTCTGTATTTTTAATCATTATTTAAAGCATTTAGTCGTAATGTAACTGCGTTTTTGTGAGCTTGTAAACCTTCTGCTTCTGCCATAATTTCGATTGCATTTCCAATATTTTTTAAACCTTGTTCAGAAATTCTCTGGAACGTAATGGCTTTTGAAAAACTATCTAAATTTACACCGGAATAATTCTTTGAAAATCCGTTTGTTGGCAAGGTGTGATTGGTTCCAGAAGCGTAATCGCCGGCACTTTCGGGCGTGTAATTTCCTATGAAAACGGAACCTGCATTTTGAATTCCGTTGATGAAAAAATCTTCGTTTTTGGAACAAATGATAAAATGTTCGGGAGCATATTCGTTGATAAAATCCAAAGCATCATTTTCCTTTTCAATTAAGATTAATTTTGAATTATTAATGGCTTTCTGAGCTATTTCTTTGCGAGGTAAAACTTGAATTTGGTTATCGATTTCTTTTTCAACCACGTCAATTAATTTTTGAGAATTGGAAACCAAGATTACCTGACTATCAGTTCCGTGTTCGGCTTGGCTCAATAAATCGGATGCAATAAATGCGGGAATTGCAGAATCATCGGCATATATCAATAACTCACTTGGACCGGCTGGCATATCAATGGCCGTTCCGAATTGCGTAGCTACTTGCTTTGCTACCGTGACAAATTGATTTCCGGGACCGAAAATTTTATATACTTTCGGAATTGTTTCAGTTCCAAAAGTCAATGCGGCTATAGCCTGAATCCCGCCTACTTTAAAGATTTTTGTCACACCACACAAATTGGCAGTATACAAAATAGCGGGATTAATTTTTCCGCTTTTATCGGGTGGTGAACATAATATGATTTCGTCACAACCTGCAATTTGAGCTGGAATTGCCAACATCAAAACCGTCGAAAATAACGGAGCTGTTCCGCTTGGAATGTATAAGCCTACTTTTTGAATGGGTCGTTTTTCCTGCCAACATTGAACGCCTTTAGTGGTTTCAACTTCAATTTTATTCGTTTTTTGGGCTGAATGAAATTTGTAGATATTTGATTTAGCTAAAGCGATGGCTTCTTTTAATTCAGTTGAAACTTGCTTTTCTGCTTCTTTGATTTCATTTTCAGAAACTAAAAAATTTTCTAATTTAATTCCGTCAAACAACGAAGTATATTTGGCAACTGCGGTATCGCCTTTGGTTTGAATTTCTTTGAAAATGGCTTTTACTGTTTCTTCTATTTCAGCGAATGATTGGGTGGGGCGTTGTGTTAACGTTGACCATTGGGATTGGGGTGGATTTTTATATTTTTTCATTTTTTTTTAACTTTATGATTAATTGAACTTTCTTTATGTCTCTTTAAGCTTCGCTTTAATGGAACACGGATTGATGGGATTTAAATGATTTTACAGATTTTAATAGCTTCGCTATAATGGATTAAAAAGGATTCGTTTAGTAAACATTTTCTTTTTTAAACAAATTCTCAACTTGAAACCTGAAACTTGAAACCTGAAACTCCTTCTACAAAACCATCTTCTCAATCGGGCAGACCAAAATTCCTTCGGCTCCGGCGGATTTAAGTTGATCGATGACTTCCCAAAAAGTGTCTTCTTCGATGACGGAATGAAGGCTGCTCCAACCTGATTCGGCTAACGGCATAATGGTTGGACTTTTTAAAACCGGAAGAATTTGGCTGACTTCTTGAATTTTATCATTTGGCACATTCATCAAAATGTATTTTGACTTTCTAGCTTTGAGTACAGATTGAATTCGGAACTGAAGTTTGTTTAAAATTTCTTGATTTTCAGTTGAAATGTTTGGTGAAACAGCAAGAACAGCTTCACTTTTCAGAATGACTTCTACTTCTTTCAGGTTATTTTTGAATAAAGTACTTCCGCTGGAAACGATATCCACAATGGCATCGGATAGACCGATATTAGGAGCAATTTCAACCGAACCGGAGATTTGGTGAATGTCGATTGAAATATTTTTCGACTTAAAAAAGTTTAAAACCGTGATTGGATACGATGTCGCCACTCGCAAATTATTCAAATCCTGAATGGAATTGTATTGAAAATTTTTAGGAACCGCCACTGAAACTCGGCATTTTGAAAAACCTAATTTCTCGGCAACAGTGATAGTTTGACCTTTTTCAACCAAAAGATTATCGCCTACAATGGCAACATCTACTACACCATCCAACAAATATTGCGGAATGTCTGAATTCCGTAAAAACAATACTTCCAAAGGAAAGTTAGTCGCTTCTGCTTTGAGTTGGTCGTTGCCGTTGTTAATGGAAATGCCACAATCTTTTAGCATTTGAAGACTTTCTTCGTTGAGTCGACCAGATTTTTGAATAGCAATTTTTAAGGTGTTCATTTTTTGTTTTTTAAAATGAGTACACCAAAGCGGAGAGCAACAAAAAACCCGTTTGATGTACTCAAACGGGTTTTAGATATATGAATTAATTACATAGCATCATTACTTCGCTTGAGCGGAGGTGTGATGATGATGATGTAATTGAATTGAAAACATTTTTTTCTTTTTTGATGTTGCAAATGTAATGACTTATTTACCGAACATACAAAAATTTTTAAAAATTTATATTTTGTTTAGTAATCATCATTAAGTGATTCTTGATCATTACTAACTTCTGAAGTACTGTTAATGTTAGTATTCTCTCTAATTTCAGTATGTCGAATTTCTCCACCCGAAGTACCAACCGACTTAGACAAAACAGCTGAACCTATAGCCAAAATTAACACCACATAAGAAACAATGGAAGCTTTTGTATGCTTTTTCACATTAGCCACTAAACCCAAAATAGAAAGAATACCTAGACCATAAAGCACTTTCATAAAAGTTTCAGCTAATTCCTCATGCTCGTGAATAATGTCGTGCGATATGCCTAATTCTTCCACAATTTCCTCGGCACCTTCGCCGGTCATCATCGTGGCTTTTGCCATAATCATACAAAAAATAAAAATGACATAAGCGGTATTAACCAAAATGGTTTGCTTTTTAAAAACTCCATAAGCTAAAATTCCGATTCCAAAAAATAATCCGATAATTGGAAAATGGTTAAAAACCATGTGTAAATGAGCTTGATTCATAAAATTAAATTTAAATTAAACATTAACCCCAAAAATATAACCTGCAAAAGCTGAAATTCCCATTGCTATTGTACCCCAAATCGTAATCCTAAAAATCGCTTTGTAAATACTTGAACCTCCTGTTTTAGCTGCCATTGCTCCTAAAAATATCAGAAAAAAAATGGTAAAACCATATAGCCAATACTCCATTCCTTTTAACGGAAAAAAAATAACTACAATCAATGGTAATACTCCACCCACAGTAAAGGCAGCTCCTGAAGCCAAAGCCGCCTGAATAGGTCTAGCTTGACTGATTTCATTGATTCCTAATTCGTCACGAATATGCGTTCCGAGAGCATCATATTCTGTTAATTCTTTGGCCACCAACATAGCGGTTTCTTTTTTTAAACCTCTTTTTTCATAGATTTGAGATAAAATCATAAGTTCTTCTTGCGGCATTTCTTTTAATTCTTTCTTTTCTCTTTCAATATCGGCCTTTTCAGTATCAGTTTGTGAACTAACTGACACATATTCACCGGCAGACATAGATAAAGCACCCGCCACTAAACCGGCAACAGTTGCTAATAAAATTGGTTCTCTTTCTGAACTTGCAGTGGCCACACCAACCGCTAGACTTGAAATGGAAATTATACCATCATTTGCCCCTAAAACAGCTGCACGTAACCAATTGCTTCTGTGAATGAAATGATTATCCAAATAATTATCAATTGTGATCATCTATTATAATTTTTTATAACAATTAGTATTCTTTCAAAATTAGTTTGTTAACTCATAACTTCCTTTTGTTACTATTTTTGTATGTTGATTAACCTTATCTGTTGGAATTAACTCCGTAAAATGTTCATTAATTTCACCCACTTTTATTACTTCTTTTTTAAATACATAGTTTTCTTTATCATTTTGTAATAAAAGTACATAAAAATTATCGTTTTCATGTATAACCGCTTCATTGGGTAAACTCCATCCTTTTTTGGTTGAAATTACGATAGTAGCTTCTACAAACATCCCAGATAACAATTTTTCTTTTATTTCTGGTGATAAAGTTCCAAAAACCGAAATGGTTCTGTCTTTATTTTCAATCGATTTACCAACCAATTGTACTTTTGAAGTAAAGACTTCCTTGCTTGCTTCCGGTACGGTAAAGGTAATGTTTTGTCCTTGTTTTACGTGTAAAATATCTTTTTCAAAAATGCTTAAATTCAAATGCAAATAATTGGTATCTACAATTTCTAAAATTACATCGGAAGGCGACATAAACATACCAACATTTGCATTCATCACTGTTACATCTCCGGAAATGGGTGCCGAAATTGTAATTTGTGAGGTAAATTTTCCACGCTCAACATTGGCCGGATTGATGTTTAATAACACTAATTTTTCACGTAAACCTTGATACATTCCTTTTGCTTGGCGGTAATCACTCTCCGCTTTTAGATAGTTTTTTTGTGATGTGATCTTTTCATTATACAAGGTTTTCTGGCGTTCAAATTCTGATTTCAAATAGTTAATTTGTTCGGCAACTTCGACATAATCTTTTTGTAAATCAAGGTAATCGGTATTTTCTAGGGTAATTAAGGCTTGTCCTTTTGCAACTTTATCACCAACTAATAATTTGTTGGCTTTTACATAACCGCCTAAAAATGTGGTTACTTTAGCTCTATATTGTGGTGGAACATCAATTTTTCCGGATGATTTGACTGTCACATCAAAATCTTGTTCTAATGGCGAACCAATTTTCATTTTTGAAGATTGAAATTGGGCTACAGTCACCGTAATCAATCCATCATCAATTACTTTTTCTTCTGCTACTTCTTGTTTGCATGAAAATAAAAGTGTTGCTATTGTTGTTATATAAAATAGTTTTTTCATTTGTAAATTATTGTACATTAATATATTGCAAGTCTAATTGCGTTTGGTTGTATTGGCTTACGGCAGCTAAATATTCTACCTGTATAGTGGTTGCATTTTCTAAACTTTGTATGAATTGGAAAAAGTCAATTTCACCGTGTTGGTAACTCATGTTAGCTACTTTAATAATCTCTTGAGAAACTTTTTTTCCGTATTGATTGTAGTAATCGATGGCTTGGTTAAATTGTTCTAATTCACTGTTTTTCTGGTTGATGTGTGCATCAATTTTAATCAGTTCATGTTGTTTTTGTTGTTCCCAAGCTTGTGTTTCTAATTTGGCAACTTTAGATTTGGCAACGTTTCCATTAAATAGAATTGGAACAGCAACTCCCACTTGAAATCCATATAACGATTGAGAGATTCCACTATTTCTTCCTTGAAAATATTCCACGTTTACATCGGGTAACCAATTTTGCTTTTGGAGCCTTTCATTAGATTTGTATTTTTTTGTAATACTTTCTAAATAAGAACTATATAATTCTTTACTTGATGTATTTTGTAAATTATTTATTGGCTTAATTTCATTTGTTTTTATACTGATTTTTTCATTAGATTGTACTAAAGCTTGTAATACTTCTAATTGTGCTTTTTTCTCTTTATCTAATTGAGAAAGTTTGGTTCTAATTTGTCTAAACTTTGCTTCGGCAGTTATTTTTTCCAAGTAATTGGTTTCACCTAATTCAAATCTTCGGTCGCTTGCTTTAGAGAAATTTTGGTACAAACTATCTAAATAGCTGTACAATTTTTCTTGATGTTGTATATAAATAATTTGATGATATACTTTTGAAACTTCCAATTTAAGTTTGTTTTTTTGCAATTCGAAAGTAGCCTTTTGACTATCTAATTCTGCTTTATACACCTTTCGTTGAGCACCATAAACCGTTGGAAAAGCATATGATTGTTGCACTCCAAATACTTTTAAAGGTACGTTATTTAGAGCCAAATTATTTTGGTCATAACTATAATACACATTTGTTTTATCAAAAGAATATGCCGTTTTTATTGTTTCATTTGCTTTATCGATTTGCAATTGTCCGGCTTTTACTAATTTATTGTTTTGTAATGCTTTAGCCATAATTGAATCCTGTTCAGCATTATTTTCTTGAGCAAAACCAACGCTTGAAACTAAAAAGAAAAGTAAAATATAGGTTCCACTTACATGCTTTTTAAATTTTGGTTTTTTGAATTCTTTCTCATCAAAAACTTTGAATAAAATAGGTAAAACAATCATAGTTAACAATGTTGCCGTAAACAATCCGCCAATAACTACAGTAGCTAACGGGCGTTGTACCTCTGCTCCTGCCGAAGATGAAATTGCCATGGGTAAAAACCCTAAAGCAGCTGCAGCAGCGGTTAATAAAACCGGACGAAGTCTATCGGTGGTTCCTTTTAAAATGAGTTCGTTTATATCTTTCATGCCGCTGTGTTTTAATTCTTTAAAATGTTCAATGAGTACGATTCCGTTTAGTACTGCAATTCCGAATAAAGCAATAAATCCAACGCCTGCTGAAATACTAAAAGGCAAATCTCGCATCCATAAAAATAACACACCACCTACTGCTGATAAAGGAATTGCAGAATACACCATTAAGGCTTCTTTGATGGAACCAAAAGCAAAATGTAATAAGATAAAAATTAAAAATAAGGCAATGGGCACGGCAATTAACAACCGGGCTTTTGCACTTTGTAAATTTTCAAATTGACCACCATAAGTAACGCGATAGCCTATTGGTAAATCAATTTTAGTATCAATAATTTGCTTAACATCATCCACAACACTCTGTAAATCCCGGTTTCTTACGTTAATTCCCACAATAATTCTTCGATTGGTATTGTCTCTTGAAATTTTAGCGGGACCTTCTGTATATTCGATTGAAGCTAATTCTCTCAACGGAATTTGCTCACCATTTGGAGTAGAAACATATAAATTTCGCAAGTCTTCAATATCGGTTCTTTTGGTTTTATCTAATCGAATGACCATATCAAATCGTTTTTCGCCTTCAAATACGTTACCTACAGTTTTCCCTGCGAAACCTAAAGCAATCATCTCGTTTAAATCGGCAATATTTAAGCCATAACGAGCAATTTTGCTTCGGTCATAATCAACAATCATTTGAGGCAAACCTTCCGTTTTTTCAATGATAATATCCGATGCACCTTCCACATTTTTAATTGCTTTTTCGATTTCGTGTGCTTTTTTGGCTAAAATATCCAAATCTTCGCCAAAAATTTTAATGGCCACATCAGAACGAGAACCCGAAATTAATTCGTTGAAACGCATTTCAATTGGTTGTGTAAATTCGATTTCCATGTTTGGAATTTTCTCTTCTAAAGCTGCTTTAATTTTATCGGCTAATTCATCTTTAGAATTGGCAGAAACCCATTCTGATTTTGGTTTTAGTTTTACGATAATATCACTTTCTTCCATACTCATTGGATCGGTGGGCACTTCGGCAGCACCAATTCTACTGACTACTTGAGAAACTTCCGGAAAATTTTTAAGAATTATTTTTTCAATTTTGGTAGTCGTTTCAATGGTTTTAGAGAGAGAAGTTCCTGTTTTTAAAACGGGTTGAATTACAAAATCACCTTCATCTAACGTTGGAATAAATTCTCCACCCATGGTTGCAAACAATCCAACGGCTAAAAACAATAAGCCAACAGCTCCATAAAGTACTTTTTTAGTATTGCCTATAGCCCAAGTAATTACAGGTAAATACCAAGCATTCAATTTATTGATTAACTGATTGGAAATTGATTTCGGGTTTTCTTCTTGCGGTTTTAAAAACAATGAAGCCGCAACAGGAACGTAAGTAAAACAGAATAACATCGCACCCACCAAAGCAAAACTAAATGTCATTGCCATGGGTTTGAACATTTTTCCTTCTACACCCGATAAGGAAAGAATTGGTATAAATACGATAAGAATGATTAACTGACCAAAAATAGCCGAGTTCATCATTTTTGAAGCACTTTTATAGGTAATTTGGTCTATTTCTAACTGACGTTCTTCTTTCGCTAAACCTACTAAATGTCTGGATTTGTGAGCAATTTGAAAAGCAATGAATTCTACAATAATTACGGCTCCATCGATGATAATTCCGAAATCTATCGCCCCTAAACTCATTAAATTGGCATCAATTCCAAAAATATTCATGAACGAAATCGCAAATAACAAACAGAGCGGAATGACAGAAGCCACAACCAATCCTGAACGCCAATTTCCGAGCAATAAAACGACTACAAAAATGACGATTAAACAACCTAAAATCAGGTTTTCAGCAACGGTAAATGTAGTTTTTCCTACTAATTCACTTCGTTCTAAAAATCCGTTGATGTAAACGCCTTCCGGTAATGTTTTTTCAATTTCTGCTACGCGAAGTTTCACATCTTCAATTACTTGTTTTGAGTTGCCGCCTTTTAGCATCATTACTTGACCCAAAACCTTCTCGCCTTCACCGTTTCCTGTAATCGCTCCAAATCGATTAGCATGACCAAATTGTACTTTAGCAATATCTTTAATGTATATAGGCAAACCCGAATCATTTTTAACGACAATATTTTCAATATCTTGAGCAGAATTTACTTTTCCTTCGCCCCGAATGAAATAGCTTTGATTGGTTTTTTCAATATAGGAACCACCGGCAATACTATTATTTTTTTCTAATGCTGTAAAAACATCAGTAGTAGAAATTTTCATTGCTTTTAGACTTGCCGGATTAATCGCGATTTCATATTGTTTCAAAAAGCCACCCCAAGTATTGATTTCCACCACACCTTTAATACCGGACAATTGTCTTTTTACGACCCAATCTTGAATCGTACGCAAATCGGTGACTGAATATTGATTTTTAAATTCGGGTTTTACTTCTAACGTATATTGATAGATTTCGCCTAAACCTGTGGTAATAGGTCCCATTTCCGGTGTTCCAAAACCTTCCGGGATTTTTTCAGTTGCTGTTTTTATTTTTTCAGCAATTAATTGTCGAGGTAAATACGTTCCGATTTCGTCCTCAAAAACAATGGTTACCACTGATAAACCAAATTTAGATATGGATCGAATCTCTTTAACACTTGGTAAATTCGCCATTTCAATTTCTACAGGATAAGTAATATATTGTTCGATATCTTGCGTAGAAAGATTGCGAGATGTAGTTATAACTTGAACCTGATTATTCGTAACATCCGGCACAGCTCCAATAGAAATTTGGAAAACTGAAAATAAACCAAATCCTATAACTCCTAAAGTAAATAAGAGAATAATTAGCTTATTTTTTAAGCTAAAAGCAATAATTTTTTCTAACATTTTGATTAATTTAAGTACATTAAATGTGCTTCTTTCGTTAAAAGAAGAACACAATAGAATCACAAAAAATGATTATATGAAAATGTTAGGCTATTTTTGGTGGTAACCAAATACTAATCTGTAAGTTAGATTTTAAGGATGGATTATAAAAAAAGCTGTTTTTTATAAAGTTTTGCTCATTAATGATTTGTATTTGGAATTTTTCAAAAGAAACAAATCCGATTACAAAAGAAAAAGTTTCAATTGTTTTAAAAGGCAAATCATGATGGTCGTTTTGATGAGAATGTGAATTATTTGAGTAATGTAATTTTATGAATTCAATGAACGAAAAAGAGAAATTTGCCTCATCATTTTTATGCTCTTTATAATGTTCCATTAAGTTTGGAACCTTAATCAATTGCCCTATGGATGTGTTCGCACACATAAATATGAAAAGTAAAAAAAAGGCAATTAACTTGTTCATTTTGAAATCATTTAAATTTTCATGAAATAGAACTATACAAATTTACGCATTTAAAAAAGGAAAATGCTTAAGAACGGCTTAAGTTTAGTCTTTAAAAATCACACTAAATTTGGTTCCTTGATTGAGTTTACTATCCACTAAAATTTTTATGTTTAACAAATCACTTAGTCGTTTTACAATGGACAATCCTAAACCGGTTCCTTTGATTTCTGGATGATTAGACACATCTGAACGATAAAAAGAATTAAAGATTTTGTTTAAACTTTGTTCAGAAATGCCAACTCCATGATCTTCAATCGTAAAAATAATTTCATTTTGTTGCTTATGAAGATGCAAATTTACCTCACCCCTATCGTTAGAATATTTTAATGCATTCGATATCAAGTTACTAATGATAATTGAAACCAAATAAGTATCCGATTGAATATAAAAATCTTCTGTAAAATAAGTCTTGACTTTCAACTTTTTCAATTCTGATTTTTCAGAAAAGCGAGCTAAATTATCCAAAATTAATGCATTCAAATAAATTGATTCCAGCTTAACATTTTGCTTCTGATTTTCAAATCGAGCTAATAATAACAATTGGTCAATCATTTTATTCAGGCGATCCACTTCCTTTACACAAAAACGAATTTTTTCTTTGTATTCTTCTTCATTTCTTGGTTTTCGTATCAATACTTCCATGGTTCCCTTGATAACAGCCAATGGTGTTCTTAATTCATGAGAAGCATCCGCAGTGAATTGCTTTTCTCTATCAATTGCATTTTCAATTCGATTTAATAAGCTATTTATGTTTTCGGAAAGAATGTACAATTCATCTTTATTTTGAGGTAATGGAATTCGTGTTTTTAGATTGTCTCTTGTAATTTGATTTGAGGTTTCTATGATGGTTTGAACCGGTTTGATACTTCTACCGGCAAAGAATCGGGCTATTAAAAACAGTAGAAGAAGAATTAGTGGAAAAGTTATATATAAAATATTTTTCAGAATCAATACAATCTCAAAATCTTCCATTGACATTGCCACAATCAAAAAACCAACTACTTTGTTGTTATTTAAGATGGGAGTCTGAATTTGCCTAATTGGTATTGAATTTAAAGAAGAGTTGACAAACTTATCATTATTAGCTTCGTCTAACAATGTTAAATTTTTTCCTTTTAAGTTGGGTGACTTGTCAATTTCATCTCCATTGACATCATAAAATTGAACAAAAACCGGATTTACACTAATTGAATTATGTTCCCGAGCTCTCCATTGGTCAACTTGAATTAAATAGGTATCATTATCATCTGTAGAAACATCGTCTAAATGTTTAGTCAATTCATCATAAATCTCTTCATTGATATGATTATTGACACTGTATTTAACCACTTGAAAAATAAAAATAAAAACAATACAAATGAAAACAGCACTACTGATAATATAATTAAAAGCAATTCTGTTTTTAAAAGATAAATTTAGTGCTTTAATCATTGGCAATATACCCTACTCCTCTGATGGTTTTAATTAATTCTTGTTCTTTTGATAAATTGAGTTTTTTTCGAATGGCATTCATAAAAACATCTATCACGCCTGTATCGTATTCAAAATGAATGTCCCAAACATCTTCAATAATATTGGTTCTGGTGCATACATGACCTTTGTTTTTAATCAGATAGGCCAATAATTCAAACTCTCTTTGCGTCAAATTTACTTCATTTTTATCTACAAATACCTGAAAAGTATTTTTATCAAGAACAATATTGCCTAACGTTAAGACTTTATTTTCGTTTTTATTTCTAAAATGAATTTTAATACGCTCCAATAATTCTTCAAAAGAAAATGGTTTTTTAATATAATCATTGGCTCCGGCTTTTAACCCTTCTATGGTTTCTTGAATGGTATCTTTAGCGGTTAAAAAAAGAATTGGCGTTGATTTATCTTTTTTTCGTATTGCTTCACAAACTTCTAAACCGGATAATTTGGGTAACATCCAATCGAGCAGAATTAAATCGGGTTGTTCAGAAAGTGCTTTTTGTAAACCCGTTTGACCATCAATTGCAATGGAAACAGCATAATTCTCCTCTTCAAGTCCTTGCTTTAAAAAAGAAGCTATCCCGGATTCATCTTCTATAATTAATATATTCATTTCATAAAATATGTTTTCTTTACTCCACCATTACTTTTTGAGAAGAGTAAAATTTGTTATCAAAAACAAGTGTAATTATAAACGTTGCTGTCATTTTTTGAGGCAAAACAAATTGCATTGTGTTTTTTCCCGACTGAAAATCTGTTATCTCGCCCTCACTTAAAATTTTTCCATCGAGCGAGGTAATAAAATAAGATAAATCCGCTTCGTATGGTACTACAAATTCCATATCTAATTCACTCCCTTTGATTGGATTAGGTGCAATTGCAAATGATATTGGATTTTGACTGTTTTTCACAGGAATAGACATTGATGGCTCTTTAATCAATTTTACTTCGTAAACAGTTGGGTTGGCTGAAGTTGTATTAGTTTGATTTACCGAAAAAGGATTCAAAGAACTACTACTAATTCCTCCCATCAAATGACCGATAACAAATTCATCACTTGCTATTTCATCTAATTGGATAACCTCGTTGGAATAAGTCGGCAAACTTAAATTCGGGATAAATTCTGCTCCGGCACCGTTTAATAATGGCATTTCTATGGGCAATTTATATTCGTTCAAACTTCCATCGGCACTTCGCGTCACACGGCTAATCGTTTTAACAAATGGAACTAAATTATCTTGAACTAAAGTAGTTCCATTGTAATAATATTGGCTCATTCCACCAAAAAATAAATTGTGCATTTGGTTAGATTCTGCCTCATACAATCCAACTTTTCCGCAATGATAATGACTCAAATATTGGTTAAAACTAGTTTGAGGAAAATGTCCTGAAGCTTTAACATCAACCGGATATAAAAAAGGTAAATCCTGGTTGATTTGAAAAACGCCGGATGAAATTGTAAAACCTAACTCCCCATCAGGAAAAACTTGCGGCATTAAGTTATAATCTCTTCTATGCAAATGAATCGGGTCAGTAATTTGCTCTACCAACGAAAAACTCAATTGATTTCCTGAGTTATCAATGGTGAATTTTCGAATTTGATTGGTGTAAGTCTGCGTAAATGTTGGATTTCCCATCGGGTTATAACGTCCGTCAAAACGATGTCCGCCAATTAAGTAAAAAACATCATTAATTTTGCCTAATTGACCTCCAGTTACTGCAAATATGGAATTGCTGGTTTGTTTGAAATAGTTTGTAATTGGTGCATTACTAATTACTGCATTGATCAAATTTGGTACATCAATAGCCGTTAATTTATCAAAAGTAATATGATCATTTGCCGATGCTGAAAAAGCATAACCCCCAATTATGTATAAAGTTGAACCATCTTGATGAAAATTCATATTGGTGGACTGTAGTTGTTCTTTAATTCCGGTTGGTAAAGAAGATAATGATACTGACCAACTCTGTTGTGTTACTTTATCAACCACATAAAGCGATGTATTATTATTAGAAGCAGGGAAAGCATTAAACGGTTGTCTGGCATGCAATCCATCTAATCGTCCACCTATAATTAGCCATTTTCCATCGGATTGACCAAAGGCAAATGAATGCAGTCCGGGCAATCCGCTAATTGTAACAGGATTCAATTCTAATGAATAATTAAAGTCATTTTGAGCAAAATTAACTTGTGCAATCAACAACAAAAGTGATAAAATATAAGTTTTCATGATTATAATTTTACTCAAAATTACTTCAAAATATGGCCAGTTTATGCCACATTTGTTACACAACTATTCCATAACAAATTTAACTCCGAAGGATACAATATTTGCTTTTAATCCGTCACTTCTCGAATAATGATTATACCTAAAATCAATATTCTTTATACCAAATTTCCAAATTTTAGCAGCTGTAAAAATATCCGTGTAATTTACACCAAATCCATATTGATGTGCATCAAATGTTGATAAATCATAATCAGAAGTATAAAATTCTTCCGTAGAAAGATGTTGTTCGTGCGGAGCAAAATACTTGGATTCTGATTGCGTGTAAAAACGATACATCGGAAAAATGGTAAAACGATCTGTTATTTTATAAGGCAATTCAATGCTTGCCGTGTGTGAGCTAATGCCCCAATTATCAGTATAGAAACGATAATAGGTTCTGAAAACAAATTTTTCATTGATGTAATAATTCAAACGAGCACCAATTGGCAGCTTGAATCGACTATCCGGTAAGCGTTCAATATCGTCAGCTAATTGAAATTCATTGATAAACGAATCATTCACGTCAGCAAAATAAACCCTTTGATACGGTGTAGAAAGTAAACCTTGTTGTTGCAATACATCCACAAAAACTGAAAGTTGTGCACGCTTATTCAATACTTGCGAAAAACTTAATGAAAGAGCAAATGAATTTCTGTTTTTTTCCGGTTGAAACACAAAATTAGACGGGTTGTAATTGGTGTTTCCAGTGATTGTAAAATCATCAAAAATTCCACCATTTAGTGTATTACCATTATCGGCAAAGTCTTGTAATTCTTTCGGATAAATGGGTTTCCAAGTATCTAAATACACATTTGCTGCAATGCCAACTTCGGTATTTTTATCGTTGAATAATTTAGTTAAACCACCGCCAAAACCAATAGAAGAATAATCATATTCCACAGAACCGGATACATGTGCATTCCAAATCGTATTTCGATCATCCGAACTATGACTGTAATTAACCACTAATGTTGTTAATACATCCTGAGCAGAAGCACCCGAACTCGCTTGCCACGGACTGGGCGTTGCACTATCAAATGGATTAATGTTTCCTGATGAAGCCGATGAATAGGCCGAAATACCCATATCAACGGTCAACACATCGTCATCATTTAGTGGAACTGCCACCACAATGGTTGGCGTAATATCGGTTAATTCTTCCATCCCTTTTCCTCCGGAAACAGCTGAATGAATTCCGTCTTGTTTATAATAGCTCATTAAAAAATCAACTTCAATTGACTCTAGCACTCGTTTTTTATATACGACTGTTGAATCTTGTTCTTGAGTAAACCCGATTGCAGATATAAAAAGAAGAAAAATAATGCTTATATTTTTCATAAAAATGTGTTTCAAATTGTAATAACCTATTAACCTCCTAAACTTTTAAACTTCTAAACTAGTTACATCCACAACCTCCACCGGTCTTACCACCATTGGCTCCAGCTGCAGCTTCTCGATAGACTTGAAAATTGGTTTCAAAACGTTCTGAGGAACGTGCGGCTAATTTCATATCGGGGTCATTTATTTTTTCTTTTTCGTATTCTTTTACTGAATTGCAGGATTGTAATGCGATTAGAACTAGGGCAAGAATTGCAGTTTTTTTCATATATTTTTTCTTTAGACCTCACCCCCAACCCCTCTCCAAAGGAGAGAGGAGCGAGCGAAGAAATTGTTTATTCGTATTTTTTTAAATCAATATTTTTAGAACTATGAACCACACCTTTTTCATCGACGATAATGCATTCAATTCCTTTAATTTGGTTCACTAAATCGAGTCCGACCTCAATACCTAGAACGAAAATTCCGGTCGCTAGTGCATCGGCGAGTTCTGTGGTTTTGGCAAAAACCGATACACTAACTATTCCGGTAGCAGGATAACCTGTTCTTGGATCTATAATGTGTGAATAACGCTTTCCGTTAAACGTAACAAACTTTTCATAACTGCCCGAAGTTTCTACCGCACTGTCTTCTAAAGGAAATGTAGCAAACACTTTATTTTTATTCATTGGATTCACGATGGCTATTGTCCATGGTTTTCCATCAGGTTGTTTTCCCCAAGCGAAGATATCACCAGAAACATTCACAATCCCTGATTTGCAACCACTTTCAATTAGTAACGCTTTGACTTTATCGGCAATATAACCTTGTCCGATACCGCCCAAACCGAGCTTCATTCCTTTGTTTTTTAAGAAAATAGTCGATTCTTTTTCGTTTAAAATGATGTTTTGATAACCAACTTTTGCCACGGAATTTTTAATGGCTTCCTCGGTTGGCATTTCTTTCATGCTTCCGTCGAACTTCCAAATTTTATCCATCGAAGCATACGAGATATCAAAAGCTCCGTTTGTTAGTTTCGAAATTTTAATGGCTCTTTCTATCAATTCAAAAACCTCTTGATCTACTTTTACCGGTGCTATGCCTGCATTTTGATTGACTTTTGAAATTTGTGTAGTTGGAATCCAATCGGAAATTAAATGTTCAATGCGTTTAACTTCCTCTATTGCTTGATTAATATACTGATTTGCTTGAATGGTATCGGTTGCCACAACCGTCATTTCAAACGGACTTCCAAGCATAAATGTTTTTTTACTATGCACAATTTGAGCCGATGAACTCGACACAATCAACACTAGTAAATATTGAATTAATCTTTTCATTTTTTTACAAAACTATGTAGCAATTGAATGTATTCTTCTGCAGAAACGTTTTTAAAACCTGTCATTCCTAACACTTTTCCGTTGGGATCTAACAATACAACCAATGGAAAACTTCCTCCTTTATTATACTTTTCGGCTAACTTTTTATTTTGTTCAGTTAGTTCTGGAGCCAATTGATTGGCCTTTTTCTTTGGAAAATCGGCTTTGTAAGTTACCCAGTTTTTTTCAGCTTCGGCTTTAAATACGTCTGACATCCAAATGTTTTTTTCCAATTTCATACAAGGTGCACACCAATCGGAACCGGAAAAAACCAATACAATATTTTTGTTTTCTTTGGAAGCAATCATTTTGGCTTCCTCAAAATTAGTTTGCCAATTTTGAGCATAAAAAACACTAATGGTAAAAAAAAATAGAATAGAAATATAATTTTTCATTTGCTTTATTTTGATGTAAAATTAACGCAAATGAAGTCACATTATTCTTGTGAAGAATTCAATTAAGTAAATCTTAAGTTAAAGTAAGCCGTTATACTTTCTGATAAACCATTCCGAAGCAAGAGCCAAAGCAATAATGACGAGCAACCAAACCCAATCAATTATCGGTGTCTTTTTTACAATTTCCTTCTGAATAGGTTTGTAGTTTTCATTAGCCAAAAGCGATTGAATTAATTCATCCACTTGATTGGCTAAATAGGTTTTTCCATTCGTGTGACTGGCCAATTGATTCAACTTAGTATAATCCGGATTCACGAATTGCTTTTCTATATCAAAATCTAGCACTTCAAAAAAGCCTGAATAGGAGGTTTTGGAATTGTTTTCTGTTACGGTAAACGAGTAATTTCCGGCAGAAAGTCCGTCTAAATTTACTTTATACGAATTGGTTGATTTCAATAAATCATACGATTTTGTTTGATTTGTTGCTTTATTTTTTACGGTAATGGATAAACGAGCATTATCGTCAAACTCATAATTTTTATTGAAATATTGAGCATTAATTTCGATGGCCTCACCTGAATTGTAGAAATTTTCGTGCGTCACCACCAATGATTTTCGGGCATTATTGGAAGATAAAAACTGAATGGTTTTATCAACAAACACATCAAATTTTTCAAAACTTTGTTGGTCGATGTGGCTTTGCAAACGCCATTTCCAGATGTTTTCACCTAATAAAAAAGCCGTACGTTTTCCTTGATTTTCGGTGTATGCCAATAAAGGTGAATCAAGTTCTACATTGCGAATTCTGGCACCAATTAATTTATCATAGTTCGATTTTGACGAAATTGTTCCGAAAGGATTTTGCAACGGTGGAAAGTTTTCAAATCCAATATTATCAATAGCAAAAAGATTGAATTGAGATGAAAAAGTAGCCAAGTAATCTTCTTGTTGACCACTCATTTTAAAATCGAAAGTAGTTTGCTGTTGATTCAAAAAATTGAAATCAGTGTGCAATCCCGTTATAATCCAAGTGTTTAAATTGGCTAGATTATTTTTTTCAAAAACCGATTTAAATTCAGTAGTTGGTTGATACAAAATCAACACATTAAAATCTTGTAACGAATTGATTTGATTCGGTTTAACAATAGTTACTTTACGTTGTTGATTCGATTCAATCGCACGTTTCAACGCACCGATATCGGGATGATTCATAGCAGAAACAATAGCAACTTCTGTCTTTTGATCGATGATTTCAACCGCAAAATTCTTGGTGTTGTTGTAGGTGTTTTTTTCCTGTTCGGAAGAAGAAATCGTTGCTTTAAAAACTTGAACTCCCACTTTTTCAGCCGGCAATAAAACAGTTATTACTTTTGATTTTTGACTGTTTGAAAAGCTCACGTTTTGTCTGCTCAAAACTGAATTTCCTTGTGAAATGGAAAAAGTAGCATTCACATTTTTATTTCCGGAATAGTTGACAAACACTTCGACCGGAAATTTATTTTTTAGAAAAGCGTATTTGTTGACGTTGAGTTGACTGATTTTTAAATCTAAAACCGAAGTTGTATCTCCCAAAACAATAGGGTAAACCGCTTTGTTTTCGTCAAAAGAATAAATATAATCGCTTCCTTGCGTTTGGTTACCGTCTGTTAGTATTACCGTGGGATGATTTACGCTTTTGTGAATACTTTTTAATCCCTTTCCTACTCCATCAATTCGGGTTTGCGTTCCTTTGAAATCGTATGATTCTGTAGATTCCAATTCATTTGAAAATTGATAGGATTGTACTTCAAATTTTTCTTTTAAATCGGCACTGGAAATCAATTTTTTATAGACTTCTAAAGCGGATTCATTCGCTTTGAGTTCGATGACTGATGATGAATTATCAACAACAATTGGCAATGGAATTTTAATGGTCTCAAATGATTTTCGAGTAAGAATAGGGTTGATTAATAAAACCAATAATCCGAAAACGGCAATAAAACGCAAAAAAGCCAAGAACCAATTGATTTTTGAATTGGATTTGGCTTTGTAGAAATACTGATAATACGAAATAATACCAGCAAATATAACTGACAAAAGTAATAGTAATACAGTGGAATTGTTCATATTATTAAAGTAGATTTATCTACTCATTAACTATTTGTTCAAAAAATCATTTTTATCATTCAACATTTTAAAAATAAATACTGCTCCCGCTATAATTTTAGTAAACATACCAATAGTTAAAATAAAATTTCCGGTTAGAGGTCCAATTTCAAAATGTAATATTTTTAATAAAGCACCAAAAATAGTTATGATTACACTGATGACGAAAAGTATTATAATGAATTTATACTTCATATTTTTATAAACTTTTTACGTCAACATTCCCCCATCTACATTCATCACTTGTCCGGTTACATAAGCACTCAAGTCGGAAGCTAGGAAAAGACAAGCATTGGCTACATCTTCCGGTGTTCCGCCACGTTTTAGTGGAATAGAATCTCTCCAGCCTTGTACCACTTCTTCGTTTAATTTTCCGGTCATTTCGGTTTCGATGAATCCGGGTGCGATGGCGTTGCAACGGATGTTTCGCGAACCTAATTCTAACGCAATTGACTTGGTAAAACCAATCATTCCGGCTTTTGACGCAGCATAGTTGGCTTGTCCGGCATTTCCTTTCACACCCACAACCGAACTCATATTCACGATAGAACCTTTGCGGTTTTTCAACATTACTTTTTGAACGGCTTTGGTCATGTTGAAAACTGATTTTAAATTGATTTCGATTACTTTGTCGAAATCTTCTTCAGACATTCTCATTAAAAGGTTGTCTTTTGTGATTCCGGCATTGTTGATTAAAATATCGATGGTGCCGAATTCTGCCAACACATCATCAGCTAATTTTTGAGCTTCATTGAAATCGGCTGCGTTTGATTTATATCCTTTGGCTTTAATTCCTAAAGCGTTTAATTCGTTTTCTAAAACCAAAGCTGATTCAGCAGATGAACTGTAGGTGAATGCTACATTTGCTCCGTGTTGAGCAAAAACTTTAGCGATTCCGCTACCAATTCCGCGACTGGCACCGGTGATGATGGCCACTTTTCCTTCTAATAATTTCATTGTATAAGTCGTTTGTTTAATGATAAAGCAAAGATAAGAAAAACCTTTTCAGTTTTCGCTTTAAAATAAAAAAAGCCCTACCGAAGTAGAGCTTACTGTTTGATAAAAAACACTTTTATTGTTTGATAAATTTTGCCGTTGAGCTTCCTTTATCTGTAAACACTTTTGTAAAATAATTTCCCGATTGTAAGTTTGAAACATTTATTTCTCCATTTTCAGCATGAATGGTTGTCATTATAATTTGTCCGAGTGTGTTGTATATGGAAATCGATTTTACTTCCATTTCACTTTTTACTTTAATATTTAAAACATCTTCTGCCGGATTTGGATAGAGAGTAAAATTAGTTTCAAAATCAAAATCTTGATTACTCAAAGGTTCTTCTACAGTTGTGGAAGTTGTATTGGTGATGATAGGGAAATTATAATCAAAATAAATACTTGCTGTGTTTGTAAATTCATCACCTAAAACCAAATTCGGTTTCGTTTTAATTTTGAAAGCTACATAACCATCGTTATTTTCATCATCAAAAGGAAGGTTGATGTTTTCGAAAATGAATTCAACTTTATTACCATTAATTCTGGTAAAGAAATCATGACTGCTACTTTGTGGAACTAATGTATTAATTTCAAATTTTGTGGTATCAATTACATCGGCAATTACTACATTTTCGGCAGCAAAAGTTCCTGTGTTTTCAAAACGGATGACATAATGCACGTATTCACCAACCATTTCGGGGGAAATTATATTACCTTCTAAACAGGTTTTGTCGTTTGGATCGAAGGAATTGACAACCGTTTGATTTAACGTAAATGTATTGTCATTTGGTGTTTCATCCGTTGCTCCAGCAATAGTGGCAGTATAAACTAAAACATCACCATCATTTACGGCAGGTGTTTCCACTGGGGAGTTGATATTGAAAACTAAATCTATTTCTCTCGTTTCAAACAGATTTAAATTTGTAAAATTCCAATTTAAAGTGTTTGTTCCTGTACCATCTACTGTTGGAATTGACGAAACTAAGTCCATAATCGAATCATCAAAACTAAATGTTAGAGTGCCATTTGCGATTTGATTTCCTTTATTTTTGTAAATTATTTTGTATTGAGCATTGAAACCAGGTCGAGCTACACCTATTGGAAGTATGATTATTTCTAAATCATTTTTTATGCCATTGGGAGTTATGCAAAAATCTTGCGTAAACGGACTCGCTTGTGTAGGAAAATTTACATTTACGGTTGTTGGCGAAATGTTAAAATAACTTGGGTTTTGTAAAACAGGAGTTACTATATGCGTTCCTGTTTGGAAAGGAATGTAATAATTGCCTGATGTATTAGCAATAAAACTACCTGTATTAGTACCATTGGTTATAGAAAAATTTAGATTGGGATAATTAATATCGTTAACATCGCAACCGCTGTTATTAAAATCTAATTTTGTGATACCCGTAATTTCATAATAAGTGCCACCAGGTGTAAACGAGCAGTAACTGTTTACATGGCAATTTGTGTATCCATAGTTACTTATTAATTGTTGCATCAAAGCCAAATCTTGTTCATCAGCACAGATGTATTGTAGAATTGGGTTGTTATTAAAAAATAAATTAGTATCGTAATTATTTTTTAAATTTAAACTCGTTAAATGATTGTAGGTGCATTCCAATTGTGATAAAATTACATTTTGAGAAACATCTAAACTCGTTAATTGATTGTAATCGCATGTCAAATGTTGTAAATACACATTTTGAGAAACATCTAAACTCGTTAATTGATTGTTGTAGCAATACAACTGTTGTAAAATCACAGCTCCAGTAACATCTAAACTCGTTAATTGATTGTAATGGCAAGACAAATCTAATAAATTCACATTTTGAGAAACATCTAAACTCGTTAATTGATTGTTGGTGCAACTCAATACTTGTAAATCCACATTTTGAGAAACATCTAAACTCGTTAATTGATTAGAAAAGCAATACAAAACTCCTAAATTCACATTTTGAGAAAAATCTAAACTCGTTAATTGATTAAAGGCACAATCCAAAAGTATTAAATTCACATTTTGAGAAACATCTAAACTCGTTAATTGATTGTCGTAGCAAAACAAAACTTGTAAATTGGTAAATGCTTCAATACCTGTTAGATTAGAAATATCAGAATCATCAACTTCTAACGCCAAAATATTTTGTGCTTCGCTTAGTTGTATTTGTCCATCGCCATTGGTATCAATAGCAACCCAGTTTCCTGCAAGATTTTGTGTTACAAAATTACTCGCACTGGCACTCAACAACTTTGCCTTAAAATTCGCATCAGGAATATCCACGATTTGAGCATTACCAATAAAAAAAGTAATAATAAATAAAACTAAAGTGTAAATTTTCTTCATAAAAAATTTGATTGTCCGCAATTACCCATAATTAAATAAAAAGCCTTATATTTGATAAAAAAAAGCGATGAATTTATTCAGTTTTACGGCAAATTTTGGAAGTGA
>NZ_JBIIVK010000044.1:0-32135 GCF_044339515.1 Flavobacterium sp.
TTTCACTTTTTATTATATCTTTGTCAAGTACACTGTACATAAGGGTTGATTTTGAAATGATTATGTTTTGCAACACAAATTTCGTCAACCCTTTTATATTTACAAAATAAGTTTAAATCACTTCAATGAGTCGGTTGTTGTAAGTGTCGTTTGTTAGTTATTTAAAAGTTTGTTTTAAAACTAATATGAACAATCGAATTGGAAAGTTTAATTTCCTGATTGCCCACACTTCCATTGGCATAAACCAAATTAAAAAGTCCGTTTTTGGTTAACAGTCCAAAACCAAAACCTAATCCTAGAAGGGAATCACTAAAATCGATTGTTTTATCTTGGTAATAGCCATAATCAATAATGGAATGGATAAATATTCCGGAAGAAAGAACATAACGGTATTCCGTTAGAATAGACGAAAACAAATTTCCTTGCAAAGTGTTTTCATTAAAACCCCGAATCGAATTAATTCCACCAAAGCGATGTAATTCATTTACTATGTAAGCATCACTTTTGAGGTAATAACTCTGCGATTTCATATGAACAATATTTTTAGCGTTCAAATACAAGTTATGCCTTAGTTCCAGCTGACCGAACAACTGACTTTGTGAATCGTTTTTAGAATCCCGATTTCCTAAACCAAGTTTTAAATCAAAAGCAGTTTTTTCAGGAAATAAAAAGTCATCGGTTTTAAAATCAGTGTATTCAAACTGTCCAGTTACAAAAGAATTTTTAAAATCACTGATAAAACTGGAATTTGTATTTTGAATATCACTTGATTCGGTGGATTGATACCCTAAATAAGCTCTTGTATTATAGGTGAAAAGATAACCTAAATCAATTGATGTACGTGTGTTTTGAAATGTACTATCTTGCTTAAAAATCTGTAATTCCGTTTTCAATCCCAAAGAGCTTTTAAAAAGATACGGAATTTGCAAGCCGGCATTAAATGTAGTCTGCTCATTGCCGTCGCTTTTCCAAAATATTGAAAACTGTTCCCCTGAATTCAAAAGGTTGTGCAAAAGCAAATCCACATAACCATTAAAATTTATTTTTCCGCCTTCGTCGTTATTAAAACCTACAAAACCATCAAATCGGTTGGCTTTTGCTTTTTCTAAATACACATAGACTTTGGTAGAATCTTGGGTAAACAGAATTTCAGGATATTTTGTTTGTCGCACAAATCGAAAGCCTTCCACCGTTTTATATAACTTATCTAGATTTGATTGATTAAACGTTTGTTTGGCATACATTTTTTTTAAATTGATTCGATGACTTTCCGGAAACTTTTCAAAACCATCAATCACAATGTCGTTTAAAGCTCTTTGTTTGTTTGGTTTGATCATCAAATCGGCATAAAGCAAATTTTCTTGCGTTCTAAAATTTTCTAACTTTAATTGAGCCAACGAATAACCGGTTGCTTCCAATCGTTTCAAAATACCGGACATAAAAGGTTCCACATTTTCAATCGGAAGCTTTAATTCTCCATTATCCACCTTAAAATCCTCACCCAAAAAAGGCAACATTTCTTTACCTATATATATATGTAATTGCGAAGTTCTTTTTCTTAACCTATATTCAAACAGAAAAGTAGAATCGTTTGCTTTTTTATTACTCAAGTTTTCGCTTTCCAAATAACCCAATTCAAAAAGCTTCTTGCTAAACAGTTTTGTTTCATCCACAACACCTTTTGCATTCACAAATTGTTTGGCATAACCAATTGAATCAATTTTTTTTGTTTCTTCAGTAGTCGAGCCTTCGATGGTTAAATAGACATTTTGAGCCTTTCCGAAACAGAAAAACAATACAAACAAGACGATAAATAAAACCCTTTTCAAAACCATTTTTAATTTCGATAAAAGTAACGCAAAAAAAGGATATATGGTATACGGGCTTTCCATTGCAATCAGGGGCAGGGGAGAGGCAATGTCAAGAGTCAATATCAAAAATCAATGTCAATATCAAAAATTACAAATTTAAAAACTACGAACTCCCACCTTCCATCTTCCATCCAAAAACTAAGCAACTCAGCACCTCAGTACCTTAGTAACTCAAAAAATCCCAACTAAAACAAAATAAATAAATTATGATTTGTTTTAACAAAAAAAAGTACTACATTTGCAACCCCTTAAAATAGGGTAATTTTAAAAAACATAGAAATTTTTAGTATTAATTATGCCAACAATTCAACAATTAGTAAGAACAGGGAGAGCCCAAATAACTAAGAAGAGTAAATCGGCTGCTTTAGATTCTTGTCCTCAACGAAGAGGTGTGTGTACTCGTGTTTACACAACGACGCCTAAAAAACCAAACTCAGCAATGAGAAAAGTGGCTAGGGTTCGTTTAACAAACGGAAACGAGGTAAATGCCTACATTCCTGGAGAAGGACACAATCTACAAGAGCACTCGATAGTATTAGTTAGAGGCGGAAGGGTAAAAGATTTACCAGGTGTTAGATACCATATCGTTCGTGGTGCATTAGATACTGCTGGAGTAGCAGGTCGTACGCAACGTCGTTCAAAATATGGAGCAAAACGTCCAAAACCAGGTCAACCAGCAGCACCCGCAAAGAAAAAGTAATTAGAAACTTTTAAAGAAAAGACATGAGAAAAAGACAGGCCAAAAAAAGACCTCTTTTACCGGATCCAAAATTTAATGATCAATTGGTAACACGTTTTGTAAACAACTTAATGTGGGATGGTAAAAAATCTACCGCTTTCAAAGTATTCTATGAGGCTTTAGAAATAGTAGAAATAAAAAAGCAAGATGCTGAAAAATCTGCTTTAGAAGTATGGAAAGATGCATTAACAAACGTTATGCCTCACGTAGAAGTTCGTTCACGTAGAGTGGGTGGAGCTACTTTCCAAATTCCAATGCAAATTCGTCCGGATAGAAAGATTTCCTATGCTATCAAATGGATGATTCTTTATGCAAGAAGAAGAAACGAAAAATCAATGGCAGCTAAATTAGCTTCAGAAATTTTAGCAGCAGCTAAAGAAGAAGGAGCAGCAGTTAAGAAAAGAATGGATACGCACAAAATGGCAGAAGCTAACAAAGCGTTCTCTCACTTTAGATTTTAATTCATAAGAAATGGCTAGAGATTTAAAATACACAAGAAATATCGGAATTGCAGCTCATATTGATGCTGGTAAAACTACCACAACGGAGCGTATTCTATTTTATACCGGAAAATCACACAAAATTGGTGAAGTACACGATGGTGCTGCAACAATGGACTGGATGGCACAAGAGCAAGAGAGAGGTATTACAATTACTTCTGCTGCTACTACTTGTGAGTGGAATTTCCCAACCAATCAAGGAAAACCAACGGCGGAATCAAAACCGTATCACTTTAACATTATTGATACTCCCGGACACGTGGATTTTACCGTTGAGGTAAACCGTTCATTACGCGTTCTAGACGGATTAGTGTTCTTGTTTAGTGCAGTGGATGGTGTTGAGCCACAATCTGAAACTAACTGGAGACTTGCTGATCAGTACCGAGTACCAAGAATGGGATTTGTTAACAAAATGGACCGTCAAGGGTCTAACTTCTTAGGAGTTTGTCAACAAGTTAGAGATATGTTGAAATCAAATGCGGTTGCGATTACATTGCCAATCGGAGATGAAATCGATTTTAAAGGAGTTGTAGATTTAGTTAAAAACCAAGCAATTGTTTGGCATGACGAAACACAAGGAGCAACTTTTGACATCGTTGATATTCCAGCTGATATGATGGACGAAGTAAAAAAATACCGTTCAATTTTAATTGAAGCGGTTGCAGATTACGACGAAAATTTACTTGACAAGTACATGGAGGACGAAAACTCTATTACTGAAGAAGAAATAAACAATGCATTACGTGCAGCAACAATTGATATGGCTATCATTCCTATGATTGCCGGATCTTCTTTCAAAAACAAAGGAGTACAATTCATGTTGGATGCTGTTTGTAAATATTTACCTTCTCCTATGGATAAAGAAGGTATTGTTGGGACTCATCCTGATGATACTGATTTATTAGAAGAAGATCAAAGAAAAATTTTACGTCGTCCAGATCCAAAAGAGCCATTCGCTGCTCTAGCATTCAAGATCGCAACTGACCCATATGTTGGTCGTTTGGCTTTCTTCCGTGCTTATTCAGGTCGTTTAGATGCTGGTTCATATATTTTAAATACACGTTCAGGTAATAAAGAAAGAATTTCTCGTATCTACCAAATGCACGCTAACAAACAAAATCCAATCGAATTTATTGAGGCTGGAGATATTGGAGCAGCAGTTGGATTTAAAGATATTAAAACAGGAGATACAATGTGTGATGAAAAACACCCAATTGTATTAGAGAGTATGAAATTCCCTGATCCTGTAATCGGTATCGCAATTGAGCCTAAAACTAAAGCTGACGTGGATAAAATGGGTATGGCTTTAGCCAAATTAGCTGAAGAAGATCCAACATTTACTGTTAGAACAGATGAAGCTTCAGGACAAACAATCATTTCAGGAATGGGTGAGTTACACTTAGACATTCTTGTAGATCGTATGAAAAGAGAGTTCAAAGTGGAAGTAAACCAAGGCGAGCCTCAAGTAGAATACAAAGAAGCTTTCACTAAGTCTGCTCAACACAGAGAAACTTACAAAAAACAATCAGGAGGTCGTGGTAAATTCGGTGATATTGTATTCCGTTTAGAACCGGCTGATGAGGTTGATGGGAAACCATTTGTAGGTCTTCAGTTTGTGAATGAAGTAAAAGGGGGTAACGTTCCTAAAGAATATATTCCTTCTGTTGAAAAAGGTTTTAGAGAAGCTATGAAGCAAGGTCCTTTAGCAGGATACGCGGTTGATAGTTTGAAAGTAACTTTGTTAGACGGATCGTTCCACCCTGTGGATTCGGATGCACTTTCGTTTGAATTGGCTGCAAAAATGGGTTACAAAGAGGTTGCAAAAGCTGCCGGAGCTGTAATTCTTGAGCCAATCATGAAAATTGAAGTAATTACTCCGGAAGAAAATATGGGTGATATCGTAGGGGATTTGAACCGTCGTAGAGGTCAAGTAAACGACATGGGTGATAGAGCCGGTGCAAAAACGATTAAAGCGTTTGTGCCACTATCTGAAATGTTTGGTTATGTAACTACTTTAAGAACACTGTCTTCTGGTAGAGCAACTTCAACAATGGAATTTTCACATTACGAACAAACTCCTTCAAACATCTCTGAAGAAGTTATCAAAAAAGCAAAAGGTAACGCTTAATTCTAACGAAAATGAGTCAAAAAATCAGAATAAAATTAAAATCTTACGATCACATGTTGGTGGATAAATCAGCAGAGAAAATCGTAAAAACGGTAAAAAGTACCGGAGCAGTTGTAACTGGACCAATTCCGTTACCAACGCACAAAAAAATATTCACTGTATTACGTTCTCCTCACGTTAACAAAAAAGCAAGAGAGCAGTTTGAAGTGAGTTCATACAAAAGATTGTTAGATATCTATTCTTCTTCTTCTAAAACTATTGATGCTCTAATGAAATTAGAGTTGCCAAGTGGAGTAGAAGTTGAAATCAAAGTGTGATAAATGTTCAAAGATGAAAGTATTAAGTGATAAGAAAATCTCTTATTGCTTAGTACTCTTGTCTTAATTACGGAAAAAGAATTTTTAATAATTTATAAATAGTTTAATATGTCTGGGTTAATTGGAAAAAAAATCGGCATGACTAGCATTTTCGACGAGAATGGGAAAAATATTCCTTGCACCGTGATTGAAGCAGGTCCATGTGTCGTTACCCAAGTCAGAACCAAAGCGGTTGACGGGTATGAAGCGTTTCAGCTTGGTTTCGATGACAAAACAGAAAAACACGCAACTAAAGCGGCCATAGGTCACTTTAAAAAAGCGGGAACTTCTGCAAAGAAAAAAGTCGTTGAATTCCAAGATTTTGAAACAGAGTATAAATTAGGTGATTTAGTCACTGTAGAACAATTCAGCGAAGGAGAATTTGTTGATGTACAAGGTGTATCAAAAGGGAAAGGTTTCCAAGGGGTTGTAAAGCGTCACGGTTTTGGTGGTGTTGGACAAGCTACTCACGGACAACACAACCGTTTAAGAGCACCAGGTTCTGTTGGAGCTTCTTCTTACCCATCTAGAGTATTCAAAGGAATGCGTATGGCAGGAAGAACTGGAGGAGACAATGTAACAATTCAAAACCTTAGAGTTTTAAAAGTAGTAGCAGATAAAAATTTGTTATTAGTAAAAGGATGCGTTCCTGGACATAAAAACTCTTATGTAATCATTCAGAAGTAATGGAAGTAAAAGTTTTAGATATCAACGGAAAAGATACAGGCAGAAAAGTTCAACTTTCTGACGCTGTTTTCGCTATCGAGCCTAACAAACATGCTATCTATCTTGATGTTAAACAATATCTTGCCAACCAAAGACAAGGTACTCACAAAGCAAAAGAGAGAGCAGAAGTAACAGGAAGTACTCGAAAAATTAAGAAACAAAAAGGAACAGGTACAGCTCGTGCCGGTAGTATCAAGAATCCATTGTTCAAAGGTGGAGGTACAGTTTTCGGTCCTAGACCAAGAAGCTATTCTTTCAAATTGAACAAAACTTTAAAAAGATTAGCTCGTAAATCGGCCTTCTCTCAAAAAGTAAAAGATTCAGAATTAGTAGTGGTAGAAGATTTTAATTTTGACACACCAAGCACTAAGAATTTTATTACAGTTCTGAAAGCCTTAGGGTTAGAAAATAAAAAATCTCTATTTGTGTTGGGCGATACAAATAAAAATGTATATTTGTCGTCACGCAATTTAAAGGCTTCTAAAGTTGTAACAACCTCAGAATTAAGCACTTATGCTATTTTGAACACAAATAATTTAGTGCTTTTAGAGAGTTCTTTGGAAGGAATTGAAGAAAATTTAAGTAAATAATAGGCCATGAGTATCATAATTAAACCTATCATAACTGAAAAAATCACGAAGCAAAGTGAATTAAACAATCGTTATGGTTTTGTAGTGGACAAAAAAGCAAATAAAATTCAAATCAAAAATGCAGTTGAAACTGCTTATGGTGTGAAGATTGTTGCCATAAACACTATGAATGTTAGACCAGATCGTTCTGTAAAATACACAAAAAGTGGAATGATAAGTGCAAAAACGAATTCTTTCAAAAAAGCTATCGTTGAAGTGCAAGAAGGAGAAACAATTGATTTTTATAACAATATCTAATAAGTAATGTCAGTTAGAAAATTAAAACCTATTACCCCGGGTCAGCGTTTTAGAGTTGTGAATGGTTTTGACGCCATTACAACTGATAAGCCGGAAAAGTCATTATTGGCACCGAAAAATAACTCAGGAGGTAGAAATAGTCAAGGAAAAATGACCATGCGTTACACAGGCGGTGGTCACAAACAAAAGTATCGCATCATTGATTTTAAAAGAACGAAAGCAGGTATTCCAGCTACTGTAAAATCAATTGAGTATGATCCAAACAGAACAGCTTTTATCGCTTTGTTAAGTTACGCAGATGGTGCTAAAACCTATGTGATTGCTCAAAACGGTTTAAATGTTGGTCAAATCGTAACTTCAGGTGAAGAGGCTGCTCCGGAAATCGGAAATGCTTTACCGTTAAGTAAAATTCCACTAGGAACAGTAATTTCTTGTATTGAGTTAAGACCTGGTCAAGGAGCAATTATTGCTCGTTCTGCCGGGACCTTTGCTCAATTAATGGCAAGAGATGGAAAATATGCCACTATCAAAATGCCTTCCGGCGAAACAAGATTAATCTTGTTAACTTGTATGGCTACAATTGGTGCAGTGTCTAACTCCGATCATCAGTTGATTGTTTCTGGTAAAGCCGGTAGATCAAGATGGTTAGGTAGAAGACCAAGAACAAGACCAGTTGCAATGAACCCTGTTGATCACCCAATGGGTGGTGGTGAAGGACGTTCTTCTGGAGGTCACCCACGCTCTAGAAACGGTATTCCTGCAAAAGGTTATAGAACTCGTTCTAAAGTGAGCCCAAGTAATAAGTATATTGTTGAACGCAGAAAGAAATAATTAGATAGACATGGCACGTTCATTAAAAAAAGGACCATTCGTACATTATAAATTAGATAAAAAAGTTCTTGAGAATATCGAGAAATCAAACAAAGCAGTGATCAAAACTTGGTCAAGAGCTTCAATGATTACTCCAGATTTCGTAGGAAAAACAATCGCAGTACACAATGGTCGTCAGTTTGTTCCAGTTTATGTAACTGAAAACATGGTAGGACACAAGTTAGGAGAATTTTCACCCACAAGATCATTTAGAGGTCATGCCGGTGCTAAAAATAAAGGTAAAAAATAAGAAGCAATGGGAGTTCGTAAAAGAGAAACAGCAGATGCGAGAAAAGAGGCTAATAAGTCGATAGCTTTCGCGAAATTGAATAACTGCCCTACTTCACCTAGAAAAATGCGCTTGGTTGCAGACTTGGTAAGAGGTCAGAAAGTGGAAAGAGCACTAAATGTATTACGATTTAGTCAAAAAGAAGCTTCAAGAAAATTAGAAAAATTGTTGTTATCAGCTATTGCCAACTGGCAAGCTAAAAACGCAGAAGCTAGTATTGAAGAAGCTGCTTTATTTGTAAAAGAGATCAGAGTTGACGGTGGAATGATGTTAAAAAGACTTCGTCCGGCTCCTCAAGGTCGTGCACACAGAATTAGAAAACGTTCAAATCACGTAACAATCGTGCTTGGAGCTAGTAATAACACACAAAGCAATTAATAAATAAGATGGGACAAAAGACAAATCCAATAGGAAACAGACTTGGGATCATCAGAGGATGGGATTCAAACTGGTATGGTGGAAATGATTACGGTGATAAAATTGCCGAAGATTATAAAATCAGAAAGTATATCCATGCTCGTTTATCAAAAGCTAGTGTATCAAAAGTAATCATCGAGAGAACTTTAAAACTTGTAACCGTTACTATCACTACTGCTAGACCTGGTATTATCATTGGGAAAGGCGGACAAGAGGTAGACAAGTTGAAAGAAGAACTTAAGAAAATTACTGACAAAGAGGTTCAAATTAACATCTTTGAAATTAAAAGACCTGAGTTAGACGCTTATTTAGTTGCAACAAGTATCGCTCGTCAAATCGAAAGCCGTATTTCATACAGAAGAGCTATTAAAATGGCTATCGCAGCAGCAATGCGTATGAATGCAGAAGGTATTAAAGTTTTGATTTCCGGTCGTTTGAATGGTGCTGAAATGGCACGTTCAGAAGGTTTCAAAGAAGGTAGAATTCCTCTATCAACTTTCAGAGCCGACATTGATTATGCTTTGGCTGAAGCTCACACTACTTATGGTAGAATGGGTATCAAAGTATGGATCATGAAAGGTGAAGTTTACGGAAAGAGAGATCTTTCTCCATTAGTAGGCATGGATAAAAAACAAGCCGGTGGTGGTGGAAACAAAGGTGGTGATGCTCCAAGAGGAGGAAAACCAAACGGAAAATCAAACCCACGTAAAAGAAAGTAATTTTTTAAATTAAAGAAAAATGTTACAGCCTAAAAGAACAAAATACCGTAAGGTACAAAAAGGTAGAATGAAAGGTGATTCTCAAAGAGGTCACGAGCTTTCAAACGGGATGTTCGGAATAAAATCAATGGATTCTTCGTTCTTAACTTCTCGCCAAATCGAAGCAGCTCGTATTGCAGCTACTCGTTTTATGAAAAGAGAGGGGCAATTATGGATCAAAATTTTCCCGGATAAACCAATCACTAAGAAGCCTCTTGAAGTACGTATGGGTAAAGGTAAAGGTGCAGTTGAATATTGGGCTGCCGTTGTTAAACCCGGAAGAATTATGTTTGAAGTAGGAGGTGTGCCTTTGGCCGTTGCAAAAGAAGCGTTACGCTTAGCAGCTCAAAAGCTTCCTGTTAAAACTAAGTTTGTCGTTGCTAGAGATTTCGAAGCATAATCTTATATACATTATGAAACAATCAGAAATTATAAGTCTATCTGTAGCTGAGTTACAAGAACAACTTAGTCAGTCAAGAAAAACGTATGCCGACCTAAAAACGACTCATACTATTTCTCCAATTCAAAATCCGCTTCAAATTAGAAAGATGAGAAGAACAATTGCGAGATTAGTTACTGAGCTAAGTAAAAGAGAGTTACAATAATTGTATTCTGCTGAAAGATGGAAGAAAAAAGAAATTTAAGAAAAGAAAGAATTGGTGTAGTTACGAGCAACAAAATGGAGAAATCTATCGTTGTTTCTGAAACAAGAAAAGTAAAACACCCATTATACGGTAAGTTCGTGTTAAAAACAAAGAAATATGTTGCACACGACGAAACAAATGACTGTAACATTGGAGATACGGTAAGAATCAGCGAAACGCGTCCTTTAAGTAAGTCTAAATGTTGGAGATTAGTTGAAATCATTGAAAGAGCGAAGTAATTATGGTACAACAAGAATCTAGATTAAAAGTAGCAGATAACACAGGAGCAAAAGAAGTTTTGACTATCCGTGTTTTAGGAGGAACGAAACGTCGTTATGCCTCTGTTGGAGATAAAATTGTAGTTTCAATAAAAGACGCAACACCTAACGGAAACGTAAAAAAAGGTGCTGTATCAACTGCAGTTGTTGTACGAACTAAAAAAGAAGTGAGAAGAGCTGATGGATCTTATATCCGTTTTGACGATAACGCATGTGTATTGTTGAACGCGGCAGGTGAAATGAGAGGAACTCGTGTTTTTGGTCCGGTTGCAAGAGAGCTTCGTGAAAAACAATTCATGAAAATTGTATCATTAGCACCTGAAGTGCTTTAATTCGATTGATGATGACAAAGTTAAAAATTAAATCAGGAGATATTGTAAGAGTTATTGCAGGCGACCATAAAGGTTCTGAAGGTAAAGTTTTACGTGTTTTCGTAGATGCAAATAAAGCGATTGTTGAAGGAACAAACATGGTTTCAGTTCACACTAAACCAAGTGCAAAAAATCCTCAAGGTGGAATCGTGAAGAAAGAAGCTCCTATTCAAATATCAAACTTGTCTTTAATTGACCCAAAGTCAAAGAAAGTAACTAAAGTTGGATTTAAAGTAGAAGGAGATAAGAAAGTAAGATTTTCAAAAAAATCTAATCAAGTATTATAGTAATGGCTTATATCCCTAGACTAAAAGAAGAATATAAAAGCAGAGTTATTCCTGCTTTGAAAGAAGAGTTCGGTTACAAAAACGTGATGCAAGTTCCAAAACTTGAAAAAATCGTTGTTAGCCGTGGTGTTGGTGCTGCCGTATCAGACAAGAAATTAGTTGATTATGCAGTAGACGAGTTGACAAAAATTACTGGTCAAAAAGCTTTAGCTACTATTTCTAAAAAAGACGTTGCGTCTTTTAAATTAAGAAAAGGTATGCCAATTGGTGCTAAAGTTACTTTGCGTGGCGAGAGAATGTATGAATTCTTAGATAGATTGATTACATCTTCTTTACCTCGTGTAAGAGATTTTGGTGGAATTAAAGCTACTGGTTTTGACGGTAGAGGTAACTACAATCTTGGAGTACTTGAACAAATCATTTTCCCTGAAATTGATATTGATAAAGTAAACAAAATTTCAGGAATGGACATTACTTTTGTTACAACGGCCAAAACCGACAAGGAAGCAAAATCATTATTAGCAGAATTAGGATTACCTTTTAAAAAGAATTAAGATATGGCTAAAGAATCAATGAAAGCCCGCGAGGTAAAAAGACAAAAAGCGGTAGATAAGTATGCTGAAAAAAGAAAAGCTTTATTAGAAGCTGGTGATTATGAAGGCTTACAAAAATTACCGAGAAATGCTTCTCCAGTTCGTTTACACAATCGTTGTAAATTAACAGGAAGACCAAGAGGGTATATGAGACAATTCGGTATTTCACGTGTAACTTTTCGTGAAATGGCTAACCAAGGATTAATTCCAGGAGTAAAGAAAGCTAGCTGGTAGTTAGTTTATTTCAGCAGATAATTGTACATTTGCCGGATTTTTGCCGGTAACGTACAATTATCTACTTTAAAAAATGTGTTTAATGGTTTCAGGTTCAGCGGAATAGTTCCTCTGAAAACCGTTGCCAAAATTTTATAAATATGTATACAGATCCTATTGCAGATTATCTAACAAGAGTTAGAAATGCAGTGAAAGCCAATCACAAAGTGGTGGAAATTCCTGCTTCTAACCTTAAAAAAGAAATCACAAAGATTTTATTCGATCAAGGTTATATCCTAAGCTACAAGTTTGATGATAGTACTATTCAAGGTACAATCAAAATCGCTCTTAAGTACGATAAAGTAACGAAAGAGCCTGTAATTAGAGATATCCAAAGAATTAGTAAACCAGGTTTACGTAAATATGCAGGTTCTTCGAATCTTCCAAGAATCCTTAACGGATTAGGAATTGCAATTGTTTCAACGTCTAAAGGTCTTATGACCGGAAAGCAAGCAAAACAATTGAACGTTGGTGGAGAGGTAATTTGTTACGTATACTAATAAACAAGACTGAACGATGTCAAGAATAGGTAAAAATCCAGTTGAAATTCCATCAGGCGTAACTTTAGAAGTAAACGAAGGTGTAATTACAGTAAAAGGAAAATTAGGTCAATTATCACAGGAGTTTTCGGACGTAACTGTTAAAGTTGAAGAAGGTCAAGTATTGGTGGAAAGATCATCTGACCACAAAGATCATAGAGCTAAACATGGTTTGTATAGAGCTTTAATCAGTAACATGATTAACGGTGTATCAAACGGTTTTACAAAAGAATTAGAGTTAGTAGGGGTAGGGTACAGAGCTTCTAATCAAGGTCAAAAATTAGATCTTGCTTTAGGATTTTCTCACAACATCGTTTTAGAAATTGCTCCAGAAGTTAAATTGGAAACTATTTCAGAAAAAGGTAAAAACCCAATCGTTAAACTAACCTCTCACGATAAACAACTTTTAGGTCAGGTTGCCGCTAAAATTAGAGGTTTCCGTCGTCCAGAACCTTACAAAGGAAAAGGAGTTAAATTCGTAGGTGAAGTATTAAGAAGAAAAGCAGGTAAATCAGCTTAAAAATTAAGATTATGTCATTAACAAAATCTGATAGAAGACAGAGAATTAAGTTCAGAATTAGAAAGATTGTAAGCGGAACTGCTACTAAACCAAGACTTTCTGTATTCAGAAGCAACAAAGAAATCTACGCACAGTTGATAGATGACTTAAACGGAGTAACTATTTTGGCTGCATCCTCTAGAGATAAAGGGGTAGATACAAAAGGTACTAATGTTGAAGTGGCTAACGCAGTAGGAAAATTAGTTGCTGAAAAAGCATTGAAAGCTGGTATTGAAACAGTAACTTTCGATAGAGGAGGATACTTATACCACGGTCGTATTAAATCATTAGCAGAAGGAGCGAGAGCTGCCGGACTTAAATTCTAAGAAATTATGTATAATAAATACAAAAACGTAGAGTTAGTAAAACCTAGTGGTCTTGAATTAAAAGATCGTTTGGTAAGTGTAAATCGTGTTACCAAAGTAACAAAAGGTGGTAGAGCATTTGGTTTTTCTGCTATTGTTGTGGTAGGTGATGAAAATGGAGTAGTTGGACACGGATTAGGAAAATCTAAAGATGTATCAGAAGCAATCGCTAAGGCTGTGGAAGATGCTAAGAAAAATTTAGTAAAGATTCCTCTAAGTGGTCAATCAGTTCCTCACGAACAAAAAGGAAAATTTGGTGGAGCTCGTGTATTTTTAATGCCTGCCTCTCACGGTACAGGAGTTATTGCTGGTGGTGCTGTTCGTTCAGTACTTGAATCAGTTGGAATTCACGATGTATTATCAAAATCTCAAGGATCTTCAAATCCTCACAACGTAGTAAAAGCAACTTTTGATGCTTTACTTCAAATGAGAAGTGCTTATACAGTGTCTAAGCAAAGAGGAATTTCTTTAGAGAAAGTATTTAAAGGTTAATATACAAGGAAATTATGTCAAAGATTTTAGTAAAACAAGTAAAAAGTCAAATCAACTGTCCTCAAACACAAAAGAGAACATTGGTTTCTTTGGGTCTTAAAAGATTAGGACAAGTAGTAGAGCATGAAAATTCATCTGCTATCCTTGGTATGGTAAATAAAGTTAAACACTTAGTTTCTGTTGAAGAAGCTAAATAACACTATTCAAAATGAATTTAAGTAACTTACAACCAGCTGAAGGTTCAACACATAACCAAAATAAAAGATTAGGTAGAGGAGAAGGATCCGGTAAAGGTGGAACTGCGTCACGTGGTCACAAAGGAGCAAAATCTCGTTCTGGTTATTCTAAAAAGATTGGTTTTGAAGGAGGTCAAATGCCACTTCAAAGACGTGTACCTAAGTTTGGATTTAAAAATATCAATAGAGTAGATTATCAAGGAATCAACCTTGATACACTACAAGCTTTAGTGGATAACGGAACAGTAACTGATACAGTAGATTTCGCTACTATCATTGACAACCGTTTAGCTACTAAAAACGAATTGGTAAAAGTATTAGGTCGAGGTGAATTAAAAGCGAAATTAAAAGTAACCGCTCACAAATTTACTGCTACTGCAAAAGCAGCAATCGAAGCTGCCGGTGGTGAAGCTGTAACTTTATAATTTACTGACTGTATGAAGAAATTTTTTGAAGCACTCGCAAACGTTTGGAAAATAGAAGAACTAAAGAACCGAATTATGGTGACTTTGGGTTTACTGTTAGTTTATCGTTTTGGAGCACAGGTTACTTTACCGGGAATCGATGCAACTAAGTTAGAAGGCTTAGCATCGCAAACAGACCAAGGAATCGGTTCGATTCTGAATATGTTTACCGGAGGAGCATTTTCACAAGCATCTGTTTTTGCTTTGGGAATTATGCCCTACATTTCTGCATCCATCGTGGTGCAATTAATGGGAATCGCAGTTCCTTATTTACAAAAACTGCAAAAGGACGGTGAGAGTGGTAGAAAAAAAATCAATCAGATTACACGTTGGTTAACTATTGCTATCACCTTAGTTCAAGGTCCTGGTTACATTTATAATTTGTACAGAACCTTACCATCTGAAGCATTTTTATTAGGATTTAATTCATTCTCATTCCTCTTTTCAGCTGTAGTTATTCTTGTAACAGGGACTATTTTTGCGATGTGGTTAGGTGAAAAAATTACCGATAAAGGAATTGGTAACGGTATCTCCTTATTAATTATGGTAGGTATCATAGCTCGTTTACCCGAAGCATTTTTACAAGAATTTGTTTCAACAGTATCACAAGATCAAGGAGGTCCGGTTAAATTAGTATTTGAAGTTGTTCTTTGGTTATTAATTATCATAGCTAGTATTCTTTTGGTCATGGCGGTACGCAAAATACCAGTTCAATATGCCAGAAGAACAGCTGGTGGAGATTTTGAACAAGATATGATGGGTGGTAACAGGCAGTTCATTCCTTTGAAGCTCAATGCATCAGGAGTTATGCCAATTATTTTTGCACAGGCAATTATGTTTATTCCTGCTGCAGTAGCCGGTCTTTCATCCACTGAAATGGCTCAATCCGTTACAGGAGCTTTTAGTGATATGTTTGGATTTTGGTACAATGTTGTTTTTGCCTTGTTAATCATCGTTTTTACGTATTTTTACACTGCAATTACAGTACCAACCAATAAAATGGCTGATGATTTAAAAAGAAGTGGTGGATTTATACCGGGTATCAGACCTGGTTTAGAAACATCTGATTTTTTAGATAAAGTGATGTCTTTAATTACATTACCGGGTTCTCTTTTCTTAGCACTTATTGCAGTATTTCCTGCAGTTGTGGTTAATTTGATGGGAGTTCAACAAAACTGGGGAATGTTCTTTGGTGGTACATCCTTATTAATTATGGTAGGAGTTGCAATTGATACTATGCAGCAGATAAATTCTTATTTGTTGAATAGACATTATGATGGTTTAATGAAAAGTGGTAAAAATAGAAAAGCTGTAGCTTAATTTTTATGGCAAAACAATCAGCAATAGAACAAGACGGATCAATCATCGAAGCATTATCAAATGCAATGTTCCGCGTAGAATTAGAAAATGGTCACGTTGTGATTGCTCATATTTCCGGTAAAATGCGAATGCATTATATTAAATTATTACCTGGTGATAAAGTAAAATTGGAAATGAGCCCTTACGACCTGACAAAAGCAAGAATTACTTATAGATATTAAAGCTATTTCACAATGAAAGTAAGAGCATCAGTAAAGAAAAGAAGTGCCGAATGCGTAATCGTTCGCAGAAAAGGCAGATTGTACGTTATTAACAAAAAGAATCCTAGATTTAAACAAAGACAAGGATAATTATGGCAAGAATCGCAGGGGTAGATATACCTAAAAACAAAAGAGGAGTTATTGCTTTAACCTATATCTTCGGTATCGGAAAAAGCAGAGCTATTGAGATTTTAGAAAAAGCTCAAGTTAGTCAAGACAAGAAAGTTCAAGATTGGAACGACGACGAAATCGGAGGAATCCGTGACGCCGTATCCTATTACAAAATTGAAGGAGAATTGCGTTCAGAAGTTTCCCTACACATCAAACGTCTTATGGACATCGGGTGCTATAGAGGAATCCGTCATAGAGCTGGTCTTCCGTTAAGAGGACAAAGAACTAAAAACAATTCAAGAACAAGAAAAGGTAAAAGAAAAACTGTTGCTAACAAGAAAAAAGCAACTAAATAATAAGTAATATGGCTAAGACAACAACAAAAAAACGTAAAGTTATCGTTGAATCAACGGGTGAAGCTCATATTAATGCAACTTTTAACAACATTATTATTTCCCTTACGAATAAAAAAGGTGAAGTAATTTCTTGGTCTTCTGCCGGTAAAATGGGTTTTAGAGGATCTAAAAAGAACACACCTTATGCCGCTCAAATGGCAGCAGAAGATTGTTCAAAAGTAGCACTTGAGGCTGGTTTAAAGAAAGTAAAAGTGTATGTGAAAGGACCAGGAAACGGACGTGAGTCTGCTATCCGTTCTATCCATAACGGCGGAATCGAAGTAACTGAAATTATCGATGTTACTCCAATGCCACACAACGGATGTAGACCTCCAAAAAGAAGAAGAGTTTAATGATTAACTGATTTATTTCAGTTCTTTATAATTTTTATTTAAGTATAACCCAAGGTAGAGACCGATTATCGAAGGATTTGACCTGAATTCATAATCACTACCTTAAAACAATTTAAAATGGCAAGATATACTGGTCCAAAAACTAAAATAGCTCGTAAGTTTGGCGAAGCTATATTCGGAGAAGACAAAGCCTTCGAAAAAAGAAATTACCCTCCAGGGCAACATGGTTTAGCCAAAAGAAGAGGAAAAAAATCTGAATATGCAGTTCAGTTGATGGAAAAGCAAAAAGCAAAGTACACTTACGGAATTCTTGAAAAACAATTCAGAAATTTATTTGAAAAAGCAGCAGCATCAAAAGGTGTAACCGGTGAAATCCTTTTACAACTTTGCGAAGCTCGTTTAGACAACGTGGTTTACAGAATGGGTATTGCTCCATCAAGAAGAGCAGCTCGTCAAATCGTTGGACACAGACACATCACTGTGAATGGTGAAATCGTGAATGTTCCTTCTTACCACCTAAAACCTGGCGATAAAGTTGCTGTTCGTGAAAAATCTAAATCTGTTGAAGCTATCAACAACTCGTTAGCAAGTGCTAGCAAAGTTTATGAGTGGATCACTTGGAACAATGATACCAAAGAAGGTACTTTTGTAACCGTACCACAACGTTTACAAATCCCAGAAAACATCAAAGAACAACTAATCGTTGAGTTATACAACAAATAATAATTGACAGTAGTCGTAATTATGGCAATATTTAATTTTCAGAAGCCCGATAAAGTTATCATGATCGATTCAACCGATTTTGAAGGTAAGTTTGAATTCAGACCTTTAGAACCTGGTTACGGATTGACTGTTGGTAATGCACTTAGAAGAGTTTTGCTTTCCGCTCTTGAAGGATATGCAATTACATCTGTACGCATCGAAGGTGTAGATCACGAGTTTTCTACCATCTCAGGAGTAGTAGAAGATGTTACCGAAATCATTTTGAACTTAAAGCAAGTTCGTTTCAAACGTCAAATTGAAGAAGTTGACAATGAAACCGTGACCATCTCTATCTCTGGTAAAGAGCAAATTACAGCTGGTGATTTTCAAAAATTCATTTCAGGTTTCCAAGTATTAAATCCTGAATTGATTATCTGTAATCTTGATTCAAAAGTTAACATCAACATGGAGTTAACCATTGAAAAAGGAAGAGGATACGTTCCTGCAGAAGAAAACAAAAAACAAAACGCAGCCATCGGAACCATTTTCACCGATTCTATTTTTACACCAATCAAAAATGTAAAATATGCAATCGAAAACTTCCGTGTTGAGCAAAAAACAGATTATGAAAAATTAGTTTTTGAAATCAAAACTGATGGTTCAATCAATCCAAAAGATGCTTTAACAGAAGCTGCTAAAGTTTTAATTCACCATTTCATGTTGTTCTCAGATGAAAGAATCACTTTGGAAGCTGACGAAATTGCACAAACAGAATCGTATGACGAGGAGTCATTACACATGAGACAATTGCTTAAAACAAAGCTTGTGGACATGGATCTTTCTGTAAGAGCTTTAAATTGTTTGAAAGCGGCTGAAGTTGATACATTAGGTGATTTAGTATCATTCAATAAAAATGACTTGATGAAATTCCGTAATTTCGGTAAGAAATCATTGACCGAGCTTGATGAGCTTGTAGCAATCAAAAACTTACATTTCGGAATGGATTTGTCAAAATATAAACTAGATAAAGAATAAATTACTTCATATTTTGCTCTCCAAAGCGGATTGAAGCAAGATGAAGGTTAAAAAAACACGTCATGAGACACGGAAAAAAAGTAAACCATTTAAGCAGACAACAAGGTCACAGAAGATCAATGTTGGCGAACATGGCTTGTTCATTAATTGAACACAAAAGAATCAATACAACAGTTGCTAAAGCAAAAGCATTGAAACAATTTGTAGAACCATTGATCACAAAATCTAAAGAAGATACTACGCACAACAGACGTATTGTTTTTGCTTACTTGAGAAATAAATATGGTGTTACCGAACTTTTTAGAGAAGTAGCAGCAAAAGTAGGTGACCGTCCGGGTGGTTACACACGTATCATCAAGTTAGGAAATCGTTTGGGAGATAACGCTGATATGGCGATGATCGAATTAGTAGATTTCAATGAACTATACAACGGAGGTAAAAAAGAAGAGAAAAAAGCAAAAAGCCGTCGTGGTGGAAAAGCTAAAAAAGCTGAAACTACTGCTCCGGAAGCAAAAGAACCGGAAGCACCGGCAGCTGATTCAACTCCAACAACCGAAGCTACAGAATAATGAAATTCATTATCAAATAATAAAAAAGGATAAACTTTCGAGTTTGTCCTTTTTTTTTTATTAATGCTGAATCTATTTCAGTTTCAGAAGCGAGCGGCTCGGGCTTTTTCAGGAAATCATTTTCCCGCTTTCCGCTATATCTTTTGCTCCGTAAACTACACAAAAGGATACCGCTGCAATCGGGGCTAAAAGTAAACCATAAAAATATTGAATTCCATATGAAGCCATCATCAAAACCTTAGTGCCTCAGAACCTCAGTCCCTCAGCCCCTCAGAAAAAAAAACTTTCCCAAATTCAGAATTTAAACTAAATTTGCAAAACAACACACAACAATGAACTACACCACACGACAACCGGCCATCCTTTTACTTGCAGATGGCACCATTTTTCACGGAAAATCAATCGGAATCAGCGGAAAAACCTTCGGCGAAGTCTGCTTCAACACCGGAATGACCGGATATCAGGAAATCTTCACTGATCCTTCTTATTTCGGACAAATCATGGTAGCCACTAATGCTCACATTGGAAATTATGGCGTAAATGACCAAGAAGTTGAATCAGATTCCATTAAAATAGCCGGATTAGTTTGCAAAAATTTCAGCTTCAATTATTCCCGCCCTGATGCTGCCGGTAGTTTATTTGACTATTTCAAAAAACAAAACCTAATCGCCATTTCCGATGTTGATACACGAGCTTTAGTAAGCTACATCCGTGACAACGGTGCACAAAATGCAGTAATTTGCACCGATGGAACATTAATTGAAGATTTAAAAACGCAATTAGCCAACGTTCCAGATATGAAAGGATTGGAGTTAGCCTCTACCGTTTCAACCAAAGAACCCTATTTTTTCGGAGACGAAAAAGCAACTTACAAAATTTCAGCATTAGATTTAGGTATTAAAACCAACATCCTTCGCAACTTAGCCAAAAGAGATTGCTACATCAAAGTATTTCCATACAACGCATCGTATGCCGATTTGCAAAGTTTCAATCCCGATGGTTACTTTTTGTCCAACGGTCCCGGCGACCCGGAACCATTAACTGGCGTAATCGATGTAGCGAAACAAATCATAGCCGACAATAAACCACTATTCGGCATCTGTCTTGGTCATCAAATCATTGGTTTAGCCAACGGCATTTCTACTTATAAAATGTTCAACGGACATCGCGGAATCAATCATCCCGTAAAAAATCTAATCACCGGAAAAGGAGAAATCACCTCTCAAAACCATGGATTTGCTGTGGTTCGCGAAGAACTGGAAAAGCATCCCGATTTAGAAATTACACACGTTCATCTTAACGACGGAACTGTGGCCGGAATGCGAATGAAATCGAAAAACTGCTTCTCAGTCCAATATCATCCTGAGGCTAGTCCCGGACCACATGATTCATCGTATTTGTTTGATGATTTTATTAGTAATATTAAAAAATCAAGTTTACAAGAAGTATAAATTTAATAGTGCCTGACAGTTTTTTTAATTGTCAGGCCTTTTTTTATACTAAAACGTTTGCGTTTATAACTTTCTTAAATTATATAAAATTCCAAATTTAGAATCCTTAAATTTGTGTATCATTCAAAAAAAGTAACTAAAAAATAATAAATAAACAGTATCATGAGTATTATTATCAAAGTACATGCAAGACAAATTCTTGATTCAAGAGGAAATCCAACGGTAGAAGTGGATGTTATTACAGAAAACGGAATTTTAGGAAGAGCAGCCGTTCCATCAGGAGCTTCCACCGGCGAACATGAAGCAGTAGAACTTCGTGATGGTGGAAAAGCCTACATGGGGAAAGGAGTTTTAAAGGCTGTAGATAATGTCAATACAATCATCGCAGAGGAAATTGTTGGCATGTCAGTTTTTGAACAAAATCAAATCGACAAAACCATGATTGAATTGGATGGTACACCAAATAAATCAAATTTAGGTGCTAATGCAATTCTTGGTGTTTCTTTAGCCGTTGCAAAAGCAGCTGCTAATGAATTAGGAATGCCATTATACCGTTATGTAGGTGGAGTATCTGCAAACACGTTACCAGTTCCAATGATGAACATCATCAACGGTGGTTCGCATTCCGATGCTCCGATTGCGTTCCAAGAATTCATGATTATGCCGGTGAAAGCAACCAGTTTTACACATGCCATGCAAATGGGAACGGAGATTTTTCACAACTTGAAAAAAGTATTACACGACCGTCATTTGTCAACGGCAGTGGGAGATGAAGGTGGTTTTGCACCTAACTTAGCCGGAGGAACAGAAGATGCATTAGATTCTATCAAATTGGCAGTTGAAAATGCAGGTTATACTTTTGGAGAAGATGTAATGATTGCCTTAGATTGTGCAGCTGCAGAATTTTATGTAAACGGAAATTATGATTACAAAAAATTTGAAGGTGAAACAGGAAAAATCAGAACTTCTGCCGAACAAGCCGAATATTTAGCTGAATTAGCTTCAAAATATCCAATCATTTCCATCGAAGACGGAATGGACGAAAATGACTGGGATGGTTGGAAATATTTAACGGACCTTATCGGAGATAAAGTACAATTAGTGGGTGACGATTTGTTTGTAACTAACGTGCAGCGTTTATCCACCGGAATTCAAAAAGGAATTGCCAATTCAATCTTAGTAAAAGTAAACCAAATCGGAACATTAACAGAGACGATTGCAGCAGTAAATATGGCTCATAATGCAGGATATACTTCAGTAATGTCACATCGTTCAGGAGAAACAGAAGACAACACCATTGCGGATTTAGCTGTAGCATTAAATTGTGGTCAAATTAAAACCGGTTCGGCTTCGCGTTCTGACCGTATGGCAAAATACAATCAATTACTTCGTATTGAAGAAGAATTAGGAAGTGTGGCTTATTTTCCAGGAAAGAAAGCATTTAAACAAAAATAATATTTCGATTAAATAGTTAAAGCCCGGAAATTCCGGGCTTTTTTTATATTTAAGAAGTAGTGATTTCTTTTATTTTATAAAGTAAAATGATCTGTAAAATTGTTAACGAAATTAATAAGAAAGCACCAATTAAAAATAGAAACACAACAATAAATGTTGCTCCGGTTATAATTAGAAATATTCCGGTTAACGTAGGTAAATTTTTATCTAAATGCGATTTCAATCGTAAAACGCCAATTCCATTCAACACATAAGCACATCCAAACAGGATGGATAAAATCACCAAGAAATATTCTTCGGAATCTAGCGGATTATACCAAGTAAAAATATCAAAAACATAACCCATTCCGAAAGTGAAAATGACAACAATAGCACTTATTCGCAATAAATAATTTGAAAAAATAGTTCCACTTACCACAAATCCGCTGTAGAAAAATACCATACTAACCAACGAAATCAATTTAACACAAATGTAAATTGGAGTGGATGATTGTACTGTTTTGAAATCTTCAATGTCAAGATCAAAATAGACTTCTACGAAACCTATAAAAAAGTATACAATTCCTGAAATGATGGCCAAGTTCAAGCCAAAAAGTTGCATTTTTGAAATGCTCCACCTAGTTTTATCTTCATTAGGGAACAATAATTTTATGTTTTCGAAATTGTAATCTAATGCAGCCAAAATGGTTTTAATGGTAAAACTTCTTGGAGTTACCTCTCCGGCCTCAATGCGTTGTATGGTTCGAACGCTAATATTACATTTTTCTACTAACTCTTCTTGCGTTAGTCCTTTTTCGTTTCGTAAGTTGGAAATTATCTTACCTAGTTCAGGTTGTTTCATGATTTGATGATTAAATTTTGAGCAATACTACAAACCTTCTTTTTTTGTTGCAATTATTTTGGGAGGATTTGACCTGACATTTACCCGACATTTTATTTTTATTTCAAAGCGGTTCTTAAATAAGCTTGATTTGTTGAATTATAAATGTGTAATTCCTTCATTTTTATATAATTTGATATGTATTTCATTACAAGGTATGCTTACATTTAACATTTCAACGAAAATATAGAACTGTTAACAGATAATATATCGATTAAAACAATGACTTTATTACATTTGCTCAGCAATAAATTGAAAAATATTTGTTAATAAAGTTAAAAGAAATTTTATTTCTTGACATGTCTCGCATTTTAAATATGAAAACAATTTTGTCATTTTTTTTTGTTTTTATTACTACTATTGGGACTTCCCAAACAGATACTGTTACACAAATTCAGCAATGTGGAACAACTTTAAGTGCAATCAATCAATCCATAGTTGCAGACATTGTTCCAAATGCTGAATTGTATCGTTTTAGAGTAACTAATACTTCTACTAATGTAACTGAGACATTAGATTTTATGCTTCGTGTTTTTAGATTGACACAGCTTACAATTTATGAGTATGATACTGTCTATACAGTTGAAGTTGCGGTCAGGTTAAATGGAGTTTGGAACTCCTTTAGTGAGCCATGTTTTATTACAACGCCATTAATTTTTACCAAAATTCAAGATTCACAATGCCCAACCACTTTATCTACATTCGACGAGATTGTCTATGCTAATCTTGTTCCATTTGCAAAAGGATATCGTTTTCGGGTTACTAACATTCTTAATCCATTAGATGTACAAATTATCGATCGTTTACTGCGTGAGTTCAGAATGAGTTTTTTGATTAATCCTGTCTATAATAATCCTTATAGTGTTGAAGTAGCTGTAAAAAATAATGATGGTACCTATTTGCCATATGGAGAGGGATGTATTGTAACTACACCTTTTTTCCCAACAACAGAAGTTCAATTAGCACAGTGTGATTACACACCAATGTCAAAATCTGAATTAATTTATGCAAATCCAATTGTTGGTGCTACAATATATCGTTTAAAATTAGAAAATGCCAGCCATAATTATTTTGCATTTGTAGACCGTGCAATAAGAACATTTCATTTGAACATGTTTCCCAACTTGATTATGGGTGAAACCTACACTGTAAAAGTAGCTGTAATGATAAATGGTGAGCTTGGTCCTTACGGAAAAGCCTGTACGATTACAGTCCCAATAGTCACCGGTAGAGAGGGCGTAGAACAAAATGAATCTATAAAAGCAGTTGTGTTTTATCCTAATCCTTTTTCAGATTCATTTAACTTTTCGCTCAAATCAAATACTCAAGATATAATTTACTTATCGATTTATGATGTAGCAGGGAGGATGGTTTATCAAAACGAATATCCGTCCAGTCAATCTTCAAATGTTGAAGTAAATCCGCTTGTTTCGAGTGGTATTTATTCTGTTATTCTCCGTCAATCAGATTCTATTTATACTTTTCGAATAGTCAAAAACTAGTTATCATTCTTTCCTTTCCCTTCTTATTTTTAAAAATTTCTTTAATTAAAACCTAAGTAAAATTAAGAAAAAACTGTATTAAAAATTGTTTTTTATTGGAGTTTTGACTTCAAAATCTAATTTTTCATCAAAATTATAAACACTAAAACGTTATAGTTTGTAATATTATATCTTGATTTAAAAAAAATATTAAATTTACCCAAATTTACTGTTAAGAAATTTTACCCAAATTTTAAAACTACTTACTTATGAAAAAATTATTACTATTAGTTTGTGTGTTAATAAGTCAAGTTACTATAGCACAAACTTACACAAACGATTGTGGAAACTGGTCGAATTTATGGCGAAATTCTGCAGGATGTTTTGGATTTTCAGGAGGTCTTGGTTTATTCTCTTTTGGAGGAACAAATCAAGGCGAAGTTAACGGAAGATTTATAACCGTTGATGGTACTTTATCGGGTACTCCGGTAACATTAAACCCCGGACAAAAAATTGTAATGCGAATTGCCGGACAAAACTCTAGCGGAAGAACAGGTATTGTTACTGATGGAATCATAGGTTTCTCTTTACGAAGTACAAGTAGTCTGTTTGACGGTGGTGCAGATTTAGACTCACGATATAATAATAATGCCTTAACAAAAGTTGAGTTTCGTGGTGGAGATGGAAATGCACGTTATTTAAAAGCTAGTGGATTGGAGTATGCTAACATGCCCGATTTCAATACTTTCAAAGCAGGTGTAACCTACGAAATTGAAGTTATCTCTGATAAAGAGTTCAATCTCGTTATAGGTGGATCAAGAAATAATATCGAACTTTTTTCGGGTGGAGGAGGTTCAATTAGACAAATTCAAATTAGAAACAGTGGAGCTAATATGGACGGATTGTTCACTAATTTAGCTGTTTCCAACTTACCAATCAATTTAACTTCTAACACTGGAGAAACATTTACTGTAACCGGTGTAATGAGTAATAACGGTGCCAATGTAAACACAGTGAACAAAAACGGTGTGGGTACAGTAATTCTTATAGGACAAAACACATTTACCGGATTAACCACTGTGAATGCCGGAACGTTACGTTTAAACAGAACCGGTGGAGCAACTTTACCTTCTACGAATAACGTAACCGTGACTTCAGGAGCTACATTGCGTGTTTCCACAAACCAAACGCTAAATAACTTGACTTTACCTGCAGGAGCAAGTTTGACCGTAGATTCTGGTGCCACACTAACTATTAACGGAACATTTACGTATAGCGGAACCATTTCAGGATCCGGAACAATTGCTTATGGAGCCACAGGAACGTTAATTTACGGTTTAGCCGGAACGCAAACCACTGCATTAGAATGGCCAAGTGCAAATGGTCCTTCCACGGTTACCATTAATTCAGGAAGTTATACTTTAAATTCAAGCAAATCCCTTTCTGGAGATTTAATTCTTAGTTCAGGTACTGCTCTAACTGTTCCATCCACTATGAATATTACAGTTGGTGACGATTTAATCAGTAGCGGAACAGTAACCATTCAAAACAACGCCAACTTAATTCAAAACGGAACAACCAATGATAATGTAGGCGATGTAACTATTTTCAGAAACAGTGCCAGTTTATTCAAATTGGATTACACGCTTTGGTCGTCTCCGGTTGCAAGTCAAAATCTACTTGCTTTTTCGCCTTCTACTTTACCAAATCGATTTTATACTTATGATTCCGGAACAGATGATTACAGTCCAATTGTTCCCTCTACCAATGACTTTTTAGCAGGTGTGGGTTATTTAATTAGAATGCCTGATGATCACCCAACAGCTATAGCTACAGAATGGAATGGTTCTTTTGATGGTGTGCCTAATAATGGTAATGTAAGTGTTTCAGTAACCAACAATACCTATAATGCAGTTGGAAATCCTTATCCGTCTACCATTGATGCGGATGATTTTATCAATACCAATGGAATTACGGAAGCGTTGTATTTTTGGAGAAAAACCAATAACGCAGCAACTTCATCTTATGCTACTTACACCTTAGCGGGAGGAGTAGGAACCGGTTCAAATTCGGGTGATCCACTTGGTTTGGTGCCAAATGGTGTAATTCAAGTTGGACAAGGTTTCATCGTAAAATCAACTTCTACTTCTATTAATTTTGATAACACGATGCGAATTGGAGACAACAATAATCAATTTTTTAGAAGTTCATCTGAAGTCGAAAACAACCGTATTCGCCTGACAGCTACCGGAGATAATGGCTTCTACAGCCAGCTATTAGTGAATTACCGTTCAGAAGCTACCAATGCTTTTGATGCAGCATTAGACGGACGTTACATTAACGACAGTGAAAGTGCCTTCTACACCATTTTGGAGCAAGAACCTTTTACCATTCAAGCAAGAGCAGTGCCTTTCGAAAATACAGATGTGGTTCAATTAGGTTTTAAAACCACCACAGCCGGAACTTTTTCTATCACTTTGAATGAAAAAGATGGCGTGTTTGCTGACAATACAGAAATTTTTATCAAAGATAATGACCTAAGTGTTTGGCATAATATCACGGAAGCACCTTATGAGTTCGTAAGCGAATCGGGTGTTTTTTCAGACCGTTTTGAACTTGTCTACCAAGAGGTCTTGTCTGTAAATGAACCAACAGTAAATGCCAAACATTTTATCGTTTTAAAAGAAAACAACGCTGTGTCGGTTCGTTCTGCTCAAGAACAAATTACTTCTGTGACGATTTTTGATTTAAGCGGAAGAATAATTGCTACCTCCCAAAATAATACTTCTAACAACCTAACCATTCCATTAGGAACAACACAAACACAAGTGCTTTTAGTACAATTGGTTACACAAAGCGGAATAGTTATTTCCAAAAAAATAGTTTTCTAAAAAGAATCTCAAAATATTAAAAACCTCCTGCTCAATCAGGAGGTTTTTGTTTGTTCATTTCTCAATACAAATAAATAACGATTTCATAACTTGAAATTTTAGTAAATCGATTAAGTGTAACATTTTAACGTTATATTTGCACCCGATTTGATGGCTTTGGTCGTTAAATTCCGAAAAACTAAAAACTTTAATATGAAATTAAATTTACTTAAGACACTTGTGTTTGCTTGTGTTTTGGTAATTTCACTCTTTGCAAATGTGAGTTACTCCCAAGCATCAGAATCTTTTACAAATCTTCCAACTGCAAATTCAACAAACTATCAAGCTCGAAGTTGGACAGGTGATAATGGAGCTATTTGGACAGCAACATTAGCAAGAACTGACCAGACTATCACAGGTAAAGCAATTTGTTTTGATTCATCTGGATCTAGAGCGGTTACTTCGCCTTCATATTCTGGAGGCATGGGCTTATTAACATTTGATTATGTTAGAGCTTTTACAGGAACAAATGCAAGGTCAATTGAAGTTTGGGTAAATGGTTCAAAAATAGGTTCAACAATTACGGTTTCTGCAACATCTAACACAGTTGTTACTTATTCTCAAAATATAAATATAGTGGGTAATATTACTCTAGAAATTAGAAGTGTTGGTTCAGCACAAGTTAAAATTGATAATATAACTTGGACAGCTTACTCACCTGCTTCACCAGTCGTAACAGGTGGAACCGTAAATGGAATAGTTGGTACAGCATTAACCGATTACCAAATTGTAGCTACTAATTCTCCAACTTCGTATGCGATTACTAACGGCACTTTACCGGATGGTTTGTCGTTAAATACAGCTACCGGAGTTATCTCGGGAACACCAACTACAGCAGGTTCAAGTTCAGTTGATGTAACTGCAACCAATGGTTCAGGAACTAGTACTGCCGCTACATTAAGTTTTGTAATTGCAAAAGGTAACCAAACCATTACATTTAATACATTAGCAAATAGACAATATGGTGATGCCAATTTTAATTTATCGGCAACGGCTAGTTCTGGTCTAACCGTTTCATACATGAGTTCTAATCCATTGGTTGCTACTATTTCCGGAAATACAGTTACTATTGTTGGCGAAGGAACAACCAATATTACCGCATCACAATCAGGAAATGCTAATTATAATGCGGCTACGGATGTTATCCGTTCATTAACTGTTACAAAACGACAACTTACGGTTTCAGGATTAACTGGTGTTACTAAAGTTTATGACGGAACAACTGCAGCATCAGCAACCGGAACAGCTACTTTGAGCGGAATTTTGCCGGGTGATGAAAGTAATGTTTCATTATCGGGAACACCAAGTTATGCTTTTGCAACCGCTACAGTTGGAACAAATAAAACGATAAATACAACTAATTTTAGTTTATCAGGTCCCTCAGCGGCTAATTATGATCTAATTCAACCAACACTCACAGCTGATATAACTACCAAATTAATTACTGTAAGTGGAGCTACTGCTAATAATAAAGTCTATGACGGAACTACTACGGCTATTATCGTTGGCGGTACTTTGAATGATGTTGAAACAATAGATATTGCTAATGTGTCGTTAGCTTCAACCGGTTCATTCGACACAGCCAATGTTGGTGAAAACAAACCCGTAACTGTCTCCTTAACGGGAAGTTCAGCATTCAATTATCAATTAACTCAACCCGGGATAACAGCGTCAATTACTATAGCAAACCAGACCATAACGTTTAATGCATTGCCAACACTAAATACAAACTCGACAAGTTTAAACTTGAATTTGTATGCAAGTGCTTCATCAGGATTAGCCTTAACGTATGAAAGTTCTAATCCGGCTGTAGTATCTGTTTCCGGAAGTACGCTTACTGTGGTTGGTGTTGGAACGGCTGTAATTACCGCATCACAAGATGGAAATACAAATTATAATCCTGCTGTTGATGCTACTCAAAATGTTACTGTAAATCTTGCACCGAGTGTAATTGCGGGTTGGGATTTTAGTACATTAGTTGGTGGAACAAATAATTTTGGACCATCTCCTTTAGTAGCAACAACTACAAATTCTAATGTAACAGTTGTTGGTTTGACAAGAGGGAGTGGAATAGGAACAACAGGAGCTGGTTCTGCAAATGCTTGGGGAGGAAATGGTTGGAATAATTCAACTAATTCTACTAACGCTGTCACTAATAATGATTTTGTTACATTTTCAATAACAACAAATGTGGGTTATACTTCATCTTTTGAAACAGTTGAACCATACAATATTAGAAGATCTGGAACGGGTCCTACTACCGGACTTTGGCAATACCAAATTAATTCTGACGGATTCGTAACAATTGGTTCTGAAATTACCTGGGGAGGAACAACGTCTGCAGCAGGAAATAATCAATCATCCATAAATTTATCTGCGATTTCAGCTTTACAAAATTTGCCTCCAAATACAGTTGTAACGTTTAGAATTTTAAATTATTCTTCAAGTAATGCTGCTGGAACTTGGAACTTGAATGATCCAGCAGATACAACTGCTTTAGATTTCACTATTACTGGTTATGTAAATCCGGTTGTAATTACAGAAGTTACTTGGAACGGCACCGAATGGTCAAACATCGACGGTCCGGATGCAACAATTGACGCCATTATAGCCGGTGCTTATGCAACCGGAACGAATGGAGAATTTACATCAAAAAAACTTACCGTAACATCAGGTTCGCTAACGGTTAATTCAGGAACTTCAATTACCGTAGAAGATGTGTTGGAAAATGAACTAACCGCTGCAGAAGTTGTGGTTGAAAATAATGCAAACCTTATTCAATCGAATGATGTTACCAATATTGGTTCTATCACAGTTCAACGAAATAGTGCAGAAATAATGCGTTTGGATTACACTTTATGGTCGTCGCCGGTTGTAGGACAAAATCTTTTAGATTTTTCTCCTCAAACTATGGCAAACCGTTTTTATGTTTATAATCCGGGTAATAATCAGTATGCTGCAGTTATACCTTCTACCAATGATTTTATAGAAGGAAATGGTTATTTGATTCGTGCGGCTGATAATCATCCGACATCGCCAACTACTTGGGCCGGAACGTTTGTGGGAGAACCAAATAACGGAAATGTATCTGTATCAGTTGCTAACAATACCTATAACGCAGTGGGGAATCCTTATCCGTCTACCATAAGTGCTGATGATTTTATGGGAGAAAATGGTTTAACTGAAGCATTGTATTTTTGGAGAAAAACCAATGCTGCGACAGGTTCTGCTTATGCAACCTATACATTAGCCGGTGGTGCCGGAACAGGGTCAAGTGGCAGTAATGCTCAAGTGCCAAACGGAACCATTCAAGTTGGGCAAGGTTTTATCGCCAGAGCTACTTCAACTTCCTTAGTGTTCACTAACCAAATGAGAACTGCCAATCAAGCCAATCAGTTTTTTAGAAGTGAAAATGAAAATAGAAGCAGAATTTGGTTGAATCTGAACGATTCAGAAAATCTAGTGGGTCAAACCATGATTGCTTACATGGAAGGAACAACTACAGAAGTGGATGCCAAATATGATGGAAAATACATTAACGATAGTCAAACTGCTTTTACTTCTCTTATCAATAATGAAGAGTTTGCGGTGCAAGCCAGAGGTGAATTTATTTCAACCGATGTAGTACCAATGAGCATTAAAATTGAAAATGCCGGAGCATATTCCATTTCGTTAGCTCAAGTAGATGGTTTATTTACTATGGAAAATGATATTTATTTGCGTGATAATATAACTGGAGAAGAGCATGATTTAAGAAATGCAGCATATAATTTTACTATTGATTCCGGTGTATTTAACAATCGTTTTGAACTGATTTATCAATCGGCTTTATCGGTTGAAAATCCTACTTTTTCAAATGTTTTAATTACAACTAAGAATAAAATTATAGAAATAAATTCAGGAAACGAGTTGATACAAGAAGTAAAAGTGTTTGACATGCGTGGTCGATTACTTGCCCAACAAAGTAATGTTAATGCTTCCTCAACTGCCTTGACATTAGTGGAAGTGGCTAGTCAAGTGCTTATTGTTCAAATTACTTCTGATAACGGAAAAGTAACGTCAAGAAAAGTAGTTCACTAAATTAGAGACTATTTTTATCAAATAGCCCACTGATTCAATTCAGTGGGTTTTTTTGTTCAAAAAGAATTGTTATTAAAAATTATGTATATTTGCCCCGAATACCACTCCCCCAAACTAAATTCCAAACCTATTAAGCTATATTTTAGGTTGTAGAGCTAGCTATAAAAATACTCTTTTTGTAATATATCACCTAAATTTATTGTTAATTATTGTATTTTGTCGATGAAATATGTATTTTGTCGATAAAAAATTTTATTGTTTCATAAAGTTATTGGTTATTTGTATTCCAATAATTTATTTATTTTGTAAGTTAAAACATTTCACATATGAAAACACATTTACACAATGACTAGTCCTAAATAATCGATACAGATTATTAGACAAAAATAAATAAATTAAACACTTGCAAAAACGTTTTTGCAAGTGTTTTTAGTTTTATAGGTTTTCATTTTCAATTCATTTTGTTGATGC
>NZ_JBIIVK010000085.1:0-6353 GCF_044339515.1 Flavobacterium sp.
TAAACATATCCATCCACACTTTATTCATAGCCGTGGCCGAAACTTCGACACTTTGACCGATTTCGTCAAAGGTTGCTGCATAGCCAATGTTATCAGCGGCCGAAAGTTTTGCCTGAGCAGCAATACCCGCTTGACGTTTTAAATAATCAACTAAAAATCCCGCTTGGTTTGCTCCCGAAGCTGATACTTCATTGATGGAAGAACCGAGAGCATCCATAGAACCGGCAAAGTCACGACCGGTTTGATCACCGACTTTATATACGTTGACCATTTTACCGACTTCGCGAATCGCTTCATCGGAAAGATCATCGCCTAGAGCTACTTTCATTTTATTGGCTTGCTCCACGAATGCCTGAACGTTTGCCACGCCTTCAATTCCTAATCGTCCGGCTTCGGTGGCGAGTGCTAAGAGTTCGATTCGTGCGGTTCGGGTTTTTAATGCTCCGAATGACTTGGTGAGTTCGTCCACTTCTTCTCTGGTCATTCCGGTGGTTTTCATCACATCGGATTGAGCCTCGGAAAGTTTACCGTTTATGTCGATGATTTTTTGGATAGAAAGGACTACTCCGGTTAAAGCAGCTACAAATGATAAAGCCAGAGCTTGGTAACGATTAAAGCCATCTGCCATAGAACCAAGCGAGAAGCGAGCTTGTGTAGCTCTGCCGGTTAGTTCACCAATTCGGGCATTTACTTGACTTAATTCCGCTTGGTAACGTTGAAAATCTGCTGTGCCCGGAATCATATTGGAAAGCGTGGCACGAAGTACTGTAGCTTTTTGACGGAGTTGAGTAAGGGTTAAACCAGTAATGCCAATTTGCGACTGTAAGGCTTGCATCTTTACTTTGTTGGCATCAATGACAGCGTTGTTCGCTTTGATGGTAGCGGTAAGTTGTTTGTATTCGGCGGTGTCTTTTTTGCCTTGAGCTTCTAACCTTTTTTTCTCAATAAGGAGTTGCTTGTTGGCTTCATTGAGTTTACGGGTCGATTTTTCAAGCTCCAATAAATCTTTTTGGGCGTTGTTCCCGTTGATTTCAATGGATAATCTTATTTTTTCGTCGGTAATAAGTTTAGACATGTCATTACATTTTTACCAAAATTCGATTGATAAAATGTAATTTCATGTAACATGAGAACAACGCTGTTTTAGGTAAAAAGCATAAAAAAACCGCTGTTTTATGGCAAAACAGCGGAAACTTACTAACCTAAAAAAAATCATTTCCCCAAGCACTGAAGAATACAAATGTAAAAAAATTTACTTATAAGTGAATTATTTTACTCGAATTTAATTTCACTTTGATTTATTACTATTTGATCTACTTTGCTCATTTCTTTAGAGTAAATCTTTTTCTTAGCTTCCAATTCTATTAATTGCTTGTAATCTGCGGATTCATAGAGTTTGGTTTTTAATTGGTCTATTTTAAGAGCTACTTCTGCCTGACCTAAAAGCAATTCTTTTCTTCTGCCAATTACTCCGTGGAAATGGTTGTAAAGTAATTCGTAACATTCTTTTTTGAATTCTAAAAATTCTGGACTTGTAGAATTAATTGAAAAAATCCATCCATAGATGTATTTTTCCGAAATGCAGGTGTACTTTCTACCCTGTAAATTACCTACCTGAATATGGTAAACACCATATTCAGACCCCAGCAAAGGGTCATTTTTCACTCGCATAAGCTGACCTGAATAATCAACATTCAAAGCCTGACAAATTGGTTTGATGGCTACATAAGTTACACCATCAACCGAAGTAAACAATACATTGGTATTGTTGAACTGTAAAAAATTTGAAATAGATTGTTTCATAAGATATATATGTATTAAAAAGAAAACCCTAAAAGGCTCTCATACACTTTTAGGGTTTCTTGTGGTTTATTACTATCCCCAAAACCCGGGTTGTTTTACTATTTCATTATCCATAGAGTTAAGCTGCGTACTTACTAATTTTCTTTTATTCTGCAACTCTTCTAATTTTTTATATGCTTGGTCCTGCTCTTTAAGAGAGCTTTTTATGTTGTGTATTTCTGTATCTAAAGTTTTTCTCTCTAACAATAATTCTCTCCTATTGGTTATAGTTCCATGAAAATGATCATACAACAAATTATAGCAGGTTTTCTTAAAAGCTGTTAATTCTTGATTATCTGAATTTAAAAAACATAGCCACCCATAAATGTATTTTTCTGGCAAGCAGGTCATACTTCTTACCTGTTTTATGCCGTTTTTCTCTACCTGAATGGACATATTGTCCACGCAGGTACTAAAAAAGTGGTCTCTTTGGGTTCTTTTAAGGTACCTGTGTGACACAAGATTTAATGCTTCTAAAATTGGTTTTAAAGCAATCCAATAAGTACCATCAACGTTTAGGAAAACAATTGTTTTTCCGTTGAACTCTAAAAATTTCTCATGTTTACTCATATATATATATGTATTAAAAAACAAAACCCCTAAAAGGCCACGACGCACTTTTAAGGGTTAGTTTCTGGTAAATAAATTTACCTATGCTGTAAATGTAAGTCGTGGTTTACTCTGCAAATGTAAAAAATTCCTACTCAAAAAATGTACTTTTAGGTAAAAAATTGCACTTTTAAGTAATTTTGAGTAAAATTTTATGCAAACGCACAAACTTTTTTTGGTGGTTTTGTAGCTTTACGGTACGTTTGTTGTGCGAAAATCAAATAATGAAAAATTCATCAGTAAAAAATCCAGCCTATCCCAAAGGAAGTTCCGACTCAGTCTTACTGAGAGACGGAATACTCTCTACAATAATATTGTTTGGTTTTCGCAGCCTTTGGGTAGGTTTTTATAAAATTACATTATCATGCGAAAACCAGACAACAATCCGCATCCCAATCGGTTGCTATTTCCGATTGACTTCTTAACTACGATTAAATCGATAGGCGTAGAAGAAATCAAAAATTTACGAGAATTTATTATCAATCAAACGGTGCTTCACTTAGACAGTGAGTTTATGGATGACCCGGAGATTAGAGCCGAATGGCAAAATGCCATTAACACCTGTAATGATTTGTGTGTAGCCATTGAAAAACATCAAAACATTAATCATGATGATGATGTGGTGGAAACCATTAAATTTTTGGAAGACAAACGCATTGAACTCATTGCAGAAATGGAGGTGGACCATGGGTAATATCAGTTGTAAGGTTTCCTATTTAGATGGAGCCACGATGGAACTGAACGGCATCAGCTTTAACCAGTGCGTTAGAAAAGTGCATGAGGATGCCGAAAAAAACGAAAGAAATCCATTGCTTATCACGTTTAGCACCGGAAAGAAAATATATTATGATGAAGAACAGGTGCGAAACTTTGTAGAAAACAATATTGATCAGTTGGAGCTGGTGGAAGCCACCGAGTGTGATGGCATCTACCGGAACACTACCAAGATGAAAATGGATGGAGGAGAAGAACTGGAAGAAGGTTGGTTATGGACCAAAAAAGGAAATTATGTTTTTTTGGTTGACCAAGACCGGAGTGTTTATTGTGATTATGATGAACGCTTGTTTATTGAAACCTAAAAGAAAAGCCCCGAAAGGGGCTTTGTTATTTTATTGTAGACGCTATAGCTATAGCTATTGAAGCTAGCGTTAACCAAAAGAAAAACTGAACGTTATTCTTGATACTTTCTGTTTTCTTTTTGGTGTCAATTAATTCATAAGCAATTCTTTCCTGTAATTGTCTATCTGTCAATTCAGATAATTCCTTTTCGGTTTTTAATTTGTCGCCGTAGTCCATAGAATATAATTTTAAAGTGAGATTCAAATATACAAAAAAAGGGGAATTACTTCCCCTTTTGTGCTTTGTAGGTTTCTTTTACGGTATCTAGGGCAGAAACGAACTCTTTTCTGAGTTCTAAATCATCCATTAGCTCGGTTTCACAAAGTACCATGAAGTAATGAAGAAACACTTTGTGAGCTTGCTTGAGTGGGTTTTTCTTTTTTGCCATAGTTACAAGTATTTAGTAAGACTATTAACTCAAAAATAGTGCCTAATATTGTAGGAAAAATAAAAAATATTAGTCGCCGATGCTTCTTAACTGATTTTTAACTTCTTCGGTAAAACCAAATGAAAGCTCACGCACTAATTGGCTGTATTGCCCCATCACCACACGGTTGTGTATTGGATAGAATTTCTTTTTGCGTTTTTCGCCTGATTTTAAAGAGCGAGTACGCATATCAATGAACCGGTGCACTTTTAAATGTTCGTATTGCAGTTCATTATCGGTAACGGAAAAGGAACGGTTGTTCCAAAAACCGGAACGGAAACCAGTCATTCGCTTGTTGGAACCCTGACGGATTTCATTAGCGGTTTCGGCTAATTTTTTACGAATAAAACGACCTTTAAGGATATCATCGTTATTGTTGGTTCGTTGGTTAAGTAGATTTGCCATAGGTTTCAAATTTAGTGAGTTTACTCTCCAAGGTTGGAGAATTTACTCTCCGATTTTGTGACTTCAGTTATTTTAATCAGATTTAATTGCCAAAGTACGCCAAGCATATCGCCAATGGATGGTTTTTTACCACGGCCTTTTCGCCAGTTATAAATCATGTTTTCGGTGACTCCTTCGAGCTTGTTATAAATGCCTCTTTGTTGAATGACTTGATTAAACAGTAAATCGATTTCTATTTGGTTCATGTGGTTAATTTTCCGTAAATATACGGAATAAAATTAACTTAACAAATCAATTTCTAACGCCCAACCGTTGCATTGAGCTTTTCGCCAAACCGGATAAATAGAAATAGATTCTTCCACAATGTTTGAGAAATCACCGCATAAATCTTCTAGTTTTTCGCCGAGAAGCTTTCCTACCAATAACATCATTAGGGCTTGCGTATCATGAAACATTTGTAAATACTCGTCTTGATTTTTAAAATCTTTATCAGCTGATTTTTTTACAACCATAAACTGAAGCTGATTGACAAACTGAATCGAATCTTCTTGCCCTTTTACGTTGAATTGAGGCATCACACCAATCAACATGCAGTTATCAGTTACTTTGAAATCTTTTAAAAAGTTGGTTAGTTCGGAATCATCCAATACTAATTCATTTCGATTGATACCCGGAATCTCATCTTGACATTCCTGAAGTAAAGTTCTAAGCTGATTTACTCTTAGCATTTTCTTCTAATTTTTTAAGTTCTAAATCACGTTTTCTGATATCGTACATTCGTAAAAGCACTTCAATTAAAGGCCTTTCGTCTAATTCTTTTTTGGTGCCGAATACGCCTGACTCTGAAATGGCAAACATGACGGCATCCATTCCGATACCTGGTATGGTTTCCGGTTCTTCGTTGCCTTCTGAAGTAAATATGATGGACATATCTAACACTTTTCCGCCCCAAGGAATTTCGGCTGTGGCTAACCATTTTTGAAAGCTTCCGAACATAAGGTAAACGCCCCAAACGAATCCAACCGGTGTGTTTTCAAAAACTTTTGCCCGAGCATCCACCGAATAGGAATTATAACGCTGACGGATATCACCATCGTACAGATTTAATAGTTTGCGGAAGAAGATAAATGATTTCTTTTTGCGGTATAGAATAGCAGCAAATGGAAACAGCATTTCAAGTTCTCCATTGGCATTAATTTGATTGAATAAGCGAAGAGCATCGCTGTATTCGCCAAATTTCATGTTAGAAAGTAAATCTTCCGGTCCGTAATAGTTATTCCAAAATGGCATAAACTTCTTCACTGGGTTGTGAATGAAGTTTTGCTTAATGATTTTTTGATTGTTTTCACCATCATCAAAAAATGTATCGATTAATTCGGATAATCGATAGGCATTGGAATATTTGTTTTCGTCAGCTTCAGAAAGTTCAAGGTTTCTTTTGAGCTTTGTCTTAGGTTCTTCTGGAACCATGTTCATGAGCTTGTAAATCGCTTGCACTCTAAATTCTTCATAATTTAGTTGTCCGGTTTGGTGCAAAAAGATTAATCCGGCCATGTCAATGTATTGCTGAGCATCACACTCGGATAAATCTTCCGGAATGTATTTGGTAATGTTATGCTCTGGAATGGTGACGGTATGCATTAAACGAATTGAAGATTATGATTAATAGCCACTTTTAATTTTTTCATTTGGTCGCCGTATTCAAAATAAATAGCTGCTCTGATTTCTCTTTTTTCTTTCCATGTTAATGGAATATACAAGGATCTACCTTTTGGGTAGAAATTTTTGATTCGCTCCTTGATAGCAACCATTAAATCTTCCGCTTTTGAATATTCAATCGCTTGAGCTTTTTGTATTAGCTTTTCGTACTTTCTGAATTTGAGTGTTTTTCGGATATTGATAACGCTATAAAAAGCAGATTTTGCTTTATACGACAGATAAGAAGGCTGTT
>NZ_JBIIVK010000045.1:0-29022 GCF_044339515.1 Flavobacterium sp.
TACTACCTACAAAAGCGTCAATAAATCGAACGGGGTTCTCAGCTGAAATGGTATCTTCTAAACTCGATACTTGTAACTGGTTACGGGAAATTCCTTGGATACGTTGCATCTTTAAATATAAACCTTTTCTGTTTTTCTTACAAGTTTTTTGGTATATTTGTTAAAGAGATTGTGGAGGTTTTTTCACAGTCTGACGTTAGCTTACATTAAAAAAACGAGACGAAAATTGAAGGACATTGTGATAACCATCAAAACTTAGCGAAAAACCCTTTAATTACGCCATTTATATCATCTGAAGTCTTGCATTTATAGTTCAAAAACCAATAAAATAAACTAATTAAAACCGATTTCAATACAATATTCAAAATCGGGTGAAAGGAAAAATTCCAAAAATAAAAGACAATAAATGTTAAGGCAATAATGCCTAATGAAACAATTGTTTTTTTAGAAAAAGGAAATAAATCCATTTTAAAAACCACAAATAAAAATTTGGCTATGCTGTATAAGCCAATTGAAATTAATGTGGCAATGGCAGCTCCTTCAATACCAAAATTCGGAATAAAATACATATTCAAACTTACAGTCAGAACAACCAAACACAAACCCAACAACAAAACTGTTCTGTAATATTTTGAATTAAAAATGATGGAATTATTATTTCCCAACATCAAATCAAAGAATTTTGAAAAGGAAATTAAAAAAACTACTGCTACTCCACCACTGTATTTTTCGGGTAACAATGCATAGACTTGGTGAATATTTGTTAAAATTCCTAGCATGATAAATCCGCCAATAACTTGCAAAGTAATGGCCGTTTTTTTGTATAAATCGTTCAATTCATCATGTTTTTTTCTAGCCATTAAATCGGTTGTAATCGGATGCGTAATTTGATGCATGGCCCGCATCGGTACAGAAATCGTCAACGCAATAAAAATCGCTACCGAATAATACGCCGCTTCGCTAATTGGAATGTATTGTCCAATCATAAACTTATCAATATCCAACAAAAGCACTGCGATACTGGAGGAAAAAATAATAAATGCTGAGTAAACAATGACTTCTTTTTTTTCCTTCGGAAACTTTAAATGAAATTGTGGTTTTCTCACTTTAAAGGCTACCAAGGCCATCAGTAACATCATGGTAAAATAGATAAAAACCAAACTGTATACAAACTGAATATTACTGATCCAATCAAAATAAACCGCAAATAAAAAAATACTAATAAAAACACGTAGTAAAACTTCTTTCACAAAATTGCCAAAAACCGATTGTAAATGCACTTTCACCCAGGCATAAAAAATTTCAAAATAACCCATAAATAAACCAATCACCGGAATCATCCAAACATAATCATGAATGATTTGATTTTTTTGCGAAAGTAGATTGGCAGTTTCTCCATAAAACAGAAACAAAATCAAAAAGATTGGAATAATAATTACGAATGGTAAAACTAAAACTAAATTCAGAAATCGGGATTTTTCCTCCTCAGATTGATGTTCGGAATAAAACTTAACTAATGTATTTTGAATTCCGAACGCCATTAATGGCATCATAATATTGGCAGAAGAAAGTAAAAAAGCAGTCAATCCGTAATAATCTTCTCCTAAAAAATGCGTGTACATAAACAATGCATTCGTGGCACCAATAGCAAAACCAATAAAGGTAATGATGGTGTTTTTGATGGATTGATTGAGTACGATGCCCATTGATTAGATTTTTAAATTGTTAGATTTATTCTACACAATAATCGTTATAATAATTGACAATTTCATCAATTTGGTTTTTGCGTAATTTACCGCTTTTAATCTTTTCAACTAAAACTTCACAATCACTCAAATAATCCATAATTTGATTTTTAAAATTATGATTTAAGTCTATTGGAAACTCTTCAAAATCCCGCTTTACATAAATATCCGGCATATCGGCATTTGGATCAAAAAAGTTAAAAGAACGCATTGGTGACCTTATGTTATCTTGCAGGTTGTTCCAACCATTTTTGTTACGAGTAAAATCGGAGTACAAGGTTACTTCACCTTCAGTAACCACTTCAAACAATCTTGGTTTAACACGTTCATTTATTTGCAGGTATTCATAAATAAAAACCGTATTATAACCGTAAAAAATGACTCGTTTAACCATATTTTCGTCCCATTCGTCGGTTTTATCTTTTAATGTTAATCTGAATAGAATTTTGTTGTTTTTGATGGTTGCAAAACCTTCTAATTCGGTTTCATCAATAAAAATAAGCTTCGCTTGATCTGTTTGACAAAAACCCAATTGAACAAAAAGCAGTAGTAGTAATCCAATTATAAACCGCATACCTGTAATTATTCTTTTAAAAAATTAACTAACTGACCCGTGAGACTTTTTCTACTATAGTACTGTAAACCAACAGGATAAACTTTTAAATTATTTTGTTTATAAAGCTGATAATGAGTCAAAATCGTTTCCTTCAGCTTTTCTTTCTCTTGATAAGTAAAAAACTGACCTGTGTTGGTTTCTTTTAAAATCCCTTCAAAATCTGAGGCTTTCGGCCCAATGGCAATAATCGGACGTTCTGAAACCATGTATTCAAACAATTTTCCGGGAATGATGCAACGGGTTTCTTCTGAATCAATTTCAATTAACAGCAATACTTGTGAAGTTCGTTGATGTACAATAGCCTCACCGTGTGATATATAACCTAAATTATTTACAAATTTACTTAACTTGAATTCATCAATCGTTTCCAAAACTTCTTGACTTACTTTTCCAATCAATTTCAATTGAAAATCAGATTCAAATTCTTTGTTTTCTTCGACTAATTCTTTTAATGCTTTCCACAAAATGCTTGGGTTTCTGTCGGATAAAAAAGAACCGATGTGAGCGATGGAAAATTTATCATCTAATTCGGATTTATTTACTTTTTCAACATCATAGCCATTTGTAATTACTTCAATTGGTTTTGCGGTTAAGTTGGAAAACTCACTTTTTGTTGTCGGACTCGTTACAATAATTTTATCAGCTGAATTGAGCACTAACCTTTCCAATTCCTTGTGTTTTGTTTCAGAATTTTCGTTGAGCATCAGTTCTTTGTGATAACCAATGGTTGTCCACGGGTCACGAAAATCGGCAATCCATTTGATGTTGCATTGTTTTTTCAATTGTAAGCCAATTAAATGCAAACTATGTGGTGGACCAGTGGTAATAATGGTTTTAATATGGTGCTTCGCTATATAATCTTTCAAAAAAACAACAGAAGGTTTCACCCACAAAACACGGGCATCGGGAATAAATAAATTCCCACGAAGCCAAAGCATTATTTTTTCAATCAAGGATTGTCTTTTCTTGCTTGGAATGATTCCGGAACTGATTTTTTTGGTATTTTTTTGAGATAAAAATGAAGCCCAACGATACGGTTCTTTGATTTTACTTTTGATGATGATTGCTTTGTTGGAAACTTCATCTATCAATTTTTCATCAACTATCGGATACGTTGGATTTTCAGGAATGTAAACATGTGGCTCAAAACCAAAGTCCGGTAAATATTTCACAAATTTTAGCCAACGTTGCACACCGGGACCACCGGCTGGAGGCCAGTAGTAGGTAATGATTAGAATTTTTTGTGCTTCTGGTTTCAGTTTATTCTTGGTTAAAGTTTTTTATATAGTTGCCTGAAAAGTAAAAAATGTTACTCTTTATTCGGATTATTGATTTTATTTAATTCCTCTAAATCTAATTGATCCTTTAATCGATTCGTTGCTTTTTTTGCGATAATTAGGTTATCGTAATCAATAAAATTTACAGCAACATTTCCCATTATAACTTTAGTTGCCTTTTCTAACAATTCTTCAAAAGGTACATTTTCTAAACCTTTGATTGAAGTCATAACATCTAGACGCAAACCAAAAAATAAAGTGAAATCTGTCCATCCTGGAATAAATTGCATAGTTTCTATTGATTCAAAATCTCCAATTCCAATTTCAATAAAAGCTTTTCTTAAATTTTTTCTATTTTCTAATGAGTCTTCAATCAAAATATCCAAATCACCAGTATTTCTTGAATAACCATAAATATTTACTGCAAAACCTCCAATCGTAATGTATTTTACATTATTTACTTCAAAAACTTTCCAAATATTTATTATTTCTTCAATCATTTTTTATTTGGATAAACTTTAGGTGCATTTTTTAAAGCATAAGAAATTTCCATTAACTTTAAGAAATTTTCAAGTCGTTGAGCATAAGAAAGCTTTTTAATTTCAGCAATTCTTTTAGCTTCTCTTTCTTCAATTTTTTCTTTATTTATTTCAGGTTTTTTCATACTACATTAATTATATGAAAATCAATCATTTATTCTTTTCCTTTATTTCAAAATAAATTCCACCCGCCAAAAGTAACAACATTCCAATAGAACTAAATAATGCAATCGAACTTCCGGTTCTCACCACCTCCGGTTCAAATTTGAATTCAATCGTATGTTTTCCTGCCGGAAGTTCTATTGCTCTTAGAACAAAATTTGCTCTAATTTGCTCCGTTTCTTTTCCATCAATAGTGATTTTCCAACCTTTTGGATAATAAATTTCCGAAAAAACAGCCAAACCTTTATTTGCATTTTGAGAAGTATATTTGAGATAATTGGGTTTGTATTCTTCTAAGGTGATGGTTGCTAAACTATCTTTTACAAACGATTGAGCACTCACTTTTTTCATAAATTCTTTATCAACAACCGCTTCATTTTTTGTATCTAAACTGTCCAATGCACGCATTTCTTCATCTGCATTTTGAACGACTTTCACATTACTCACAAACCACGCATTGCCATTGGCATTCGGATTTTGCAAGGGAATGGATTGACCTTCCTCTGTAGTTTGAATAACATATTTTACATTCAACATATTCAATACTTGAATGTTATTGTTGGCAATTTGATAATCATACAATTGCTGAATGCGTTGTGGTTTAACGGCACTATAACCACCAATGGCTTTATGAAAATAAGAAGTTCTTGCTCCCGCCATTTCTTGGCTTGGTTCAAAAACACGGAAATTTGGATCTTTATCCTCCAAAATTTTTAAATCGGCTTCGGTAGGCTGAAAAGGTTGGTTAACTTGTCTTGCATTGACAAAATCATCCGCATTCACATAATTTTTGGCAATTACAAATAAATCCAAAACCATCAACGAACCAATTAAAATAACAGCGATAATTTGTGATACTTTCTCTTTGATAAACAACCAAAAAAGAGCAAAAACAGCTAAAATCAATCCCATCGAGCGAAGCAGGTCAGAAGTATACATGGCCTGTCTATCCTCTATTAATGCTTTTACAAAAGGTTCTCCAATTTCTCCATATACTTGTTTGTAATATGCATCACTTTCAGATGAAAAGTTAAACATTCCTTTGAAAACAAATAGCAACGCAAAAATTCCAATCGCAATTGCCGAAGATTTCCAAAGTGCTTTCCATTGTTCTTCTTTTTCTACTTTAAAAAATGAATACAGTCCCAAAACAGCTAAAACAGGCATACATAATTCTAAGATGACTTGTATGGAAGAAACCGCTCTAAATTTATTATACAACGGAAAATAATCAATAAAAAAGTCGGTTAGAATCGGGAAATTTTTTCCCCAAGAAAGCAATAATGAAAAAATCGCCCCCACTAAAAAAGCATATTTCAATTTGCGTTTCTCTGTGAACATTGCCAATACAAAAAGGAAAAACACAATCGCTCCAATATAAGCCGGAGCAGCAACAATGGGTTGATCTCCCCAATATGTGGGGGCCTGAGAAGCATATTCTAAGGCATCATTTTCAGGAGCACCTAAACCAATAAACATTTCATATAAAGCACTATTCGCTCCGAGTTTTTCAGAATTTCCTCCTCCAAATAATCGAGGAGCAATTAAGTTAAAACTCTCCGCTATTCCATAACTGTATTCGGTGATGTATTCATAAGTCATCCCCGATTTGTTTTCTATTTTTTCACCTTCTAAACCAATGGTTAATTCATTTTTACCTCGGGTACTGAACTCGGTATACTCAGCTGTAGCCAATAAATTCGTTGCATTTGCACCTAATGCCAAAAGTCCGGCAATAGCAAAAACACCAAAAGCAATTCCGATGTTTTTAAACTCTTTCGCTTTGACTAATTTATAACTATAATAAACAGAAATCACTATCAACAACAACAACAAATAATACGTCATTTGAAAGTGATTGGCTTGAATTTCGAGAGCTGCCGCCACCATTGTAAGCAATCCTCCCACAATGAATCGTTTTTGAAAAACAAGTAAAACGCCCGCAATAACCATCGGCATATAGGCAATCGCATGAGCTTTGGCATTATGCCCCACTCCTAAAATAATGATGAGATAAGTAGAAAATCCAAACGCCAACGCTCCAAAAAAAGCTTTGAGCGGATCAACTTTTAAAACACACAAAAGAATATAAAAACCAAGAAAATATAAAAATAAATAATCAGCTGGACGAGGCAAAAAACGCAAAAAACCATCCACAGATTTTACATAATTATGCGGGTATTTCGCTCCTAATTGATAAGTCGGCATTCCGCCGAAAGCAGAGTTTGTCCAAAAGGGTTCATCGCCTGTTTGTTGTCTGAAATCGTTTTGCTCTTTGGCCATTCCGGTATATTGCACAATATCGGATTGCGAAATTTGTTTGCCTTGCAAAACCGGATAAAAATAGACTAGCGAAAGAATCACAAAACCGAAAAAGGCTAAAAGATGCGGAAGAAATTTCTGAAAATACTTCATTCTATGTTTTTAAAAAATCAATGTAAATTTAAACGAAAGTAAACAAACTAATCCACTTCTTCATAATCAATATATTCACCCACTTGTTTTTTGGCTTTTGGCTTTTCAAATGTAGAGGATGTATTCTGAGTAGTTGAATGATTGCCGGCTTGATTCTGATAATTAGTGTGTTGTTTAAAATTCTGTTCTGCTTTTTGAACCATTTTACGCAATAAAATCGGCATTAAAAAACGGGCTAAAATTTTGAAAGCGTAATAAATACCTATAATAATTAGAATAGTTCTCACAAATCCAGGTACAGAAGCTGTTTGCATATTGTAATATTTTCGGTAAAAATAATAATTACGGCGGTCAAAAATAAATTAACATTCTTAAATAAATAATAAAAAGTCTTATTTTTGGTTTCTAATCAGTAATTCAACCTCATTACTACCATGAAAAAAATTAAAAAATTACTTCACATCGCTTTTGTCTTTAGCTTTTCAAGTTTATTGGCTCAGCACACGGATATGATTAATTCTAACCGTCCCGGACTCTCGATGGCGGCTTTTTCGGTTGGAAAAAATGTTTTTCAATTAGAAAGTGGTATTTATGGAATTCGCGAAGACCATAATCTTTCTCGCTACAATTCTAATGGTTTTGGAGTTGATCTAGACCTTCGTTATGGTTTTCTTTTTGAACAATTGGAAGTAATTGGGAATTTTAAATACCAATATGATAAATATTACTCTCCTTTAGTTGAAACCTCTCGAAGCGGATTTAGAAGTACAACCTTTGGAGCAAAATACCTGATTTATGATCCATTTAAAAAAGGTGAAGATAAACCAAACTTATACAGTTGGAAAGCCAATCATAAATTTAAATGGAAACAGTTTATTCCGGCTGTTGGTGTTTATGTAGGAATGAATTTTGGTTTTGCGAACGAAGATTATGCCTTTCCTGATGAACCAAGTATGAGTCCGAAAGTGATGGTAATTGCACAAAATCACTTTGGTACACGTTGGGTTTTGGTAACCAATATTTTTTATGACAAATTCACAACAGATTACAAATCATTGGGTTATATTTTGACTTTAACACGAGGATTTAATCAAAAATGGTCCGGTTTTATTGAGAATCAAGGAATTAAAGGTGACTATTATTCAGATAGTATTTTTAGAATCGGAGCGGCTTATTTACTTCAAAATAATTTGCAAGTAGATGCTTCCATCAGTAAAAACTTTAAAGATACTCCGGATATTTTATATGGAGGCGTTGGCGTTTCGTGGCGTTTTGATAAAAAATACAAGCCTGTTAAAATTGAAACGGACGAAGAAGGTGGAAAAAGAGTTGACAAAAAGAAAAAAGATAAAAAAACTAAAGAAGCAAAAAAACGTGCAGACGAAGTAGAAGGATAAAGCTATGATTACAATTATTGAAGCAAATTCAAAAAAGCTACTTAACGATTACGTTAAATTTCCATTTTCGTTATATAAAAATCACCCGTATTGGGTACCACCATTAATTTCGGATGAGTTGGAAACGTTCAATAAAGAAGAAAATCCAGCCTTTGATAATGCAGAAGCCTATTTTTATTTGGCTTACAAAGAAAATAAAATTATTGGTCGAATAGCTGCCATTATTAATTGGGAAGAAGTCAATAATCAACAAAAAAGAAAAGTACGATTTGGTTGGTGGGATGTGATTGATGACATTGAAGTAACGAAAGCTCTTTTGGAAAAAGTTTACGAGCTCGGACGAAAAAACAACTTAGAATACGTTGAAGGTCCCATGGGCTTTTCAAATTTAGACAAAGTTGGTGTTTTAACTGAAGGCTTTGACCGATTGGGTTCAATGATTACCTGGTATAATTATCCTTATTACAAAGACCATTTAGAGCAATTGGGCTATGTGAGAGAAAAAGAATATTTTGAAAGTGTATTTTCGTTTTCAAATGTAAATCCGGATACATTCATGAAAGCAAGTGAATTGATCCAAAAGCGATACGAATTAAAAACAATCACATTTACAAACACAAAAGACATTCTTCCGTATGTGGATAAAATGTTTGATTTATTCAATACAAGCTATGAAAAATTAGCCTCCTTTGTTGCCGTTTCCGAAAGACAAAAAGCATATTTTAAAAAGAAATACATTCCTTTTGTAAATCCGGAATACATTTTATTTGTAATGGATAAAAATGATAAAATGGTCGCTTTTAGCATCGTTATGCCCGGCTTTTCAGAAGCATTGCAAAAAGCAAACGGACGACTTTTTCCTTTTGGATTTTATCACTTATTGCAAGCGAAAAAACACAGTAAAGAAGTGTTGTTTTATCTCATCGGCATTGATCCTGAATACCAAAACAAAGGCGTAACTGCACTTATTTTTAGAGAATATTATCGCGTTTTTAAAGAAAAAGGAATTACACAATGCAATCGAACTCCTGAATTAGAAGAAAATAATGCGATTCACAATTTATGGAAAAATTTCAATTCGGTGGTAGACCGACGAAGAAGAACCTATCGAATTGATTTATAAAACAAAACCACTCCGTTAAAAGAGTGGTTTTTATTTTTAGAAGCTTTGAGCTTTGTTTTAAGAAACATCTACTGTAGTAGCATCTGCAATTTTTTTATAGGTTCCGCTCACGAGCTTTTCGCGAATGGCTTCAAATGCAGCTAGTGTTTCATTGATGTCCGCTAGGGTGTGAGAAGCTGTTGGTATCATTCGCAACAAAATAATTCCTTTTGGAATCACAGGATAAACCACAATGGAAAGGAAAATTCCATAATTTTCACGTAAATCATTCACCATCACCATTGCTTCCGGAATAGAACCTTCTAAGTAAACCGGGGTTACACACGTGTTAGTGTCACCAATATTAAAGCCACGCTCTTTTAAACCATTTTGAAGAGCATTTACGTTTTCCCATAATTTATCTTTCAATTCAGGATGGTTTCGCAACAACTCTAAACGTTTTAAAGCACCAACGGTTTGAATCATCGGTAATGATTTGGCAAACATTTGTGAACGCAAATTATATTTCAAATAATCGATAATATCCTTATCCGCTGCAATAAAAGCACCAATGCTGGCCATGGATTTGGCAAAGGTTGAAAAATAAATATCAATACCGTCTTGACAACCTTGCTCCTCGCCTGCTCCGGCTCCTGTTTTTCCAAGTGTTCCAAAACCATGAGCATCATCAACCAACAAACGGAAATTGTATTTTTCTTTCATGGCCACAATTTCTTTCAATTTTCCTTGTTGACCACGCATTCCAAATACACCTTCGGTAATAAAGAGAATTCCTCCACCTGTCTCTTCTGCCATTTTTGTAGCACGTTGAAGGTTTTTTTCCATACTTTCCAAATCATTGTGACGATATGTAAATCGCTTCCCCATGTGTAAACGAACCCCATCAATAATACATGCATGTGCATCTACATCATATACAATAATGTCATTTTTAGTTACCAACGCATCAATGGTTGACATAATTCCTTGGTAGCCAAAATTTAACAAATAAGCAGATTCTTTCATGACAAAAGCCGCCAATTCATTTTCTAATTGCTCATGCACATTGGTATGACCACTCATCATTCTTGCTCCCATCGGATAGGCTGCTCCATATTGAATAGCTGCTTCTGTATCAGCTTTACGCACTTCCGGATGATTGGCTAACCCCAAATAATCATTAATACTCCAATTTAGAATTTGTTTTCCGTGAAATTGCATTCGAGGTCCAAGTTCTCCTTCTAATTTTGGGAAAACATAATACCCTTCTGCTTGTGAAGCCCATTTTCCTAATGGTCCTTTATTGTTTTGAATTCTTTCGAATAAATCTTTTACCATGACTTTTTGTGTGTTAAAAAACGTGGCAAAAGTAAGGATTTCAAATCTACTTTCATAATATTTTTAATGGAATGATTGTGAATTATTACCAACAATTATATAAATTGAAAAAGTGTAATGAGAATGTGTTAATATGACTATATTTGATTTATAATTTGATTTTTTATGAGTAAACACGATGACAATGATTTAAAATTAGCCGTTCTGATTGATGCCGATAATGTTCCGTTTAGCAACATTAAAGGAATGATGGAAGAAATTGCAAAATACGGAACACCTACAACCAAACGAATTTACGCCGATTGGACACGACCGAATGCCAATGGCTGGAAGGGTGTTTTGCTTGAAAATGCCATCACACCAATCCAACAATATGGTTATACAACCGGAAAAAACTCCTCTGATTCCGCTTTGATTATTGATGCGATGGATTTGCTATATTCCGGTAAATTGGATGGATTCTGCATTGTTTCGAGCGATAGTGATTTTACAAGACTTGCGATTCGTTTACGTGAATCAGGCATGAAAGTGATTGGTATTGGCGAACAGAAAACACCAAAACCTTTTATAAGTGCATGTGATCGTTTTATCTTTATTGAAGTATTAGAAGGAGCTAAAAAGAAGAAAACAACTGCTGCTTCTACCGATAAAAAGAAAGATGAAAAAATTATGACCAAAATTGATGTGGAAACGATTGATATTATCGAATCCAGCATTGAAGATATTGCAGACGATGACGGTTGGGCATTTTTGGGCGATGTCGGTAATTTGATTGTAAAGAAAAAACCTGAATTTGACCCTCGTAATTTTGGTTTTTCTAAGCTAACTCCGTTAATGAAATCGCTCACCCATTTGTTGGAAATTCACGAGCGTGAATCCGATAAGAAAGGGATTAAACATGTGTATGTTCGATTAAAATAAGTAATATGATCAAATTTTTCAGAAAAATTCGTTTTAACCAGCTCAAAGAAGGCAAATTTTTAAATTATTTAAAATATGCCGTAGGCGAAATTATTCTAGTGGTTATCGGAATTTTGATTGCTGTAAACATCAATAATTACAACGAAAAGCGAAAGCAGCGAAATTTACAACTTTCAATCTTTAAAATAATTAGTGAGGATATGTCCAGCGATACGCTAACTATACATCGAATGAAAACAAATTTCACATTTTTAGATAGTGTTTATCAAAAAATTCTAGCCGGAAAAATGACAAATGATGATTATATTTCCTGCGAAGTATGTGCTAACCTGGTCGGAATGCACAATCCACATACGATCAAAAACAAAGGGTTTAAAATGTTAGAGAATTATGTGGAAAACGAAACCCAATTAAAAGATTCTCTGACATCCGATTTGCTGACATTTTACAATCAAATGGATGATATATTAATTGTTATAAACGATTATTTAAAACAAGAAGTTCATGAAAATCTCAAAGATTGGAAAGAAAATCACGATTGGTTCTATTTAAATCACCAAGAAAGAATTAAAAACGACGAATACCTCACCTATCTTCAAAGTGCTGATTATAAAAACAAAATTGCCATGCAGCAAGTCCTTGTCATAAAAAACAAAAAAGTAATACTGGATGCTTTTAATAAAAATGCAAAAAAATTACTTCCTAGAATTAAAGAAAGAATAAGCGAAAATTAGAATAAATAATATTAAAGTTAAATTTTTTTTCATTTAATTCGAGTTTAAACACTCAAATAAACGGAAACAAAGTGAGCAATTGTTCCAAAAAGTACAAAGAAATGCCAAATTGAATGGTAGTAAAATTTATGGTCTTTTACATAAAAATATACACCAATGGTGTAACTTAATCCACCGATTAAAATCCACATAAAAACAGAAAATGGCATGGTTTGAATCAGTGGCTCTATCACAAAAACAATCATCCAACCCAAGGCTAAATAAAGCAAAACGGAAACAAATTTGAACTTCTTAGTAAAGAAAATTTTAAAGATCATTCCAATTGCAACAATACACCACATAACTCCTAAAAAAACACTGGCTGTATCGTGTGGCAAATAACGAACCATAAGCGGAGTATATGTTCCAGCAATTAAAAAATAGATACTGATGTGATCACCAATTTGCAAGATATCTTTCACTTTGGGATTTTTTGCAGCATGAAATAAAGTAGAAAATGTATAAACCAACAACATTCCAATTCCAAAAGCCAAAACAGAAATGAAAATTGATAATTGATTTTCATTAAACGAATCGATTAACAAAAAAGGCATTGCAATGAGACAAAACAAAATGCCAACGCCATGTGAAATGGCGTTTACAATTTCTTCCTTTCGGGTTTGTTCTCGTTTCATTCGATAATTTTACCAAATTTAAGCAAATCCTTTCAACCTGAAAAAAATCTTTACTTTTGTTGAAAAATATACTATGCAATTCGTTTTCGCTTCCAACAATCCTAATAAAATCAAAGAAATTCAATTATTACTTCCAAAAGAAATTACCATATTGAGTTTGAAAGATATTGACTGTTTGGAAGAAATACCCGAAACAGCAACGACAATCGAAGGAAATGCAATACTAAAGGCCAATTATGTCACCAAAAAATATGGTTATTCCTGTTTTGCCGACGACACCGGATTGGAAGTAGAGGCTTTGAACGGAGAACCCGGCGTTTATTCTGCACGGTATGCCGGTGAGCAAAAAAATGCTGATGATAATATGAATAAATTACTTACCAATTTAGCTGATAAAGAAAATAGAAAGGCCCAATTTAAAACCGTTATTTGTCTAAATTTGAATGGTAATCAACACGTATTTGAAGGCATCATCAAAGGTGAAATTATCAACGGAAAAAGAGGTTCTGAAGGATTTGGGTATGATCCAATTTTTATACCGTACGGCTATGATAAAACCTTTGCCGAAATGCCAATTGCTGAAAAATCCAAAATTAGTCATCGTGGTTTAGCGGTTGAAAAATTAGTAGCTTTTTTAACTAAAGAGCATAGTTAATAATTCAATTTTTACAACACTCCAACACAAATCTTCCATTTACAGGTTTCTATCATTTCTATTAAATTTTACAACTAATTAAAAATCAAGCACTAACACCATTAGTTTTTATGGTTTTAATAACCTACCTTTGCACCCAATTTAAAATACTATATGAATAAATTTGAACAATTAGGTCTTAACGAATCGCTTCTGCTCGCGATTAAAGACCTCGGATTTGAAAATCCATCAGAAGTGCAAGAGAAAGCGATTCCGGTTTTATTAGAAAGTGAAACAGACTTAGTTGCCTTGGCTCAAACAGGAACAGGAAAAACAGCGGCATTTGGTTTCCCGCTTATTCAAAAAATAGATGCCAATAACCGAAATACACAAGCATTAATATTATCACCCACGCGTGAACTTTGTTTGCAAATTACAAATGAATTAAAACTTTATTCTAAATATGAAAAAGGGATAAACGTAGTAGCCGTTTATGGAGGTGCCAGCATATCCGAACAAGCGAGAGAGGTAAAACGTGGTGCTCAAATTATTGTGGCAACACCGGGTAGAATGCAAGATATGATTAATCGTGGGTATGTAAATATTTCACAAATTAACTATTGTATTCTCGATGAAGCGGATGAAATGTTGAACATGGGATTCTATGAAGACATTGTAAGCATTCTATCTACAACACCAGACGAAAAAAACACTTGGTTGTTTTCTGCAACTATGCCGGCAGAAGTTTCCCGTATTGCAAAAAAATTCATGCATGAACCGGTTGAAATTACGGTGGGTACAAAAAATTCAGGTTCAGCTACCGTTTCGCACGAATTTTATTTGGTGAATGCACGTGATCGTTATGAAGCTTTAAAACGTTTAGCAGATGCTAATCCTGATATTTTTTCGGTTGTTTTTTGTAGAACCAAACGTGATACTCAAGCCGTTGCCGAAAAATTAATTGAAGACGGATATAATGCTGCTGCTTTGCATGGCGATTTATCACAAGCACAACGAGATAGCGTAATGAAATCGTTCCGTGGTCGTCAAATTCAAATGTTGGTAGCTACTGATGTGGCAGCACGTGGAATTGACGTAGACAATATTACTCACGTAGTAAATTATCAATTACCGGATGAAATTGAAACCTATAATCACCGTTCAGGTCGTACAGGTCGTGCAGGAAAATTAGGAACTTCCATAGTGATTGTTACCAAAAGTGAATTGCGAAAGATTTCGTCTATCGAACGCATCATCAAACAAAAATTTGAAGAAAAATCAATTCCTTCCGGAATCGAAATTTGTGAAATTCAATTATTACACTTAGCAACTAAAATTAAAGATACCGAAGTAGATCATGAAATTGACAACTACTTACCGGCGATTAATGAAGTTTTAGACGGCTTGTCGAAAGAAGAATTAATTAAGAAAATGGTTTCAGTTGAATTTAACCGTTTTATTAGTTACTATAAGAAAAATAGAGATTTATCAGCTCAAAATGCAGGTTCGGAAAGACGTGACGAGAGAGCACCGAGAGAAAACACCAGCGGAGCCACTCGTTTCTTTGTAAACATTGGTTCAAGAGATAATTTTGATTGGATGCAATTAAAAGATTTCTTGCGTGACACACTAGAATTAGGTCGTGAAGATGTATACAAAGTAGATGTGAAAGAAGGATTTTCTTTCTTTAACACCGACGAAGAGCATACCGACAAAGTAATGGGAATTTTAAACGGAATGGAAATTGAAGGTCGTAGAATCAACGTTGAAATTTCTAAAAACGATGGTGGCGGAAGACGTGACCACAATGGAAGAGGCTCTAGTGGCGGTGGCGGATTTAGAGGCGAAAGAAACTCAGGATCACGCAGTGGAGGCTTCGGACCAAGAAAAGAAGGTGGAGGAGCTCCAAGAGGCGACAGAAAAGAAGGTGGATTTAGACCACGAAGAGAGGGTGGTTCTTCAGAAAGACCAAGAAGAACAGAGGGTGACAGACCTGCAAGCCGTTCTTTTGAAGCCGCAAAAAGCAGAAGACCCAGAAGAAGTTAATCGTATTTGTTAATTTTCTTATAATTATATAGAAACTACAAAATATATTCTTGTGATTTAGTACTTTTAAACCGTTAAATCATGATATGAAATATTTTGTAGTTTTTTTATTATTCATCACTTATCAACTTTCCGCTCAAGAAACGGAACGCACTGAAAAAGTGACCGCTACTATTTTGAACGACAGTGACTCAAAACCTCTAGCCAATGTTAATATCATTAATCTAAATTCCGTTAAAGGAACTATTACTGATGAAAAAGGAATTTTTGAAATCAGTGCACAAACTAATGATACACTACATATTTCATTAATCGGTTTTCAATCCATTCGCGTTAGAGTTACGAACGATTGGTTAAAATCAAAAAACACCCAAATTAAATTGACTGAAAAAGCTATAGCTTTGGAAGAAGTAGTTTTAACTCCTTATAATTTAACCGGCTATCTTCAAGTAGATGCAAAACTAATTCCTGTAAACACCAATCAACGTTACGGAATTTCAGGTCTAAATTATGGTTACGAAGCCGGACAATATTCTCCTAATGCTTTTAATAGAGTACTGGGCTCTATTTTTAATCCTACCGACATGCTTTATAATTTCTTTGGTAATAAACCCCGAGAACTGCGGAAATTAAAGGAAATGAAAAAAGACGATACCGTTAGAAACCTTTTGGAATCAAAATACGACCGGGAAACTATTGCAGTAATGCTTGGTGTTGATAAAAAGGAAATTCCCGAAATCTTGGAGCGATGCAATTATTCAGAATCATTCATCAAAACAGCCAATGATTTACAAGTTTTAGATGCTATCAATGATTGCTACGAAGAATACAAAATTTTGAAAAGAAAGTAGAGACTGATTAATTATTTTAGTTTAGGAATTTCGAAAACTATTAAAAAACTAGTAATGGTATAATCTTTTCTCTATTTTTACTTTAACTCAAAACTTATTGTAAATAACCTGACTTACATTTGAATCTTTTAAACTTGAAAGATGATATTTTTATCCCTCTAAGAACCTCTGCTCTATCCGCTCAATATCCTTTATCGATTTTCTTGCCCAATCAATTCGCTTTATTAAAACTTCTTCATCAGTTAATTTCCAATCCGTGTTAGAATTTCTTAAACGATGGGTTAAATTTTGCAAAATGATGGCTGCTGCTACCGAAATATTCAAACTTTCAGTGAACCCCACCATCGGAATTTTCAAAAAACAATCGGCTTGAGCAAACACATCTTCTGATAAGCCATCTCTTTCTGTCCCAAAAAATAAGGCTGATTTTTTAGAAACATTAAAATCATCCAGCAAACACGAATCAATATGAGGCGAAGTAGCTACAATTTGATATCCTTTTTCTTTCAAAGCATTTATACACGATTGATTTGTTTGATATTGTTTAATATCCACCCATTTTTGAGCTCCCATTGCTATTTCTGCATCAATACTTTTACCAAACTTCTGTTCTACTACATGAAGTCCCTGAATTCCAAACACATCGCAGCTTCGCATCACAGCACTTGTATTGTGCATTTGAAAAACATCTTCGATGGCTACCGTAAAATGGTTAGTTCGCAATTGCAAAATTTCTAAAAACTTAGCTTTTCTGTTTTCCGTCAAAAATCCCTCTAAATATGTTAGGTATTCAGCCGTGTTTAACTTTTCGCTCATACAAAATTGGTTTTTAACTCTTAAGTTGTTATCTTGGCTACATCAAAAAAAAAGGTATGACACAGGAAGAATTACTGCCCCTAATTTACAAAAAAGACGAAAGAGCGTTCACACTTTTATATGACATGTACTCCAAAAGTCTTTTCGGTGTAATTAGTAACCTCATCAAAGACCGTGAAGAAGCCGAAGACGTTTTGCAAGATGTGATTGTAAAAATATGGAAAAATATTGATTCTTATAGCGAAGACAAAGGTAGATTTTACACATGGATTGTCAATATTGCTCGAAACAGCTCAATAGATAAATTGCGTTCGAAAGGATTTAATAACAGCCAAAAAAACCTATCAGCCGATAATTTCGTACATCTACTTGACGATAATACACGACTTAACAATAAAATTGATTCCATTGGAATTCAAGAATTTGTTAAAAAATTAAAACCTAAATGCATTAAGATTATCGACTTATTATTCTTCAAAGGCTACACCCAACAAGAAGCATCAGACGAGCTCGAAATTCCGTTAGGAACCGTTAAAACACAAAACAGAAACTGTATTAACGAATTAAGAAACTTATTACAAGTATCATGAGTACACAAGAATATATAGAATCAGGGATTCTGGAATTGTATGTTTATGGAAAATTAAACGACTCCGAAATTGAAGAAGTTGTAAAAATGGCCAAACAGCATACCGAGATACAGGCGGAAATTGTAGAGATTGAAAACGCGATAGTTTATCTTTCGGGTAGCGTTGCTCCACGTTTGTCTGGCAAAAATTACGAAGCAATCAAACAACAAATTTTTGGAGATACTACCAAAGTTGTTGAATTGAAACCGCAAGAAAAACCAAAATCCGGCATAAGTCAATACCTTGGATGGGCGGCAGCAATTGTTTTCCTGGTAGGTGGCGGCTATTTATTCCAACAAGTGGAAGGTAAAAAAGATGCTATTGCTAACATCGAAAAAGAAAAAGGTAAATTACAACAAGCCGTTGTGGATTTAGAATTGAAAAACAAAGCAAACGAAGAAACTTTAGCTTTATTGAGAGATCCTAAAAACACAGTTGTTCCTTTAGCCGGTCAAGAAGTTTCACCAACATCCTATGCCAAAGTATATTGGAATCAAGAAACGCAAACAGTTTACATTGATGGTGCAGGATTACCTGAACCACCGGAAGGATATGTTTATCAAGTTTGGGCATTAAAACTAAATCCGCTAACTCCTTTGAGCATAGGTCTTTTAGATGATTTTAAAGGTGACAACAAAAGAATTTTTGCAGTTGATAATGTCGTAGAAGCCGAAGCCTTCGGAATTACTCTTGAACCTTCAGGAGGCAGTGCTAGCCCTACTTTAGAACAATTATACACCTTAGGAAAAGTTTAAAAATATATAATCTAAGCCCTTTCATATTGAGAGGGTTTCTTTTTAGAGATGAAAAAATTAGTCGTTTTAAGTGGTGCCGGAATTAGTGCCGAAAGTGGTATTAAAACCTTTCGAGATGCAGACGGACTTTGGGAAGGTCATGACATCATGGAAGTGGCTTCACCTTTGGGATGGAATAATAATCCTGAACTTGTCTTGGATTTTTATAACAAAAGAAGAAGGCAACTACACGAAGTTCAACCCAATCAAGGACATTCTATTTTAGCTGAATTGGAAAACCATTTTGATGTGCATATCATCACTCAAAACGTTGATAATTTGCATGAAAAAGCCGGAAGTACAAAGGTTTTACATTTGCATGGCGAATTACTGAAAGTTCGCAGTACAAAAGATGAGAATTATATTTTGGATTGGAATGATGATCTAACAACAGCACACAAAGATCCTAACGGAAACCAAATGCGACCCCATATTGTTTGGTTTGGTGAAGATGTTCCTGCCATTGAAGTGGCAATTGAATTGGCAGAACAAGCTGATATTTTTATTGTTATCGGAACCTCGTTACAAGTCTATCCTGCTGCAGGAATTATGCATTACACAAAACCAGAAACACCTGTTTACTATATTGATCCAAAACCGGCAAGTGTGGTTCAATTAGCAAATCCGTTAGAGATTATTCCACTTTCAGGTTCTGAAGGAATGAAGATGCTGAAAGAAAGGTTGCAACTATTGAAATAACTTTTTATCGGTCGAATTTTCTTTTACCTTTTTGCATTAAACCCTATATTTGCAATTCTAAAAATTTCCAATAATTTTCAGATTAACTCAACAACACAACGCATGATTGCATTAAACGAATTAAATGCCATTTCTCCGATTGACGGTCGATACCGTAACAAAACGGTTTCCCTAGCAGCTTACTTTTCAGAAGAAGCACTTATAAAATACAGAGTTTTAGTTGAAATTGAGTATTTTATTGCTCTTTGTCAAATTCCGTTACCGCAATTACAATCGGTGGATACAAGCGTATTTGAAAAACTGAGGGATTTATACCGTTACTTTTCAACTGAAGATGCTTTATCCATTAAAGAAATTGAAAAAACAACCAATCACGATGTAAAAGCCGTTGAATATTTTATCAAAAATGGTTTTGACAAATTAGGATTGGAAAATCATAAAGAATTCATTCACTTTGGTTTAACGTCACAAGACATCAACAACACAGCCATTCCACTTTCTGTAAAAGAGAGTTTTGAAAAAGTATATTTACCACTTTTAGTCAATGTTATTTCAAAATTAAAAGATTTAAGTCAGGAATGGAGAGATGTTCCAATGCTTGCACGTACACACGGACAACCGGCCTCTCCTACCCGATTAGGAAAAGAACTTGGTGTTTTTGTTGAGCGTTTGGAAGAACAAATGCGTCAGTTATTCAACATTCCGTTTGCGGCAAAATTTGGTGGTGCAACCGGAAATTACAACGCTCATCACGTAGCTTATCCTCAAATAGATTGGAAAAAATTTGGTACCTCTTTTGTAGAAGAAACGTTAGGACTTCATCATTCATTTCCCACCACACAGATCGAACATTACGATCATATGGCGGCTTATTTTGATTGTTTAAAAAGAATCAATACTATTTTAATCGACTTAGACAGAGATATTTGGACTTATGTTTCAATGGATTATTTTAAACAAAAAATTAAAGCCGGAGAAATTGGTTCATCGGCCATGCCACATAAAGTAAACCCAATTGATTTTGAAAATTCAGAAGGTAATTTAGGAATGGCCAATGCGATTTTTGAACATCTTTCAGCCAAATTACCACTTTCTCGATTACAACGCGATTTAACGGATAGTACGGTTTTACGAAACATTGGTGTGCCAATCGGTCATACATTAATTGGTTTTGAAGCTACATTGAAAGGATTAGATAAATTGCTGTTAAACCAATCTAAATTGGAAGAAGATTTAGAAAGAAATTGGGCAGTTGTAGCCGAAGCAATTCAAACTATCTTACGAAGAGAAGGTTATCCAAATCCTTATGAATCCTTGAAAGGTCTGACTAGAACCAATGAAGTGATGAATCAAAAAACAATTCATGCATTTATTCATAATTTAAGTGTTTCTGACCAAATTAAAGCAGAATTGCTTCAAATTACCCCATCAAATTATTTAGGAATTTAGTTTTTCATTTGCTACAAATTAACTTCTTTTTTTGAAAAAAAAACTGTAGTTTTAAGGCATGGCACAAAACAAAATTTTAATTCTATTTGCTCATCCCCTGTTTGAAAAATCATTTGTCAATCAGGAGCTCGTTCGTCATATTCCCATTTCAAACCACATTACCTTTCATGATTTGTATGAAGAATATCCTGAATTTGACATCGATGTAAAAAGAGAACAAGCTTTGCTTGAAAAGCACGATATTATCATTTGGCATCATCCGATGTATTGGTATAGCTGTCCGCCACTGCTAAAACAATGGATTGATATGGTTTTAGAATACGATTGGGCTTATGGAAAAAAAGGAAATGCGTTAAAAGGAAAATCGATTTTTCAAATGATCACCACCGGAGGAGCTAAAGAAAATTATTGTGCAACCGGAAAAGACCGTTTTACCATTCCTGAATTATTAGAGCCTTTTAATCAAACCGCAAAAGTTTGCAAAATGAATTATTTGCCTCCATTTGTAGTGCACGGTACGCATAAAATGAACGAAGAAGAAGCCTTTAATCATGCTAAAACCTATGCTGAATTATTACTTTTCCTGACCAAAAACGAAATTAGCACACTGGAAATCGATAAACATTTCTACATTAATGAATGGTTTACTAAACTAAAATCAAATGGATAACGGATTTATTATTCAAGCCATCATCTATTTAACGTCGGCCATTGTTTGTGTTCCGATTGCAAAGAAATTAGGACTAAGTTCTATCTTAGGCTATCTGTTTGCCGGAATTTTTATTGGTCCGTTTGTTTTAGGTTTTATTGGTGCGGAAGGACAAGACATCATGCACTTTGCCGAGTTTGGAGTGGTTATGATGCTCTTCCTCATCGGATTAGAACTGGACCCCTACAAATTTTGGAAGATGCGAAAGTTCATTCTAGGAATGGGCTCCATGCAATTAATCGGAAGTGCACTGGCTATTTTTATACTTTGTCAATTGTTTTTAGATTGGTCGTGGCAAACGACTGTGGTAATTGCATTGGCACTTTCACTTTCCTCCACAGCCATTGTTTTGCAAACCTTAAAAGAAAAAGGACTTTCGCAAACCTCGATGGGAAGATCCTCGTTTGCCGTTTTACTTTTTCAAGATATTGCAGTGATTCCAATTTTGGCTATCATTCCGTTAATGGTTTCCGGAAGTAGTGTGGAGACAGAGAATATTCACACTTCATTGATTTCAGATTTTGATGCTTGGATACAAACCCTGATCGTTATTTTTACCATCGTTGCCGTGTATTTTAGTGGTCGATTAATTATTATTCCAGTTCTCAGAATGGTAGCCAAAACGCGACTGCAGGAATTGTTCACTGCCTCCGCCCTTTTATTAGTGGTAGCCGTTTCTTATTTGATGCAATTGGTTGGCTTAAGTCCTGCTCTTGGTGCTTTTTTAGCCGGTGTGGTATTGGCGAATTCAGAATTTAGACATGAATTAGAAGGCGATATAGCTCCTTTCAAAGGATTACTTTTGGGTTTGTTTTTTATTGGTGTGGGAGCTTCCATTAACTTTAAATTAATCATTGAAAATCCTATTTTTATATTAGTATTTGGAGCTATTCTAACTGCTATTAAATTTTTGGTGCTATTTGGTATTGGGAAAGTATACAAAAAAAGTAGCGACCAAAATTTACTATTCTCTTTTGGATTAAGCCAGGCCGGTGAATTTGGATTTGTGATTCTGAGTTTCTCCATGCAATTGAATATTTTACCAAACATTTTAGCCAATCAAATGATGGCCATTATTGCCTTGAGTATGTTATCCACACCCTTTTTACTTTTAATTAATGAAAAATGGATTGATCCCTATTTCGGAGTGAAAGAAAAAGAAAAAAGAAAACACGATGAAATTGATGAACACAACGAAGTTATTATTGCCGGTTTTGGTCATTTCGGAAGTACAATTGGCCGTTTATTGCGTGCCAACGGAGTAAATGCAACCATTTTGGATCACGATTCAGATCGGGTAGATTTACTCCGAAAAATGGGTTTTAAAGTGTATTATGGTGATGCCACGCGTTTGGAATTACTCAAAGCCGCCGGTGCCGAAGATGCCAAAATTTTTATTGCTGCAATCGACAATCCTGAAGTTAATTTAAGTGTGGTTGAAATTTTACGGAAACATTTTCCACATCTGAACATTTTAACTAGAGCACGAAACAGAGTGGATGCGTATGAATTAATTGATCATGGTGTTGAAAAAATATACCGTGAAACCCTTTATACTGCTGTTCATTTAGGTGTTGATGCATTGACACAAATGGGGCATCGAAAATATTCCGCCACACGTCAAGGGCAGCGGTTTATTAAATATGATGAAGCGGCTATTCGGAAACTAGCGGCCAAACGTCACGATAAAATGGCATATTTAGCCACCGTGAAAGACGAGATTGAAATGCAGGAGCAATTGCTTAAAAATGATTTATACATCAATTTTTCGGCTTCCGACCATGCGTGGGATAGCGACCATTTAAAAAAGCAGATTTCGGAATAACTTTACACAAAAAAACCACGAATTCAATTGATATCGTGGTTTTTAAATTTAATTTCTTACTAATTATTCTAAAAGAAAACTAACATTCACATTGGTAATAATTTCAATTTCACCAATGGCAAGTGTTTCAGGAATAGCATCCATTGCTTCTGCTTTCATCATCACATTTCTATACATTGGCGGCTGATACATGGGTTGAGAATTATCAGTAATCAAAATCGCTTTCCCTACTTTTTGATTTAAAACAGAAACAAAATCTTCGGCTTTTTTCTTAGCATCTAAAATAGCTTGTTTTCTGGCGGTTACTTTGTGCTCTTCTATTTTGGAAGATTTGAATTCAACGCCATTGATGTTATTAATTCCCGTATCAACCAATCCCATCATCAATTCATCATATTTTTTGATGTCTTTTAAAGTAATTGTGATGGATTGCGAAGCTTGAAAATTATGTTTCTTTTTTTCATAATCATATGATTTATATAAACTCACATTCGTAGTTTGAAAATCGGAAGTTGGAATTCCAAATTTTTTAATGTATTTCACCACTTTATCTACTGTTTCATCGTTCATTTTTTTAACTTCCGCCGCATCTTTTCCTGTGTTTTGAACACCTAAATTGATGACAACTTGATCGGGAGCAACTTTTACTTTTCCTTCACCGGAAACAGAAATTTGTGGTACGAGTTTATTTTCCTGTGCATTCATTGACGTAGCTAATAACGTGAATAAAATAATAATTGATTTTTTCATTTTGATTTAATTTATTGCAATGGTTTATTTCAATTTGTATGCCAAAAGTGATTCTATTTAAATTTTTCCCATTTTAGCCAAGACAAAAAGAATAATAATTGGAATTGCCAATAGAATGACCATTAATGTATTCTCTGTTAACATTTGCAGTTCCTTGAAAAGCGTAATCAAATAGCCGCCAATCGCTCCCCCAAAATGTGCCGTGTGGCCAATGTTATCATTTCTGGATTTCATTCCATAAATAGAATAAAGCAAATAACCAATTCCAAAAATATAGGCCGGAATAGGTATCGGGATAAAAAATAAAAATAAATTCATGTCCGGATTAAGTAAAATAGCTGAATACAAAATCCCGGTTACTGCACCCGAAGCTCCGACCGCTCTGTAATGGTATTCATCTTTATGAAACTGTAAGGTCAACAAATTTCCACAAAGTAAACTCCCCAAATAAACCATTAAAAAAGAAGGTGTTCCCAAAAAATTAATGACAACAGGTGCAAAAAAAAACAAGGTCAACATATTAAAAGCCAAATGAGCAATATCCACATGTAAAAAAGCAGATGTAATCATTCGAAGATGTTCTCCTGCACGAATGCTACCAATATGAAATTCATACTTTCGGAAAAAAAACTGGTCTTCAAATGCTTTAAAACTAATTAAGGCATTGGCGGCAATAATAACAATCAAAGCGATACTCATATTCCATTTTTAGAACTGTAAAAATAACAATTGTTTCTTTACCAATTGTTAAAGCTTGATTTATAAAACTGGAAATTACTGTATATTTGCAAAAATTTTCGGCATGCAATTCATCGCTTTTATTCTGATTTATCCCCTTCTTTGGATGATTTCCATGTTACCTTTTCGATTATTGTATTTACTTTCAGACTTTTTTTTCGTCATAATGTATCATGTAGTGGGCTATCGAAAAAAAACGGTACGAAAAAATTTATTGATCGCATTACCACATCTTACCGAAAAAGAACGGTTGGAGATTGAAAAAAAATCCTATCATCATTTGTGTGATTTGTTTTTAGAAATGATTAAAACACTAACCATTTCAGATAAAGAAATGAATAAACGTTTTGTTACCAAAAACATAGAAGTCTTAAAAGAAGTGGAAGCCAAAGGAAAAAGCATCGCTATTATGACCGGACATTATGCCAGTTATGAATGGTCGATTTCAATGAACAAAAGTTTTAGTTTTCAGGGTTTTGCCATTTACAAGAAAATTGCTAATAGTTATTTTGACAAATTAGTACGTGACATCCGATCCAAATTTGGTGCAACTTTAATTACAACCAAAGAGACAATTCCAACCATCGAGGAAAACTTTAAAAATGGACATTTAGGCATCTATGGTTTTGCCAGCGACCAATCACCAAAAGTATCCAAAGCGTTTCATTGGGGCAATTTTTTTGGTGTCTCAACGCCGCTTCAAACGGGAGCGGAAATGCTTTCAAAACGATTTGATATGAATTTATTATTTATGCGAATCCGTAAAGTAAAACGTGGGTATTACGAAGCCGAATTAGAAATTCTTTCTGAAAATCCTAGTAGTGTTCCGGATTATGAAATTACCGACCTATTTATGAAAAAGTTGGAAGCCCTTATTTTAGAAGCTCCTGAATATTATTTGTGGACGCACAAGCGGTTTAAGTATGTAAAATAAACTACAAAAACCAACCTTTCACCATTTCTTTTTCTAAAACCAAATCGTTTCTATGACGAAAGTTGTTTGATTTTCCATCGTATACATAATCATTAGCCCAAGTTGTATGGTTTTCTGCTAATTGTTTGATACTTTCACACACGAATTTAATTTCTTCAGAATTTGTAGTCGGATGAATAGACATTCTAATCCATCCCGGTTTTTTGATTAAATCGCCCGAAGTAATTTGACAAATTAAATCATTCGAAGTTTCTTCATCCACATGAAGTAAATAATGGCCATATGTTCCGGCACAACTACAACCGCCGCGGGTTTGAATACCGAATTTATCATTTAGAATTTTAACACCTAAATTAAAATGCAAATCTTTTATATAGAACGAAATGACACCTAATCGATTTTTGTGTTGGTTGGCTAAAATGGTTAAATTTTCTAAGGGTTCTAATTGTTCAAAAACATATTCAACCAATTCGTGTTCTCTTTCCAAAATATTTTTTACACCCATTTTTTCCTTTAACTGAATAGCCAAAGCTGTTTTAATTACTTGTAAAAAACCAGGAGTGCCACCATCTTCTCTATCTTCAATATTGTCGATGTATTTGTGTCCACCCCATGGATTAGTCCATGAAACAGTTCCGCCACCCGGACAATCAGGTACATTATTTTTATATAAATTTTTATTAAAAATCAGTACTCCGGAGGTACCGGGTCCGCCCAAAAATTTGTGTGGTGAGAAGAATATAGCATCTAAATAGCTTTCTTTATCGGGATGCATATCAATTTCAACATACGGGCCGGAACAAGCAAAATCTACAAAACAAACACCATTGTTTTGGTGCATGATTTTGGCTACTTCATGATACGGCGTTCTAATTCCTGTTACATTGGAGCATGAAGTAATGGAGGCTATTTTGAAGCTTCTATCACTATATTTTTCTACTAATTTTTTAAATTCATTTAGGCAAAAAAGACCTTCTTCATCTGCGGGAATCACTTCAACATCAGCAATCGTTTCCAACCATGACGTTTGATTGGAATGATGCTCCATGTGTGAAATAAAAACAATGGGTTTAATTGCTTTTGGAATTGCGGTAAACTCTTTTAAATTTTCAGCAATTCGTAAACCCAAAATACGTTGGAATTTATTCACAACTCCGGTCATTCCTGTTCCATCGGTAATCAACACATCATTTTCATTGGCGTTCACATGCTTTTTGATGATGTTTCTTGCTTGATGATAAGCCATCGTCATCGCTGTACCTGAAATCGTAGTTTCGGTATGTGTGTTCGCCACATACGGACCAAACTCATTCATCAATTTTTCTTCAATCGGACGGTATAATCTTCCACTGGCGGTCCAATCAGTATAAACCATTTTTTGTTTACCGAAAGGCGAAACAAATTCCTGATTGATTCCGATGATATTTTCACGAAATTGTTGAAAATACAATTCCAATTGTGTGGTTTCTTCCGTTGTAGTCATTCCAAAAAATAGTTTGGACAAATATACGTTTTTTTGATTATTTCTATCACTAAAACCAATTGGCTCACATTGTTAAAATATTTTAAAATGTAGATTTTTTATTCTACATATAAAGTACATTTGAATAGTGCTTTAAAATTTTCCAAAGATGACAAACTATTTACTTTCGATTATTTTCATTTCTTCAATTGCTTCATCACAAAATAATAATTCGGTTGAACCGGCTTTCGAATTTCTTTCAAACTACCATCACGTAAGAGATTTTACGATTTCTTCCAATCAAAACGAAGCTTACTTTTCAATAGTGAGTCCGAATGAAAAATTATCAGCCATTGCATTTATGAAAAAAGGAAAAGACAAATGGAGCAAACCGAAATTGGTTTCGTTCACCGGAAAATATAAAGATTTAGAACCTTTTTTATCAACAGATGGACTGCGAATGTATTTTGCTTCCAATCGACCTTTAACAGAAAATGGCGAAGCAAAAGATTTTGATATTTGGTATGTGGAAAGAAAAAACATTAAAAGTGAATGGTCTGCTCCTATCAATATTGGAAATCCGATAAACACAACTGCCGATGAATTTTATCCCACTGTTGCAAACAATAAGAACCTTTATTACACCTCTGATTCTGATAAATCAATAGGAAAAGATGATATTTTTATGAGTGTTTGGAATGGAAAAAATTATGAAAATCCGATTCGTTTAGAGGAAACAATCAATAGTAAAGGCTACGAATTCAATGCGTATATTTCACCTGATGAAACCTTTTTAATCTATACCATTTATGGCTCGCCGGACGGTTTGGGAAGCGGAGATTTGTATATAAGCTTTAAAGATGCTTATGGGAATTGGAAAAAATCATTCAATTTAAAAGAATTCAATTCAGAAAGTATGGATTATTGTCCGTTTTATGATGCTTCAACTCAAATAGTATATTTTACCAGTAAAAGAAGTCTTCCAACTACAAAATCCTTTCAAAACATAAAAGAATTTGAATCGGAAATTCAAAAATACCAAAATGGATTGAGTAGAATTTATAAAGTTTCACTCAAAGAAATAATCGAAAAAAATTAAAATTGATGAAATTATCTATTCTATTTTTCTTAATTTATTTTGGATTTTGTAATGCTCAAACCATTCAAAATAACAATTACGGTACAACCGGATACATTAAAAACGACGGCACCATTCAGGACAGAAATTACAGAACGGTTGGCTACATCAAAGAAAACGGAACGATTCAGAACAGTAATTATTCCACCATTGGTTACATTAAAAACGACGGAACTATTCAAAACAATAATTATTCAACTGTTGGTTATGTAAAAGAAAACGGAACGGTTCAAAATAACAACTATTCTACTTTAGGATACATTAAAGACGATGGAACGGTTCAGAACAACAATTATTCTACTATTGGCTATGCCAAAGGAGTCAAAAAAGAATGGGCTGCCGTAGTATTTTTCTTTTTTAAGTTTGAAAATTAATTGCGTTTTAGCTTCTTCTTCAAAAACAAATTCACATCATTATTAATGGATTGAACATTCCAACCCGCTTGTTCAGTAATTCTATCGGTAAACAAAATTCCGTTTAAATGATCTTCTTCATGTTGAAAAATAACGGCCGTAAAACCTTCCACTAATTCTTCTTTAAAATTTCCTTTTAGGTCAAAATAAGTGATTTTGATAGTGTAATTTCGATACACATCACCTCGGTCTTCAGGAATAGATAAACAGCCTTC
>NZ_JBIIVK010000003.1:0-103552 GCF_044339515.1 Flavobacterium sp.
TAAAACAAGAATATTAGCAAAAATAACATCTCTAACTTTAGTTCAATTTATCAATAAATTTATCTTTGACAGACCAATTAATAACATTAAAAATCAAATCATTTAATTACACCCAACGGGTTTTTAAAAATATAAATTTTTATTTTAACAAAAACCTCCATACATTTGCAATCTGATAATTTGGAGGAAAAATTTGTACTGATTGCAACCTCGTAAAAAAATGCTAAAGCAGAAATCTTCTTTAGTTTTTACCTTGCAATTTAATTTTTCCGCTATAACCTAGTACTAATTTTGAAGAAATTCAGTTAAAATTAAATTTTATTTATGGCTTATTTATTTACGTCAGAGTCTGTAAGCGAAGGACATCCAGACAAAGTAGCAGATCAAATCAGTGATGCTTTAATCGACAATTTTTTAGCGTTTGACCCTGAATCAAAAGTGGCTTGTGAAACGTTAGTCACAACCGGACAAGTAATTCTTGCCGGTGAGGTAAAATCTAATACTTATTTAGATGTTCAAACTATTGCGAGAGAAGTAATTAAAAAAATTGGTTACACCAAAAGTGAATATATGTTTGAAGCCAATTCATGTGGAGTTTTATCAGCTATTCACGAACAATCTGCAGATATTAATCAGGGTGTAGACAGAGCTAGTAAAGAAGAACAAGGTGCTGGTGACCAAGGGATGATGTTTGGCTATGCCACAAATGAAACTGCAGAATACATGCCTTTAGCGTTGAAATTATCGCATCAATTATTACAAGAATTAGCTGATTTAAGAAGAGAAAATAACGAAATCACCTATTTGCGTCCGGATGCAAAATCACAAGTTACTTTAGAATATTCTGATGACAACAAACCGGTTCGTATTGATGCCATAGTAGTTTCTACACAACACGATGACTTTGCAGATGAACCAACCATGTTAGCTAAAATCAAAAAAGACATCATTAGTATATTAATTCCAAGGGTTATTTCAAAAAATCCTCAATATGCTCATTTGTTTAATGAAAACATCAAATATCACATCAATCCAACAGGGAAATTCGTGATTGGAGGACCTCATGGTGATACCGGCTTAACAGGAAGAAAAATTATTGTAGATACCTATGGCGGAAAAGGAGCTCATGGAGGCGGTGCTTTTTCAGGAAAAGACCCTTCTAAAGTAGATAGAAGTGCGGCTTATGCTACACGTCACATTGCTAAAAATTTAGTTGCTGCAGGTGTTGCAGATGAAATTTTAGTGCAAGTTTCGTATGCAATTGGTGTTGCAGAACCAACTTCTATTAATGTAAACACTTATGGCACTTCTAAAGTTAATATGACAGACGGAGAAATTAGTAAAATTGTAGAAAGCATTTTTGATATGCGTCCGTATTTTATTGAGCAACGTTTGAAATTGAGAAATCCTATTTACAGCGAAACAGCAGCCTATGGACACATGGGTAGAACTCCTGAAACTGTGACCAAAACATTTAATGCTCCGGGAGGTTTATCAAAAACTGTTGAAGTGGAACTGTTTACTTGGGAAAAACTAGATTTTATCGAACCTGTTCAAAAGGCATTTGGATTATAATCAACTAACTCAACCATAAAAAAACCCTGATTCTCATTTTGAAATCAGGGTTTTTATTTTTATAAATTATACCTAAGTGTAAAAATTAAATAACGAGGTTGCACAACATATTGCGATGTAGAATAAAATGTCTGATTGAAACTATCATCATTTAATGATTTCGTATCTAACAAATTGGTAACGCCTACTCTATACTCCATTTTTGCATCTTTTTTACGATAGCTTAAACTTGCATTTAAAAAATCGTATTCATTGTTGATTGTACCATTTGAATTTGAATAATTGTAATAATCGTATTCTGCATTAAATGAAAATCCATCCAAAAAGAAATAATCCAAGCGAGCAAATGGTTGTTGAGTTTTAAAAGTGGCACTTTCATAATCATTCAGAGTTATACTGTAACCCACTTCAATATTAGGCCATTGTTTGAACTGAGTTCCTAACGAAGCTCTGTAAATCTGGCTAAACGATTCGGTTGTCTGTAATCTCTCCACTTGAATAGTATTTACTTCAAAAACTCTAAGGGTATTAAATTTTGACCAGTTCAAGTTGGCTCCCACATTCGCTTTATAATATTTTAAAAACGTACGCTGATAACCGACTGTACCGTTTATGCTTTCATTTTCCACATCTAGGTTTACTCTTTCATTCAATTGATAAATTCCATTAAAAAACGCTCTATTCACTATCGGATCAGTAGTTTTGGAATAAACTAAATTACCAAAAATGGTTGTATAATTAAAGAGATTATACTTAAAATAACGCAAGGAATGAGTTTGTTGCAATGCATTTTCTAACAAACGATTACCTCTGTTAAACGAGTTAAAATTACTAAATGTTAATCCTTGCACAAAAGAATTTATATCGCTAAAAACATTACTCATTCGGTAATTATAGGTCAACGATTCCGATTTTTTTATTTGATATTGAGCAAATACATCCGGTAAAATTCTTGAAAAATCGTCTCTCACTCTAGAATTTAACTGATCATTGAATGTGTTATACAAGTGAAAACTTACCCCCGGATTGAAGGTAAATTTACCGGTAATAAATTTATAGTGAACACCTAAATAGGCATCATTAAAACTATAACGAACATCATTATTATAATCATCTGCTTCTAGAACAAAATTTGTTCCGTTATCCAAAGCTTGAAAAATTCCGGAATTATAGCTTTGGTAAGAATTGGTATTCCCTAATGTGATGTTAATATTACTTTTTGAGGTTAGCGAATAATAATAATCAATTTTGGCATCCAACTTATTTGTCTTCACAAAACGAGTTTGATTGATATTAAAACTACTTTGATTGATATCAAAAAGTCCCAATTCTTCAAAAGGTTCGTTTAATAAATTTGGATTATAAAGCGGATCTTCATCTTGATAAAGATGTTGCATTTCTAATGCCCATGTATTTTTTTCATCTTGAGTCCAAAACATGTTCACGCTTTGATTTAATGTAAGTGGATCCTGCTTTTTAAAAGAATTAATACTATTAAAATTCTGACTTCCGTCGAAAGAGGTTTCATTGGTTTCTACCAAATTAGCTTCTTCCTGGTTGGATCTTTTTAAGGAAACATCATAATCGAATTGAAAATTTGTATTGGGTTTAAATTTTGAACCCAATTTTATGATGGATAAATTGTTGGTAACATTCGATACATCACTTCTGTTTTCTTGTGTAGCAACTTGTGTCGAGTTTGGAAGAAAATATTCATAACGCGATTGTGTATTGGTTTGCGTTTTATCTGATGTAAAAACCGCAAAACTACTCATGTTCCATGTTTTCGAAATTTGCTGAGTAACATTTGCTGCTCCAAATTTTGTGTCAATTTCAGCGGCACGATTATTTCGTTGTGTTGAAATTCCTAAATCGTTGGAAGATACATTAAAGTTTGTCCCACTGCGACTAATAGTATTTCTCGATCCTCCGGTTAACCTAAAATAATCTCGAAGAGAAAAAGGCACATCACCGATGTTATTAAAATTTGAAAGTACATTTATACTTGTATTCGGACTATAGTAAAACAATTTGGGATTGATGATGTAACGTTCATCGGGTCCAACACCGGCAGAAATATCGCCAAACCAAAATTTATTCTTTCCTTTTTTGAGTTTAATATTGATGGCGATATCATCGTTGTTATTTTCTAATCCACGAAGCTGACTTACTTCGGTGTAATTTCGCAACACTTGTACCTTGTCTACCGCATCAGATGGAATATTTTTCGCACCTAATTTCGTATCGCCTTCAAAAAACTTTTTCCCATCAACCAAAAGTTGAGATACTTTTTTTCCTTCCACTTCAATTTCACCATCGGCATTTACATCAACACCTGGAAGTCGTTTCAAAACATCTTCTAATTTCCGTTCGGTTCCGGTTTTAAAAGAATCGGCATTGTAAATTATTGTATCGCCACTAATAGAAACCGGCATTTCCTGAACAATTTCAACGCCCTCCAAGTCAAAACCACCTTCTTTTAAAATTAGTATTTTCTGAATATCATCTTCTTTGGTTTCAACCGAAACATCTAGTGGCTGATAACCGATGTAACTCACTTTGATTTTGTAGGTTGAATTTGGTTTTAAACTTAATTGGAATTTTCCCTTATCATTTGTAATGGCATAGGAATCCATCGCTTTTGTTAGTTGGTTTACCGCCATTACATTAGCCATTTCTAATGGTTTTTGCAAAGAATCCTGAACAAAACCCTCTAAACGAACTGACTGTGAAAAGGAAAAAAACGAAACCAATAAGCAAAGAGCTAAAAAATATTTTTTTGTCATGTTAAAATGTGCCTAAATGTTAAAATCCCTCGCTTATCCTCCAATTCGGAATTGCGTTCCGCCTCTGCCACCTTGACCTTGATTCATTTCTCTCATCTCGGCCATTTTTTCCATCACAATTTTATCATATTCTGCCTGAGTTACTTCCTTCCCATTCTTCGGAGCTTTTATTTCTTTTTTATCTTTTGTATTCAAGACAACTTTTGAACACAAAATCACTGTCTTTCCATCTGTCACTTCTAAAATTAAACCCGGTAATCCCCAATAATTTTCAGGCCCTTGATTAATTGGAATATCCGGGGTATACCAAGCTGTAATTTGTACTTCGGAAGGCATTTCCCAACCATCCATGAAATTTGTAGTTTTGGTTTCTTCTTTCTTTACCTCCTTTACAACTTCTTTATCATCCTTTTTTTCTTCCTCTTTTTTTCTTCTGAAATTTCTAAAATCAGATTGACTAACCGGCCTAACTGCCGTGGCTTTAAAACATAAATAATTACCAATTTGTTTCGTTTCACCTTCTAGTTTCCAATTTAATTTTGGGAGCGTGTCTTTCACTAAAAACTCTTTGCCAAAAAACTCCTTATCAACTGTAAATACTTTTTCTTTCACATTTTTATAATGCGTTCCACCGCCACCCATAATATTACTCATCATACGCATTCCGCCTCCTTGCCCCGGAGCATCTAATTTTTCTTCCTCTTTATAAATAGATGCGTTTCTATCGAAATTTAAAATAAACGTTTTTTCAAACATTTTTTTCATACGCTCTTCAAACATTTTCTGCATTTCAGGAGTAATTTCTCTATTTCCGGCAAAAGTTGCTTTAGCATCGGCAGTGCTGGTTTTTGATTCATACACAGCCATTCCCTGAAAATCTTGTGCAAAAGCACTAATAATAGCTGCAAAAAATGTAAGTAAAGTAATTACAATAGTTTTCATCGTAAAACGTTTTATGTTGACAGAACAAATATGACGAGTTATTTGGGTTTTTGTTACCAAGATTTTGTTAAAAATTAAGGTATTCTTACAAAATAATTATCATTATAATTGTATTTTAGCCAAGATGAAAAAAACAATTATTTCTTTTTGGATGTTGTTTGTTGCGACAGCATTTTCGCAAGAAAAGAAAATTACACCGATTTTACTTTCCACACAGCAACTCGTGGCCGATGAATTCATAACAATGGACTCATTTGGTTATTTATATTATGTCAAAGGAAATGTTTTTTATAAACAAAAAGAAAATGAATTATTTCAATACAAAAATCTTTCATTAGGGAAAATTAAACGAGTTGACTTACAAAATCCGCTGAAAATTGTGCTTTTTTATGAAGGCTTTAATTCGGTTGTTACGTTAGATAATCAATTAAATGAAACGGCATCAATCAACTTTTCCAAAATTCAAAACAACCCCATTGTGACTTCTGCAGTAGGTTTGGCATCTCAAAACAGGCTTTGGATTTTTAATTCATTACAAATGCAATTGGGATTGTATGATTTTAACAAGCAGGTTTTTCAACCCTTATCGCAGCCTTTTCAGAAACCGATTGAGTTTTATCAAACCGATTACAATCAATTTTATTGGATCGATTCAAACGGACTTGTTTCTTATTGCGATGTGTTTGGTAAAATTTCTACGTTAGGTAAAATTCCTGAATTTGATTCGGCACAAATTATTTCTAATCAATTAATCGTTTATCAAAGTGGAAATCAATTGTATTACCATTATTTTAAAGATAATAATAGTTCATTAATTAATTTAGGTGAAAAAATCGTAGAAAAATTTCGGGTTAAAGACCAATTTTTGTTTATTTTTACCAACAACGAAATTAGTACGTATCAAATTAGTTTACCATAATGCACATAGCAGTAGCAGGCAACATTGGAGCCGGAAAAACCACTTTAACTCGATTATTAGCCAAACATTTTAAATGGGAACCACATTTTGAAGATGTGGTGGACAATCCGTATTTGGACGATTTCTATCATCAGATGGAACGATGGTCTTTTAATTTACAGATTTACTTTTTAAACAGTCGATTCAGACAGGTTTTGCAAATTAGAGAAAGTGGGAAAAAAATCATTCAAGATCGAACAATCTACGAAGATTCGCATATTTTTGCTCCTAACTTGCATGCCATGGGTTTGATGACGAATCGTGATTTTAATAATTACAAATCGTTGTTTGAATTAATGGAAAGTATGGTTCAAGCACCGGATTTACTCATTTATTTGAGAAGTTCTATTCCTAATTTAGTAAGTCAAATTCACAAGAGAGGTCGTGAATATGAAAACACCATTTCAATTGATTATTTGAGTCGTCTGAATGAACGTTATGAGGCCTGGATTCAAAGTTATGATAAAGGAAAATTGCTAATTATTGATGTGGACAACATCAACTTTGTAGATAATCCAGAAGATTTAGGGATGATTATTAACCGAATTGATGCTGAAATAAACGGATTGTTTTAATTTACCTCCTAAAAACATCCCTAAATTGATATAACAGCCTTTCAATTAATCTTAAATCTTCTGTGACTATGTCTGCCGTTCCTGACATCTCTTGTTGGAAGTTGATTTGTTTTTGATATGAAGTTTGCAAACCATCCGGTAAAGAAATATCAAGGAGTAAATTACCGTCTTTATCAGGAATTAGTGAAATTGATTTTACTTTTCCTATTATAATTCCAAATTCTCTGTCGGGATAATTGGCTAATCTGATTTGAACTTCCTGCCCAATTTTTAATTTTCCTGAATTTTGAGCAAGTGCTTTTACTTTACCTACGAAATTTTTTTCGCTTACAGGAATAATTGAAAATACATTATCACCCACATTTATAAATTGATTTTCTGACCAAACTTGCAAATAAGTTACTTCACCAGCAATTGTGGAACGTAACACATACGCTTGTTCCCAATCTGAAATTGACTTTTTAAGTTGATTAAAGGCTTGAATCGTATTCCGATAAAGGTTAATATCGTCTTTTGATTTATTTACTTGCGTGTTTTGACTGGTTTTGTTCAAATCATTGATAGATGATCGTGTTTGAGAAATTTGAGAAGACAAATTTCTTATATTTTTCTCCTGTTGTAAATAATCAATATTCTTAGTTTCCCATTCTTGTGCTGAAATTACACCTTTTTGATGTAGCAATTTAAAACGTTCTAATTCTTTCTTTTTAAGGTTTAATTCGGTTTGACCAATTTCCTTTTGTTCTAGTAACAATTGCAAACGCTCTTTGAGTTGATAGGACTCAAACTGTTGAGCGTTTCCGTCTATAGAATAAGGCTTTAGGTCTTTATATTGTTTGTAATTTAAATACTCCTTTTCAAATAAAGCAAAAGCAGTTTCGATATTTCCTAATTGTAAAGGAGGAAGATTTTCAAAGGGAAACGAAAGACCGTGAGCATTTATTTTTACCGAATCAATATGAGCTTTCAATAAAAAAACATCTTTATAATTAGCCGTATTTTCAATAACAGCAAGCGGTGTGTTTCTTTCTATCTTTTGACGGTCAGCAATTAGAATTTTTTCTAGTCTTCCTGAACTATTTGCCACTAACTTTTCCGGTGGAAGTGTTGTAGTAACGATAATTTCTGTTTGTATAATATCCGGATATTTAACCATCCATGATACTAAAAACAATGAAATAAGGAGTGCAAAAATCACAAGATTTCCCCATCGAATCATCCAATGTGGAATTCGCGTTAATATATCTTGCACTTCCTCGCTTCTTAATTCTATTTCTTTATAGTCAGGCATGTTAATTTCCTAATTGAAGTTGATTTTTAACTAATTCGTAATAATTTCCTTTAAGAGAAATCAACTCCTTATGTGTTCCGGTTTCAATGATTTTTCCTTTATCTAAAACTACAATTTGGTCTGCATTCATGACCGTACTTAAGCGGTGAGCAATAATTACAACCGTTTTGTTTTTGAAAAATGAATCTAATTTTTCAATGATTTCCTTTTCATTATTGGCATCCAAAGCACTTGTAGCTTCATCAAAAAATAACATTTCCGGATTTTTATAAACGGCTCTGGCTATTAGCAATCGTTGTTTTTGACCTGTACTCATTCCAATTCCTTCTGCACCAATTTTTGTGTTATATCCTAACGGTAAACTATCAATAAACGACTTTATATTGGCTACATCACTCGCATATTGCAATCTTTTTTTATCAATAACGTCAACTCCAATAGCTATATTTCCAGCGATTGTATCGTTAAAAATATATCCTTCTTGCATTACGGTTCCAATGTGGCTACGCCAAGTTTTTTGAGAAATTAACCTCACCCCCAGCCCCTCTCCAAAGGAGAGGGGAGCGGAATTGCGAAGAATTATTTCACCTGAAATAGGTTCATAAAACTTCAAAAGTAGTTTCATGAGGGTTGTTTTACCACTGCCACTTACACCAACAATGGCTGTGACTTTGTTAGCAGGAATGGTTAGATTAAGATTTTCCAATACTTGAGTATCTGAACCGGTATAGCGAAAGGTAACATCCTTTAAAACAATGTCTGCATTTTCAGGAATTTCAGTTACTTGCTTTTCGGTATTTGCCGTTTCATCTTCTTTATCATGTATCTCAGACAATCGAGCAAGTGATATTTTGGCATCTTGCATTTCACGGATAAAATTGATTAGCTGCACTATGGGTCCGTTTAGATTTCCGACAATGGCTGTAATGGCCATCATCATCCCTAACGTAATTTGACCGTCTATCACCAATTTGGCAGATAGAAAGATGATCATGATATTTTTAAGTTCATTGATAAAATTGGAACCAATATTTTGCGTTTGTTCCAACACTAAACTCTTCATCGAAACTTTGAATAATCTTGCCTGAACATATTCCCAGCCCCACCGTTTTTGTTTTTCGGCATTGTGAAGTTTGATTTCTTGCATACCGTTGATGAGTTCTATTACTTTGCTTTGCTCTTGACTTACTTCTGCAAAACGTTTATAATCTAATGTTTCTCTTCTTTTTAAAAACAAAATAATCCACAAAAAATAGAAAAAACTTCCGATGAAAAAAACAGCAAATATCTTTAAATTATAGTAGGCTAAAACGCCACCCATGATAATCATATTTACAACCGAAAATAAAACGTTGAGTGATGAATTGGTTAGAATTCGTTCTATTCGGTTGTGATCGTTGATGCGTTGCATAATATCTCCGGTCATTCGCACATCAAAAAAAGAAATCGGTAAGTTCATTAATTTGATAAAAAAATCTGAGATTAATGAAATATTGATGCGTGTAGAAAGATGTAACAAAATCCAACTTCTAATAAATTCTAAAGCCGTTTTACCAAAAAATAAAACTAATTGAGCGATTAAAATCAAATAAATAAAATGTATATTTTGGTTTTGAATTCCAACATCTACCACACTTTGCGTAAGAAACGGAAAAATAAGTTGCAACAAACTACCCGCGAATAATCCAATAGCCAATTGAATCAGAAAAGATTTGTATTTAAAAACATATTGGAATAAAAATTGAAATCCAAAGGATTTATTTTCTTCCTTTTCAAACGTTTCTTGGTAAAACGTTGGGGTGGTTTCCAGCAGTAATGCAATACCTTCTTCTGTGGTACTATCGGCATTATTACCAATCCAAAATTTTAAAAAATCTTCTTGGCTATATTCAATTAATCCGTGGGCGGGGTCGGAAATAAAATAGTTAGTTTTTTTTATTTTGTAAAGTACTACATAATGATTGTTATTCCAATGAAGTATGCAAGGTAATGGAGCTTCTTCAAGTTTTTCTAAGGATACTTTTACACCTAACGTTCTAAAACCTATGTGTTCTGCTGCTTCACTTAATGAAAATAAATTGCTTCCTTCTCTGGTAGTTTCAGAAAGTTGGCGAAGTGTTTGGATATTAAGTGTTTTGCCGTAATGCTTGGCGATTATTTTTAGGCAAGTAGGTCCGCAGTCTTTGGAGTCGGGTTGTTTGAAAAAAGGAAATGATTTTTTAAGCATCTTTTTTCACTAAATCTTGCATGCCATAAAACTCAATTGCTTTTTGTTTTAATGGATTGGTACTCCATTCTGCCCACTCGTTAGTATATGGATTATAGCCACACTTGAGGGGTTTTGACAAATCAATTTCTCCTTCAAAATGTGTTCGCTCTGTATAAGCACGACAATCGGTGCAAATGTGACGAAACTCACAATCTTTGCATACTTGGATCATGTCTTTATTTACATTCCAGTATTTTTTAAAGTCCGGATGGTTTAAAGCTTCTTCTAACGTGGTGTCTTTAATATTTCCAAAACTTTGTGGCATGGATGGACAGTTTTTAATGTTGCCGTCTTTGTCGATGGAGATTTTTTTGTGGAGGCAGGAGTTGTGGTTTATTGACTCTAAAACTTTGTTTTTGTTAACATTAAAATAAAATTGATTAACAACCCCACAATATGAAAAATCTTTAACCTGTACAATTAAATAATTAATCAAAAGTCCAAAATGATTATGATTTTCATAATTTTTATCTGATGAATGAAAATAAACATTCGACAAAAACTTAAAATTATTTCCATTTTTAAAAAAGTCATCTAGTTCTTTAGAATATTTTAAAACTAATTCTACAGAATGTGTTCCATTGAAATTGAATTTAGCGATTAAATCTAATAACAATTCTTTTCTAATATTTTCATAGAAAAGAATTTGAATACTTTTAAATCTTAGCTTTTCGATTTGTGAACAAATAGAATTTATATGTTTAATTGTCGTTTTGCCAATTTCCAAAATACAATTGGTAATTTTAAAAGGTTGATTCAGATTGTTATCTAATTTTAAAAATTTGTCGAATTCAATTGAATCAGAAAGAAACCCTATTTTATTTAGTGTTATAAATTGAACATATTCATCCAAAATAATCCTATTTTCGCTACCATATTCTTTATAAACATCACTCAATGGTACTTTCTTGTTAAACAATTCAATTATTTCTCCTAGTGTACTTGGTACAACAAAAAATGTATCTTTGTGTAAATCTAGTATCAAGCTTCTTTCAACACCATTAACTACATTAAAATGCGAGTAAATCTTTATAAAATATTTTTGATATTCCATATTAAAATCTTGTAATTGCTTTGTAAAAATTCTTATCATACTTTACAAAATCTTTTTTAATTTTAAGGATTTCAATTTTGGTGTATGATAGTGGCAACTTATTCTTGTTATCTATAACTATTTTAATCAACTCTTTTTTATTCATACAAAAATTCAGCAATTTTTTTTTCAATGTTATAATTACAAGGATATGAAACCATCCCGAACTGTCCAACTGGGTTAACCTCTAAAAAAACATACTCGTTCTCTGGAGTTACAATCATATCAATTGAACCTGAATTCAATTGAATTTTTTTCATTAAAACCTTTAATTTATCCTGTATATAGGATGGTAAGTCATAAGGAACTTCAATATTAGGTAAGTTAAAATCATTATTTCTGTAATCAATTTTGGATTTACTATTTTTCTCAGTGAAAATCGCCATAGAATAAAATTCATTTTCAAGAAAAAATATTCTTAACTCATATTTTTTTGGAACATAATTTTGAACCAAAGAAGGAAAAAAAAAATCGGGATAGGTACTTTTATTATCTAAAACTGTTGTGTAGTTGAATAGGCTATATTTTTGAAATTTTTGAATACAATTACCACTTATAGTTTTAGTAATGAATAGACTCTTTGATTGTTTTAAAAATCTGTGTAGTTGTTTTGAGTTTGAGACTAAATAATCATTTGGAGTTGCAATTCCTAAACTCCTTGCTATATCATTTACTATCAATTTATTAACATCAAAATTTTGAAATGAATTGAGGCACTTTTTTTTCATTAATTTATAATGTATATATTCGTTCAGTTTCACGACTTCATCTTTAATTAAAATATCAAATGAGGTATGATCTGTAAATTCAAAATTTTTAAATGTTAAGTTTCCTCTTCTATACCATACAGAATTGATATCATTGATACTGACATTGTTTGAATTTATTCTAAAAATAATATCAGTTAAAGAGAACTCTATGTATAGTTCTTCTTCTTCATCAATTCTAAAATATTCTTTATTTAAAAAATTTAACCAATCTTGTACAATGTTTGTAGAAATATCATCTCTGCTTGAAATAATTAATACCATTTACATAGGAAATTTAAAAGGTCGTTTTTAAAAACGACCTTTGTTAATTGCTTTGGAATTAAAAATTAACAATCCGAAGATATGTCAGTTACTGCAGAGCACCAAGCTATTCCAATAGGCTGTGAAGTCCCTGGGGTTGCGTAATCCTGATGCATAGTAGCTCTGTCTTCACAATTTGTCCTCTTATTACAAGTTACCTCAGTCCATGTTCGTCTCCATCCTCCTTGAACAAATTTCATTTCGTCAATTTTCATAACATTTGTTTGATTTTCAAACTCTTTTAAAGATTTTAAATTCTTCATAATAATAAATTTAAGTTAATAATAATTTAAAGCTTTTTTACTTTCCAATTGTAATAATTTATATGAGGTAATCCTATCGATCTTCTAATTGAATCTATTTTAATAGGATTAATCAAGTCACAGTTAAAAGTTCCAGAACAAGAGGTAGAACCATAATATTGATTACCATTTGATTCCATCATAACTCTATCGTAAACCAAAGCATAGTGATGTGGTTCAAAATTACCTTTAACTACATTTTCATATAACATAGGTAAATACTGTTTTTTTGACTCTGTTGACTGATGTAACAACAAAGTAGGCCAATAAAAAAAGCCCCCTGGCAAATCAAATGCGTTTAAAGACCCAACATTTTTTTTTTGTGGAAAGCCATGTTCTTCTAATATTTTTGCTATCCTTATTGTATTGTACTCATCTATTTTATTAATCTCATGATCTGAATGCTCTCTATTTCTAACTTCTTGATCGCTATTATAAATATTCAAAATCTCCTCTCTTAATTTAGCATTCAACTTATCACTATACTTTTTTTTGAGTTTAATTATTTGTCTGTCATTGAGATTAGATAATTGAATAATTTTGTTATAAATTTCAACTTTATCTGGATGTAACGAATATATTCCTCCATAATTAACAAACCCTAGTTTAACTTTAGCTCTAAAATTTTTGGTTTTGTTTGTTAAAGCTGCTGTAGAAAGATAAGTTCCATACTCTGAATAGTTATCCATCACCAAAGGCTCATACTTTTTAAACAAACTATCTAAAATTTGATAACTTTGCTCATAATCACCAACCAAGTACAAGCTATCAGCTTCATACACCTTCAAATAATAAGGTATGTAATTCGCATCTTTATCTCCTATTCTTGTATAATTACTTTTACAAGAAACAAATCCAATAGAAACCAACACCATCAAAAAAACTATTCTACCCATTTTATATATTTTAATTCTCCCAAATATACTGTTTCTATTTCGTGTAGCTAAATACCTAAATAAAAAAATCAAAACAAAAAAAACACATTGCGATTTTTTTTGCGTATTTTCGCAATACAATATTTTTTAATTCCATGGAAAAGATAAAACTCAAAGAAACTCGTGAAAACAAAGGTCTTTCTCAAAAGCAAATTGCAGAAAAATTATTCATGGATGTTTCAAATTATAATAGAAGAGAAAAAGGACAAGCAAAAATTTCAGCTAACGAGTGGGAAAAATTAGCTTCAATATTAGAGGTTCCTGTTGAAGATATATTTGAAAGTCAAGAAAGTATGATTTTTATTTGTAAAGATAATGCAACTGGAAATTATCAAGGTAACAATCATATTTATACAATTCCGGAATTCTTGTTAGATAGTCAGAGAAAATATATTCAAAAACTCGAAGAAGAAATTCAATATTTAAAAGAGAAAATAAATAAGTAATTAAAAGATCTTTTGAAGCATTTATTTAAAAAAGAAAATTTTGCTTCAAAACATGTAGCATTTTATTAAAAATGAAAATTTTGCTACTTAAGTTGACGCATTTTTTTAAAAAATGATTTTTTGCTACAAAGAATTGAAGAGCTATTTTTAAACTAAAAATTAATTTGAGATTTTGGTTTAAAACTACTTAAAAGGGTGGCGACAATTTTGTTTAAAACTAAAAAATCCCGCTTCCATAACAGAAGCGGGATTTTTTGTAGATAAAATTATCGTTATTGCTTTTTAAATTCTTCAATTTTTGCAGTAACTTCCTCATCCGTTCCTTCAAAAGTTTGAGAAGAAGTTTTTGTTTCACCATCAACAGTAGTGCTAATTGTAACATTTGCAGTTACAACACCATCCGTGGATTTTGTTTTATTAATTGAAATTTCTTTATTTTCAGATTTCACGACTGCATCAACAACTTCAATAGCTTCCGCTTCTTCCGCAACGATAACCGCATCGTGACCACCCAAAATTGGAGCAATTACCAATCCGATTAAACAGGTTAATTTGATTAAGATGTTCATTGAAGGACCTGATGTATCTTTAAACGGATCTCCAACAGTATCTCCTGTTACGGCTGCTTTGTGAGCATCGGAACCTTTATATGTCATCTCACCATTAATCATTACACCAGCTTCAAATGATTTTTTCGCATTATCCCAAGCACCACCGGCATTGTTTTGGAACACAGCCCAAAGAACACCCGAAACGGTAACTCCAGCCATATAACCACCCAACATTTCAGCGATTAATTTGTTGTCATATCCAATCAACATTGGTAAAACTGCAATTAAAATTGGGAAACCAATGGTTAAAATCCCCGGTAACATCATTTCGCGTAAAGCGGCTTTTGTAGAAATTTCAACACATTTTCCGTATTCCGGTTTTCCTGCTCCTTCCATGATTCCTGGAATTTCTTTGAACTGACGACGAACTTCATACACCATGTCCATCGCAGCTTTTCCAACTGAATTCATTGCCAAAGCAGAGAAAACAACCGGAATCATTCCACCCACAAACAACATGGCTAAAACCGGAGCTTTAAAAATGTTGATTCCGTCAATTCCTGTAAAAGTAACATAAGCAGCAAATAAAGCTAATGAAGTTAAGGCCGCAGAAGCAATAGCAAAACCTTTTCCGGTTGCAGCCGTTGTATTTCCAACAGAATCTAAAATATCGGTACGTGTACGAACTTCTTTTGGTAATTCACTCATTTCGGCAATACCACCGGCATTATCAGAAATTGGTCCGAATGCATCAATTGCTAATTGCATTGCAGTTGTAGCCATCATTGCCGAAGCAGCTAAAGCCACACCATAAAAACCAGCTAATGCATAAGAAGCCCAAATTGCACCGGCAAAAATTAACACCGTTGGGAAAGTAGAAATCATACCCGTTGCTAAACCAGCAATTACGTTAGTTCCCGCACCGGTAGATGATTTTTGCACAATAGCTAAAACCGGTTTTGTACCTAATCCTGTGTAATATTCAGTAACAGATGAAATAACACCTCCAACAAATAATCCAACAATGGTAGCATAGAATACTCGCATTGAAGAAATTTCTTTTACTCCTTCACCAAAAAACTGCATGTTCATGGTTTCAGGCAACATATATTTTACTAAAACAAAACAAGAAATCGCAGTTAGAACAATAGAAACCCAGTTTCCAATATTTAAAGCCCCTTGTACTTCTTTTTCTTTTGCGTTGTTATCTTTAATTTTTACTAACATTGTTCCGATGATAGAGAATAAAATTCCAAAACCGGCAATTGCCATTGGTAATAAAATAGGACCGATTCCGTCGAAAGACGGTTCACCATTATATGCTTCAACTATATTTCCACCCATATCTTTAATAACATAGTTACCAAGAACCATAGCAGCTAAAACAGTTGCAACATACGAACCGAATAAATCGGCACCCATTCCGGCAACGTCACCTACGTTATCACCAACGTTATCGGCAATTGTTGCAGGATTACGAGGATCATCTTCAGGGATTCCGGCTTCTACTTTACCAACTAAATCGGCACCCACATCGGCAGCTTTAGTATAAATACCACCACCAACACGAGCAAATAATGCAATTGATTCAGCACCTAGAGAGAATCCTGCTAATGTTTCAAGAACAATCGTCATATCTTCTGTTGAAGTCCAAGTTCCATTCATAAAGAAATGGAATAATATGATAAAGAAACCTGTTAAACCTAAAACGGCTAAACCGGCAACACCTAATCCCATTACTGTTCCACCACCAAAAGAAACTTTTAAAGCTTGTGGTAAACTCGTACGAGCGGCTTGAGTAGTTCTAACATTTGTTTTGGTAGCAATTTTCATACCCATATTTCCGGCTAAAGCAGAGAAAACTGCTCCGAAAATAAACGCTACTACTATTAATATATGTGTGGTTGGAACGATAAACGATATTCCTGCTAAGGCAATACTTGCTCCAATAACAAAGAAAGTTAATAATCGATATTCCGCTTTAAGAAAGGCCAAAGCACCTTCGTAAATGTAATCTGAAATCTCTTTCATTTTACCATCACCGGCATCTTGCTTTAAAACCCATGCTCTTTTGGCCCACATAAATGCTAAACCAATTAATGCCATGATTAATGGCACATAAATCATAATTGAATCCATAAAAATGTATTTTATAATTTTTTTAACGATTGCAAAAGTAACAAAATAGGAATAAAAAAAAGCAACAATTCCAATTAGAATGTTGCTTTTTTTACTAAAACAGTAAATTCTTTAACGAATACTAAACAAACCGGCAGTTTTGTTTTCCAAATTTGCAAAGCGATCGACACATTTTTCAATGATTTCCTTGGCTTCGAGAACATCTCCCCAACCTTCTACGTCCACTTTTTTCTGTTCTAAATCTTTATAGACTTGGAAAAAATGTTCAATCTCTTTCAATAAATGTGGATTTACATCGGATAAATCGTTTAATTTATTCCAAATAGGGTCGGAAACCGGCACACAAATCACTTTTTCATCCGGCCCTTTTTCGTCTGCCATGTGGAAAACTCCAATTGGTTTTACTTCCATCACACATCCAGGAAAAGTTGGTTCGGTTACTAAAACCAAAACATCCAAAGGATCTCCGTCTAATGCAAGTGTTTCCGGAATGAATCCATAATCGGCTGGATACATCATCGAAGAGAAAATCATTCTATCGTAACGTATTTTTTTTAATTCAAAATCGTATTCATATTTGTTTCGACTTCCTTTTGGTATTTCGATTAATACATCAAAAGTCTTTTGTTTGGCTGCACTCATAAATTATAATAAATAAAAATTTCAAGGATACAAAGGTAGGTTGTAAAACCCAAAAGTTTACTCATTGATGAATTTTTAGCAAAAAATGAAAATACACTCATTTTTTTTGAAAGGCTTGAACTAATATCCTAAAATAATTTAGAATTGAAAAAAAATAATTTCAAATATTTTTTAACTATCTTTGGTAAGATAAACCTTAAATCATAGTTTTATGAAAAAAGTAGTTCTTTTCACATTTTTTATTTTTGTAAATCAAATTGCAATTTATTCACAAACAATGGGTATAAATTTAATACCTGGACCAATAAATGGACAACTCATTCAGAGGCCTAATCCTAAAGTAATTCACAATCTTTCATGTACTGTTGATGGGATAGGTATCACAACAAGTGGAACCACAAGTGCTTTTTATTCTACGCCATTACTTCCTGAGTATAATAGCTGTGTTTTTGATGGATTATTCTTTGGTTTTGGAAATTGGACAAGTAGCTCTAGTACTGGTATAATAACCTATACTTTCAGTCAACCAATAACTAGTGTAACAATTGGATATACAGCTGTAGACGATAATGATACTGGGCAAATATCAATTAATAATTTAAGTGGTGTTGAATTATCCAATCCATGTGGTGTAGACATAATAGGAACTGACGTAATTTCATGTAATTATCCTAACGGAACATATGGTAATGTAACTTTAACCGTTTCTTCAACAAATCCATTTACGACAATAACGTTAACCAACATTGGTGGCCCTTCTGGTTCTGGTTGGGTAACCGCAAATCCGTGCAACTTTATTATAAATTTTCCTCCGCCTCCAACAAATTGCCCAAAAATATATTTAGATATGCTTTGCTATCATGCAACTCAAAATCAGACCACAACATTTTCTATATTTGATGAAATTGGCAATATCATGAATGGTGATTGTGCTGGTATACCTTGTTTGGTTGATGGCGTTCCTTGTAGTGCTTCAAATGTAATAATAACCCCTTTAGAACCGCTTCCATTTGGCTGTACCATTAATTCAAATGGTACTGTCACAATACCAGCCGGAACACAACCTTTTTATCATGAATTTTATTATCGACTAAGTTCAACTTTGTTTCCATCAAATGGTTCTCAAATTTTTAGAGCCAGTTTTGGAATATCTCCCAAAGTAATACCAGCTAATCCCATCATTTTTCTTGATGCAGATTCTCTACCAAGTGAAGTGTATGATAATGGAAGTGCCTCAATTTTATTTGGTGATGTATCAAGTCAAATAAATACCTCAATTACCGGAGTATGTGGGTATATTCCTGCTTTAATAGATCAGTCCTTTGTTTCAAACACTGTCAGCGTAATTGAAACCACAACACCGATTAACCCATATTACAGAATTAATACATCCAATGGTTTAATTTTATTCAGAGCTCCCTACAGCGAGAGCAATCCTCCGCCAGCACCAACATTACCCGAAAGAAATTATTTTCTTACCTATCAAATGTGTATTAACAATACCGGAGCCGTATCTTTTTGTGAAACAGGAGTAGTAACCATTAATCATTATTATAATGCTAACAGACCGGCTAACTCTTTAACAAAAAAAGATATCAAAATTTTTCCGAACCCTTCTACAGAGGGAATATTTACTTTATCTTTGAATAATGAAAATACAAAAGTCAAACTTGAAGTTTATAATAGGTTTGGACAAAATATTTACAATGAAGAAGTTTTAGATTTTAACAATCATTTACTTAATTTAAAGAATTTTTCTAAAGGAATTTATCTTTTAAAAATCAAGCAAGGAGATGAGGTTGTAAACAAAAATATTGTGATAAAGTAACTATCACTCTTATATTTTTAAACTAATTATTTAGGATAAAATGAAAAAAATCTATACTATATTTCTTTTTATACCTTTTATTTCCTTGGGGCAAATTATCAATATCCCAGATCCTAATTTTAAGGCTTTGTTATTAGAAGCAGATACTGATAACAATATTGCTGGATTGGTGAAAATTGATGTAAACAACAATGGTGAAATTGAACAAAGTGAAGCATTATTAGTTTATGACCTTCTTTTACCTCCGGGAAACATAACAGATCTTACAGGTATAGAATATTTCACTAATTTATTAGATATTAAATGCTCTAGTAACTTAATCACCACATTAGATTTATCTAATTCAACTCAATTAATTACCATAGGTGTTGATAATAATGTATTGACAAGTTTAAATTTAACGGGGTTAACAAATCTTTTTTTTATTAATTGTGGAGGTAATCAACTCACTGATTTAGATTTCTCAACTCTAACTGGATTGGAAGTAGTGATTTGTGGTCAAAATCTTTTTACCGAATTAGATTTTAGTAATAATCCCATTTTTAGTCAACTTCGTGTAGCCGAAAGTCCAAATTTAACAACAATAAAAATAAATAATAATCATCCGCAAATCTTTACGCAAACTGCTTGGAATGGTTGTTGGGATGAAAATCCTAATTTGGCAAACATTTGCGTTGATGAAAATGAGGTTGCTCCTTTGCAAAATTTTCTAGCTAATTGTACTATTACACAACCGATAAATATTTATACCGATTGTGCCTTGAGCAATGAAGATTTTATAGCAACAACTTTTAAATTAGCTCCAAACCCAACAGAAGGAAATGTTTTTTTTGATAATAGTGTAAAACAATATAATACCGTCAGTGTTTATAATTATCTGGGACAAGAAATTTTGATTAAAAATCTTAAGCCAATTTTTAATGAAAAGTTTGATTTATCTGGTTTTGAAAAAGGTGTTTATATTGTCAAGTTTACAAATGAAAGGGAAAGTGTTAGTGTAAAAGTGGTTAAAGAGTAAAAAAGAAGAAATTAACGAAATGAAAAAAATCTATACTATATTTCTTTTTATACATTTTATTTCCTTAGGGCAAATTATAAATATTCCTGACCCAACCTTCAAAAATTTGTTATTATCTAGTCCTACTAATACAATATCAGGAGGCATACTAATTGATGTGAACAATAATGGGGAAATTGAACAAAGTGAAGCTTTATTGGTATATTATTTAGTATTACCACCAGGAAACATAACAGATCTAACTGGAATAGAATATTTCACTAATCTAGAAGAATTAAGTTGTGCAAATAATCTGTTAACCTCAGCTGATTTAAGTGATTTAAGTCAACTTTCATTGTTACATATTGGTGGTAATCAATTAACAAGCTTGAATTTAAATGGCTTGACTAATTTGTATTTTTTGCTTTGTAGCGGCAATCAACTCACCCAACTTGATTTTTCAACTTTAACTGCATTAGAGGTTACAATTTGTACTCAAAATTTATTTACTGAATTAGATTTTAGTAATAATCCTTTGTTTGATCAACTAGCTTGTGCAGAAAATCCAAATTTAACAACTATAAAAATAAATAATAATTATCCTCAAATTTTTACGCAAACTCCTTTCAATAGTTGCTGGAATGAAAACCCAAATCTGTCTAACATTTGCGTTGATGAAAATGAGGTTACTGCTTTGCAAAATTTTCTGGCTAATTGCAACATTACACAACCGATAAATATTTATACTGATTGCACTTTAAGCAATGAAGATTTTGTAGCAACAACTTTTAAATTAGCTCCAAATCCCACAAGTGAAACTGTTTTTTTTGATAATAGTGTAAAGCAATTTAATACAGTCAGTATATTTAATTATCTGGGACAAGAAATTTTGAGTAAAAATCTTGAGCCAATTTTTAATGAAAAGCTAAATTTATCAAGTTTTGAAAAAGGTGTTTATATTGTGAAGTTAACAAATGAAAGAGAAAGTGTTAGTGTAAAAGTGATTAAAGAGTAAAAAAATGAGGCAAAATCTAATTTAGTTTTGTCTCATTTTTTATTTTAATGTTTCTAGATTCTTCAATTTCACAATTCAGAATCGAATTGATAACAAATTATCAAGTTTATTTAACTTTTACCTCTACTATTAGAAATAAAACCCAAACGAACCTTTGATCGTGAAATTATTTGCATCGGGTAAATTTCTGTAATTTCCTCTCCAAGAGCAATCAATTCGGAAGACTTTAAATATATTTCCGATACCGGCACTGTATTCCCAATACGGTTTATCCGGTGACAAATAGTTCAATCCCGAAGCATTTAAAGCTCGGTTTGCATCAGACACTGTTCCAACTACAGCTTTTACACCTACAATTTCTCGCAAATTTAAATCTCTTAATCCAGGAATTCTCGATAATATTCGACCTAAAAAGTGATGTTCCAATTGCAAAGTTGCATATTCATCCGTTACAAACTCATAGAAATTTAAGTTATTGAAAGTGTTTTCAATTAAAAAATACGATTGATTTCCCGGAACAACGCTCATCAAACCGAGCGGAACTTCACCAAACGTTTTTCCTGCTTCTGTAATGACATTTAATCGTCCGAAACCACCCACTAAAATGGGCTGCTTAATGTATAATTGTAGCTTTTGATAATCGAAATCACTGTCAAAAACACCTTTTAAACCTTGGCTATAATTGACAAAAATTCTTGTGAATGGGCTATCTACAATACTTCTTTCAACACCATATCCAACGGTCTTTCTTCGGGGTGTATAATCTACTGATAAGTTAATCTCAGATTGAGCTACTTCACTTTTTATTCCTGTTGGTGAATCGGGTGAAAAATAAGCTAAACTAAATTTATCCCATGCAGGTTTCAAAGTTCGGTAGGAAAAACCGGTTTCAAAAGTTAGGTTTTTAATGGGTTCAATATTTAAAGAAACCATACTTAAATTGATGCTTGTCAAGTTGTCATTGGCTCCGGCCATAAATAATCCGTTGGAAGCAAAACTTCTCCCGAGTACGTTGTTTGTGGTGGTCAAACTAGCTCCAATTTGTTCAATATCACGCCTACTCCCACCTTCGAGAATAAGTCGATTTCGCTTGTTCAGTAAAACCTTTCCGGAAACACCATATTTAAATTGGTTATCTTCAAATCCGTAAGCGGTGTAAAATTGCAAACGCCATGGATCATTTTGACCGAAATAGGTTCTCCCGCCTGCACGTAATCGAAAACCTTCCACTTCATTGTAACCAAAAGTTGAAAAAATCGGACCAATGTCAAAATTACCTTTTTGAATGTACCCGCTTCCTAAAATGGCTACCAAATCATACATTTGCTTGAATTTTTTCACGGTTTTGAGTGTGTCAAGCATTTTGTAAACCCCCAATTCGTCTTTACTCAAATTCTCAAATCGGTTTTCATGCCAATATTCATCAGAGCGACTGTAGACTTCATTATCAATAAAATTGACTTCTTCTTTATAGAATTCTTTGGGCTTTTCTTCGTTAAATTTATGGTTTTTGAACAACGTTGTTCGTTTACCATAAACACCCTGTGATTCTTCTTTTTTGTTAAAAGCAAAATCAGACATCATGTGGTCTCTTTTCAGTAAAAAAACTGAATCATTGACCACCTCAAATTCTTGTTCAATGTAAATTTCTTTGACCCAGTTGATGTTCGCACTTTTGGTCACGGCCATATTGATGTTTTTGATAGCAAACGTCGTATCATTCACCCAAAAATCGCCTTTAAATGTGAGTTCACCTTTTCTACGAGGATAATAAACTATGTTATAACACCATTTATTATCGATATACATACTATCGGTTAAAGCATAATTGTAGACATGAATCCCTGTTCTAGAAAGTGGACTCACAAAGTCTTTATCAAAAAACTTCAGATAATTATTGTAAATATCATAATCGGCATATAAATCTTTTACAAAGGCAATAATTTGTTGATTATTGCTAAAACCTGAATTTTTATTGGCTTTAAGAATTTCCTTTTCACGATTGGAAACATTATCTCCATAAACTTCTGAAAGCGATTCATTTATAAATATCGGTAAGTAGGTTTTTCCGGTAATCGCAGAGGTATCCATTTGTTCAAAAACGAATTCCATCCCTCTAAAAACCCTACTTTTCATGGTAGCACTATCGATGGTATTGAGATCAAACTCTACTTTTTCGTATTTATCATATTGGTATTGGTTGAATTGTCTTAAACCATTTTTCCGTTTTCTTTCCCAAATTTTGCGAAGAATATCAATAGCCGGATTATTTTTTTTGGACAACTTTCCGGAGACCAAGACGACTTCACGGAGGGTTTCCCCTTCCGTTAAAGTTACTTTCATATTATAGGTTACTGCTTTTTCAAGTTTTACATCTTGAGCGGTGTAACCAATAAATGATACGACTAAAATCCCATAACTTTTTTGAGATTCTAAATAAAATCGCCCGTTTTCATTTGTAATTACTCCCTCGGTGGAATTTTTGAAATAAACATTGGCAAATGGAATAGGGTCATTGTTTTCATCCACAACAATGCCACTTACTTTGGTTTGAGCAATTATTGAGGCCGAAAAAAGTAAAAACAAAAAAAGTAGGCTTTTAATTTTCATTGCAATTTGTAAAAAAAACTTCATCAAATAACGCGTTGATGAAGTTTCAAATATAGTTTTTATTTTGATTATTTATACAAAACCTTTTTTACTGCTTTAATTACATCATTTGAATTAGGCAACCATTCTTTTAATAACGAAGGCGAATAAGGTGCCGGAGTATCTGCTGTTGTAATACGTTGAACAGGAGCATCTAAATAATCGAAAACTCTTTCTTGTACCATATAAGTAATCTCCGAAGCAACGCTAGCAAACGGCCAAGCCTCTTCTAAAACAACTAAACGGTTAGTTTTTTTAACCGATTTTAAAATGGCATCATAATCCATCGGACGAACCGTTCTTAAGTCGATGATTTCACATGATATTCCTTCTTTTGCTAATTCATCAGCTGCTATGTATGCCTCTTTAATGATTTTTCCAAAGGATACAATGGTTACATCTGAACCTTCTCTTTTTATATCTGCTACACCAAGTGGAATAGTATATTCTCCTTCCGGAACTTCCATTTTGTCACCATACATTTGTTCAGACTCCATGAAAATGACAGGATCATTATCACGAATTGCCGATTTTAATAATCCTTTTGCATCATAAGGATTGGATGGAACGACAACTTTTAGTCCAGGTGTATTAGCAAACCAATTTTCAAAAGCTTGCGAGTGCGTAGCGGCTAATTGTCCGGCAGAAGCAGTTGGTCCTCTGAAAACCATCGGCATGGGAAATTGTCCGGCTGACATTTGACGCATTTTAGCTGCATTGTTTATAATTTGATCAATTCCAACCAAAGAAAAATTAAAGGTCATAAATTCTACAATCGGACGACAGCCGTTCATTGCTGAACCTACAGCAATACCGGCAAAACCAAGCTCTGCAATAGGTGTATCGATTACTCTTTTTGGACCAAACTCATCCAACATTCCTTTTGAAGCTTTGTAAGCTCCATTATATTCTGCTACTTCTTCACCCATTAAATAAATGCTTTCGTCACGACGCATTTCTTCGCTCATGGCCTCACAAATTGCTTCTCTGAATTGAATTGTTCTCATATTTATATTTTCTTAAGTCTTTTTATCGAAAGGCAAAAATAAAAATTAAAAATCACTTAAATGCATATTTTGAGAGTAAAATAGTTGACAATTTTTTGTGTTATTTTAATTCAGATTTCGCATTAGTTGAGAGAAAAAAATTAAAAAACAATTATAACACCCTACGAAAACGATATAATACTGAAAAAATATTATGCACGCATACTAAAATTCGAAAATTTATTTGTACTTTCGTACCGAAAAATAATTTAAACCTATTATATGAAAATATTAGTTTGCATCAGTCATGTACCTGATACTACTTCAAAAATTAATTTTACAAACGGCGATGCTGAATTTGACAGCAACGGAGTGCAATTTGTTATCAACCCGAATGATGAATTTGGTTTAACCAGAGCCATTTGGTTTCAAGAGCAACAAGGAGCAAACGTAACTGTTGTTAATGTTGGCGGGACTGATACAGAGCCTACCTTGAGAAAAGCATTGGCAATTGGAGCAAATGAAGCAATTCGTGTAAATGCCAATCCAACTGACGGTTTTTTTGTTGCCAAACAATTAGCGGATGTAATCAAACAAGGTCAATATGATTTAGTGATTTGCGGTAAAGAATCTTTGGATTATAATGGTGGAATGGTTCCCGGAATGATTGCAGGTCTATTGGGTTACAATTTTGTAAACTCATGTATTGATGTAAAAGTTGATGGTTCTTCAGTCAAAGCAATCAGAGAAATTGATGGTGGAAAAGAAACTATTTCAGCTTCTTTACCTTTAGTAATTGGTGGTCAAAAAGGATTGGTTGAAGAAAAAGATTTGAGAATCCCCAACATGAGAGGAATTATGACTGCACGTACAAAAGTTCTAACCGTTTTAGAACCGATTGGAGCTAATGTGAACACAAAAGCGGTAAAATTTGAAAAACCGGCTCCAAAATCAGCAGTAAAATTAGTAAGTGCTGATAATTTGGATGAATTAGTAAGTTTGTTACACAACGAAGCTAAAGTTATCTAGTAGCCAGTGTTCAGTTTTTAGTGTTCAGACACTTAAGCTCATAAACCATTATTAAACTTTAAAACAAAAAATTATGTCATTATTAATATATGCAGAATCGGCAGATGGAAAATTAAAGAAAGTAGCTTTTGAATTAGCTTCCTATGCCAAAAAAGTAGCTGAATCATTAGGAACAACTGTAACAGCAGTTACCGTAAATCCTGGCGATGTTTCAGAATTATCAAAATATGGAGTAGACAAAGTATTGAAAGTAACAAACGATAAATTAGCCACTTTTAATGCAAAAGCTTATGCAGATGTAATCAAACAAGCTGCTCAAAAAGAGGGAGCAAAAGTGATAGTGCTTTCCTCAACTACAGATAGCATTTATTTAGCCCCATTTGTTGCTGTTGGATTAGAAGCAGGTTTTGCTTCAAATGTGGTTGGATTGCCATTGAGTACTTCGCCTTTTCAAGTAAAAAGAAATGCTTTTTCAAACAAAGCATTCAATATCACCGAAATTTCTACAGATGTAAAAGTACTAGGTTTGGCTAAAAACTCGTATGGATTAGTTGAAAGTAATTCAACTTTGTCCACAGAAGATTTTTCTCCCAATTTAAATGATGCTGATTTTAATGTAAAAGTTGAAAACGTAGAAAAAGTAACCGGAAAAGTAACCATAGCTGATGCAGAAGTTGTAGTATCAGGTGGTCGTGGTTTGAAAGGTCCTGAAAATTGGGCTTTAGTGGAAGATTTAGCAACTGTTTTAGGTGCTGCAACTGCTTGTTCAAAACCGGTATCTGATTTAGGTTGGAGACCTCACAGCGAGCATGTTGGACAAACCGGAAAACCAGTAGCGACTAATTTATATATAGCCATTGGAATTTCTGGAGCTATTCAGCATATTGCCGGAATTAATTCATCAAAGGTTAAAGTAGTAATCAACTCTGATCCGGAAGCACCATTCTTTAAAGTAGCCGATTATGGTGTAGTTGGTGACGCTTTTGAGATTGTTCCTAAATTGACTCAAAAATTAAAAGATTTTAAAGCTCAAAATTCATAATTTTTTATAAATTGTGCCCTTATTGGGCTATCTAAATTGAGATAGTTGTATCTTTGTTTAGATAGCCCTTTTTTTTATTACTAATTAAGCATAAATGCCTTATTTTTAGTGCATTACAACATCAAATATGAGTCTTGTTAAACTAGCCATAAAAGGAATTTCTTACAGCCAAACCCAAAACGGTGCTTACGCATTGATTCTAAACGAAGTAGATGGAGAGCGAAAATTACCCATTGTGATCGGTGCTTTTGAAGCTCAATCGATTGCTATTGCTTTGGAAAAAGAAATAAAACCTCCTCGCCCACTCACGCATGATTTGTTTAAAAATTTTGCCGACAGATTTGATATTGTGGTGAAGCAAGTGATTATTCATAAATTAGTGGATGGTGTTTTTTATTCCAGTATCATTTGCGAACGTGATAAAATTGAAGAGATTATAGATGCTCGTACTTCCGATGCTATTGCATTGGCTTTACGCTTTAATGCTCCCATTTTTACATACAAAAATATTTTAGATAAAGCAGGGGTTTATCTAAAAGGCAACTCTATGGAGCCAGATAATCCTAACGAAGACAACGATGGCGTTTTAAGTTCGCCTGAAACATTTGGTTCTGAAGAAGCTACACCGAAAGACAATTATAGTGGAAAAAGTGTTCAAGAACTTTATGAGCTTTTAAACGAAGCGGTGCAAAACGAAGACTACGAAAAAGCTGCCAAGATTAGAGACGAAATTTCGAAAAAGGAATCTTAAATAAACAATCCCATTTTTATAAAATATGTATAAAAAAATAATAGTACTTACACTAACCTTGTTGTTTTCACTTGGTTTTAATGCTCAAGAAATAGAAAAAAAATGGCAACTGAGCTCTTCTGAATCGGATTACTTAGAATTAAAACAGGGCAGTTATGAACTTAAAATCAGTTCAGATAGTCTTACACAGAAAGGAGATTATTTAGTACAAGACAACTACCTTTTTTTATTTGAAAACGGTGCTGATGCTCCAACGAAACGATTCACAATTACTGCAAAATCAGATTCGCTTTTGACTTTAAAATCAAAAGACAAAGCCTATTCCTTTTTTTCATCCAATAAAATAAAACCGGTTCAAAGTCAAGCAAAACTCATTGCCAGTGAAGGTTTTTCAATGACTAGTTTATGGAAAGGAATATTAGGAATGCTATCCCTTTTAGCTTTAGCCTATGTGTTCAGTTCAAATCGAAAGGGCATTAATTGGAAAACGGTTGGAATTGGGATTTTCGCTCAGTTAATCTTAGCTATCGGAGTACTAAAAATTACTTTTGTTAAGAATATATTTGAATTTGTTGGTGGATTATTTGTGAAAGTATTAGACTTTACAAGAGCCGGAAGTGAATTTTTATTAGGCGGAATGATGAATGTAGATAATTTCGGGTTTATCTTTTTGTTTCAGGTTTTGCCAACCATCATTTTCTTTTCAGCACTAACTTCTTTATTATTCTATCTAGGAGTAATACAAATTGTAGTAAAAGGGCTAGCTATGCTTTTAACCAAAATTTTGAACATTTCGGGTGCCGAGAGTTTATCAGTAGCCGGTAACATTTTTTTGGGACAAACCGAAGCTCCACTAATGATTAAAGCCTATTTGGAGAAAATGAATAAAAGTGAAATTCTTTTAGTGATGGTAGGCGGAATGGCCACAGTTGCAGGAGGTGTATTAGCCGCTTACATAGGTTTCTTAGGAGGAAATGATCCCGTTTTACGATTGGAATTTGCCAAGCATTTACTTGCGGCATCTGTTATGGCTGCTCCCGGAGCTATAGTTGTTTCTAAAATTTTATATCCTCAGACAGAATCCATTGATACCAATGTAGAAGTTTCCAAAGATAAAATTGGTTCAAATATCCTTGATGCTATTGCTACTGGAACAACTGAAGGTTTAAAACTAGCGGCCAATGTTGCAGCGATGTTGTTAGTATTTATTGCTTTTATTGCAATGATTAATTACGGATTAGGCAAAATCGGTAGTTTAACCGGATTAAATGATGTTATCGCAGCAAACACACCTTATTCAAAATTCTCCTTAGAAACTATTTTAGGAATTGTCTTTGCTCCCTTAATGTGGTTAATTGGGGTTGCTCAAGAAGATGTCATGTTAATGGGTCAATTGCTTGGAATTAAATTGGCAGCTTCGGAATTTGTTGGTTACATTCAATTAGCAGAATTGAAAAATGCAGCCAATGCCATTCATTTTACGTATGATAAATCAGTTATTATGGCAACCTATATGTTATGTGGATTTGCCAATTTTGCATCGATCGGAATTCAAATTGGAGGAATTGGCTCATTAGCACCCGGACAACGTAAAACACTTTCTGAATTTGGTTTAAAAGCGGTGATTGGCGGAAGTATTGCATCTTTGTTGTCGGCGACTATTGCAGGGATGATAATTGGATAGATTATGACACATCATTTTATTTGTAATCATTGCAGGCATGAAAATAAAATTTCTATCAGTGAAAGCGATAGAGGAACATATCAAATGCAAAATGGTGATTTTAAAGACACTACTTGTTCTAATTGTTTAAGAAAAGAAAAAACACACATAAATGATATTTTTGGTAAAGTATCTAAAACTTTAATATTATCTAGCTTTTTTACAAGTATTGTAATTGCTGTAATTTTATTTTTTACTTTTAGAAATATTATAATCATTTCATCTGAAATTATAGGAATTCCTACACTATTGTTTTTTTACGAAAATAATTTAGTTAAATCGTTTAATGTTTATAGAATCAGAAAAAAATGAAGCAGTATCACGACCTAGTCAAACACGTTTTAGAAAACGGAACGCAAAAAGGCGATCGAACAGGAACAGGAACCATCAGTGTTTTCGGTTATCAAATGCGTTTTGATTTAAGTGAAGGTTTTCCGATGGTGACAACCAAAAAACTACATTTAAAATCGATTATTTATGAGTTGTTATGGTTTTTGAAAGGCGATACTAATATCAATTATTTAAAAGAAAACGGAGTAAAAATTTGGGACGAATGGGCCGATGAAAATGGTGATTTGGGTCCTGTTTACGGTTATCAATGGCGAAATTGGAACAGTGAAGAAATTGATCAAATTACTGAATTAATAGAAACGTTAAAGAAAAATCCAAATAGTAGAAGAATGTTGGTTTCCGCTTGGAATCCTTCAGTTTTGCCGGATACTTCTAAATCATTTGCAGAAAATGTAGCCAATGGAAAAGCAGCACTTCCACCCTGTCATGCCTTTTTTCAGTTTTATGTAGCCGATGGAAAATTAAGTTGTCAATTGTATCAACGCAGTGCCGACATCTTTTTAGGTGTTCCTTTCAATATTGCATCGTATGCTTTACTAACCATGATGATCGCACAAGTTTGTGATTTACAACCGGGTGATTTCATTCACACTTTTGGTGATGTACATATTTATAACAACCACATAGAACAATTGGAATTACAACTTTCACGTGAGCCAAGACCGTTACCAAAAATGGTTTTGAATCCGGAAATTAAAAATATTTTCGATTTTACGTTTGACGATTTTACGTTGGAAGGATATGATCCGCATCCGCATATTAAGGGTGCAGTAGCTATATAAAAATAAAAAAATCCGTTCGATTAAAATCAAACGGATTAAATCTTTTTAAAAAACTAAAATTAAACCGCTACAACACTATTTTCAGCAGCAGCAAAATCATTCCATTTGTAAGCATCCGCTTGATCATCGTTTACGAATTCTCCATCAACTAAATAACGGAATTCATAGGAGTTAGAAGCCGGTAATTCAAATGTAGCTTTGAAAGTTCCGTTTTTTAATTTGCTTAATTCTCCTTCTTTCGGATTCCAATTGTTGAAGTCACCAACAACAGCAGCAGTAGTTGCTTCTTTTGCATCGATTGAAAAAGTTACTTTACAAACCGGTTTAGTTTTTATAAATTGTTTCTTAATTGCCATAACTATCTAATTTTTAGAATTATGCTACAAAGAAACAAACAGAATAATGAAAATCAAATAGTTAGCACTACTTTTACCATATTGCTAATAACCCTGCTCAAAAAAAGTAAATTTGCTAATTTATAACTACTTCATTTGCAATTATTAAAATAGGAAAACGGTTTCGTATTTCATTATATGTAATTTCATTTTTTTATTTTTCAAAAAAATAATACCTTTCAGAACCAAAAAAACAATAAAAAAGACCATTATGAACACAGAGCAACACGAACAATATGAATATGCTCGGCGGAGAATCAAACAGAAAAAAAGATTGTACTATCATTTTGTTTTGTTTTTGATTGGTAGTTTGTTCTTTCTATTGATTGAAAAACTCTTTGACATTCAACCTTTTGAAGGATGGTATTTATGGGCTGTGACCATTTGGTTTTTTCTTTTTATACTCCATTTTATTAAAGTCTATATTACTGACAGGTTTATGAATAAGGAATGGGAACGTGAACAGATTGAGCGTTTAATGGCCAAACAAGAACAACGCATCAAACAATTGGAACAAAAAATAGAAAAAGAAACTAAATTCTAAAAAAAGAAATTTAATCATGATTATAATGATTGCTGCTGCGGCAGAAAACAATGCCTTAGGAAAAAATAATGATTTGGTTTGGCACTTACCGGATGACTTTAAACGTTTCAAAGAACTGACTTCCGGTCATTATATCGTAATGGGAAGAAAAACATTTGAAAGTTTTCCTAAACTTCTTCCAAATCGAACTCATATTATTGTTACAAGACAGAAGAACTTTCAACCAGAACATTGTATTGTAGTTGACAGTATTGAAAAAGCTCTCGAATTTGTTCCCGAAAATGAAGATGCATTTATTATTGGTGGCGGAGAAATTTACAAACAATCGCTTGACTATACTGATGTCATTGAACTTACTCGCGTTCACAGCTCTTTTGATGCAGATACCTTTTTTCCAGAAATTAATCCTGATCATTGGCAATTAGTAGAAGAAGAATATCATCCTAAGGATGAAAAACATTTAGTAGATTTTACTTATCAAACCTACATTCGAAAATAAAAAAACATCCCAAAAGGGATGTTTAGAATCAATGCGTCATGTTTGAATTGGCCTATTCAAGCATCAGTATCTGATAACTTAATATAAAAATTACCACTGCCAGAAATACTCCAGAAATGAAGATAACGACATTGGCAAACCTTTGAGAATACATCTCAAAGAAGCCTTTAATACCAAATACCACAAAGGTACTAAAAGCGAAAAAAACTAAAATTTCCAAAAACAAATTTAACCCTAAGAACGTTTGTGGCACCCCAACTTCAGTATTGCTCATTAAAGCAACACTGTCGATACTGCTAACAAGAAAAAATGTGATAACTAGTGCCAATAGTACCCACTTCAGTTCAGCCTTGATAATTTTTGACAACATGATGTGTAACATTTGATTCATGTGGTAAAATTGCACATTATCAAACACATATACAATACCCACTTCTAGTGATTTTTTTTATATCACTAAAAACAGTGATATTTTGTTTACTCTTTATGTAAATAAATTAAACAAATTAAATCATTCAACTATTGTCATCCTAGCAGAATAGTTTATATTTGCCTAAAAATAATGTATGTCGAAACCAGTAACACCTTATAAAGATTCCACATTAGGTAAAAAAGAGCAAGTTGCACAAATGTTTGATACCATTTCGGGCAATTATGATGGACTAAACCGTGTAATCTCTTTTGGCACTGATGTAAAATGGCGTAAAAAAGTGCTGGCTATGGTAGCTGCAAAAAAACCGGATACAATTCTTGACATTGCAACAGGAACCGGTGATTTAGCTATTTTGATGACAAAAACCGATGCTAAAAAAATTGTTGGTTTAGATATTTCTGCTGGAATGCTCGATGTAGGAAGAAAAAAAATCGAACAAAAGAAACTCTCAAATAAAATAGAAATGGTTTTAGGTGATTCTGAAAACATTCCCTTTGAAGACAATTCTTTTGATGCCATCACAGTTGCTTTTGGTGTTAGAAACTTTGAAACCTTGGAAAAAGGGTTGGCAGAAATTCTGAGAGTTTTAAAACCAGATGGAATTTTTGTCATTTTAGAAACTTCTGTTCCAAAGAACTTCCCATTTAAACAAGGTTATTATTTTTATACCAAAAATATTTTACCATTAATCGGAAAACTATTCTCTAAAGATAATTCTGCCTATTCTTATTTATCAGAATCAGCATCTGTTTTTCCGTTTGGAGAAGCTTTAAACAATATTTTGAGAAAAGTTGGGTTTATAGACGTAGCAGCGATGCCACAAACATTTGGTGTTGCCACTATTTATTCAGCATCAAAAAAGTAAAATGAGAACAGTTTTTTTTGCCATACTATTTTTTTTAAGTATCCATTCGAATGCACAGTTTAGTGGAATTTTTGGGAAAGATCCAATTATTCATCTTGAAAATTTTGATAAACAACGGGTGCATTGGGGCTATTTTTTAGGCTTTAATTCCTATGACTTTAAAATAGATCAAAACCGCATCACTGAAGAAATTTTGTCTGAAACCACCACCGGATTTAATGTTGGATTGGTGGGTGATTTGCGTTTACACCAAAATATAAACTTACGATTTGAACCTGGTTTATATTATACACAGCGAAATTTAACTTTCCCCAATTTTGAAAATCAATTTGATGCCATGCGGGAAGTAAAATCAACTTACCTTCACTTTCCTCTGCTTTTGAAATTTTCTTCGCAACGATTAGGAAATATCAGACCATATTTGGTTGGTGGTGTTTCAACGGCATTAAATCTTTCCAGTAACGCGAATGCTCAAGATGATAATTCTAATAATCGTTTCCGAATGACCAAATGGACAAATTTTTATGAGGTTGGCTTTGGAATTGACATCTATTTAGAATATTTTAAATTCTCCCCTTCAATTAGAGGTGTATTTAGTTTTAACGATGAGTTGATTCGGGACAATGACCCAAATAGTCCATGGACATCATCGGTAGACTCCATGAAAACAAGAGGTTTTTTTGTGAACTTCACATTCCATTAAAGATTTCTCCGAAATTCACTTAAGAGAATTGCAGTAGCAGTAGCTACATTCAAGCTTTCTGCTTTTTGAGTTTTTCCAAAACGTGGAATACTAATTTTATGCTGAATCAAAACATCAATCTCTGCACTAATTCCGTTGGCTTCATTACCCATAATTAAAACAGCGTCATTTGGTAAAGGAGAATCATAAACAACATCTCCATCCATAAAGGCTCCATAAATGGGCTGATTTGTGTTCTTTAAATAGTTTTTAAGCGATGTATAAACCACATTCACTCTTCCTATTGAACCCATGGTCGCCTGAATTACTTTTGGATTATATACATCAACAGTTTCTTCGGAACAAATCAATTGATCAATACCAAACCAATCGCATAATCGGATGATAGTTCCCAAATTCCCGGGATCACGTATATCGTCTAAAAGCAAAGTTAAACCTTCATATTTTATTGGTTTCGAAGGAGATATTTTAAAAACCGCCAAACAAGTATTAGGTGTTTTTAAACAACTTATTTTTTTTAAATCCGCTTCTGAAATTATCTCCGGTCTAACTTTATTATTCAATTGTAAAGTCGCATCTGTGGAATAAAATTCCTGAATTTCATAATGTGATTGGAACAATTCTTGAATTACTTTAAAGCCTTCGGCAATAAAAAGTTCATGTTCGGTTCTAAACTTTTTTTGTTGCAAGGCCGTAATTCGTTTAATTTGGTTTTTACTAACCATAAAATAATGTACTTTTGAACTAAATTTCTAATTCAATTGAAAAAGATTTCCGCAAAAATATCATTAATAATTTTAATTGCACTGTTTTTTTATGCCTGTAATTCTGTCAAAAGAGTTCCGGAGGGAAAAAACTTACTCGCCAAATCAGAGATAATTGTTGACGGAAAAAAAGTTAAAAACGAAGACATTACCGAATTGTTATCTCAAAAAACAAACACTCGGTTTTTAAATTTACCTTTCAGTTTATATCTTTACAATTGGGCCAAACCGGATCACGATTCGTTATTTGCTGAAAAATTTATCAAAGATTCCATACGATTTAACAGAACTTCAAAGTTCTTATCTTCCAAACAAGTCTATCGCTTAGGCGAATCATTTTGGTACTCAGGCATTCATAATTTTCTGGAAAACACCGGTGAAGCACCGGTAATCTTGGATGAGACCAAAATAAAAAAATCGATTACAAAACTAAAAGCATATTATTTTAATGAAGGCTATTTTAAAGTAAATGCAACAGCAAGCATTGATACGATTGGTAAAAAGAAAGCATCAACAACTTACACAGTTAATCTTGGAACTCCTTATATTCTCGACAGTATAAATCGCAAAATTTCTTCTCCCGTTATTGATTCATTATACAAACGAACGGAACAATTATCCGTTATCAAAACCGGACAACAATATAAATCTGATAATTTTGAAGAAGAAAGAAACCGATTAACAAATTATTTTCGCAACAATGGTGTGTATAATTTTCAACAGAATTATATCAATTTTGATGTCGATACTATCAAAACAGGTAATAAAGCAAATATAGATTTATTAATAAGTGATTATTCTTATCGCGATGGCGACTCAATTGTTACCACACCATTTAAAGTGTATAAAATTAGTGAGGTAAATATTTATACCGACAATCCATCCTCAAAAAATAAAGTAAAAATTGCCGACAGTGTTGTTTACAACAATTACAACCTTTACAGTATTGACAAATTAAAATACAGACCAAAAGCAATTACCGATGCTGTCTTTATAAGTAAAGGTGGAACTTATGCCGATTACAGAAACAACTTAACTTCTCGATCGTTAAATAATTTTAAAGTATTTAGCTATCCTTCCATTCAATATGAATTAGACCCAAACGATAGTTTATCCGGTTCCTTAATTGCTAACATTTACCTGAGTCCGAGAAAAAAATACAGTTTTGGTGCGTCATTTGATGCTTTACACTCCAATATTCAGGACTTCGGTTTAGCAGGAAATACATCATTTTCTATACGAAATATTTTCAATGGTGCAGAAACTTTAGAAATAGCGGCTAGAGGAAACATTGGCTCTTCACAAGATTTGGCGAATCCGGATAATACTTTTTTCAACATTTCAGAATACGGTGCTGATATGCGTTTAAACTTTCCAAGGCTCTTCTTCCCTGTAAAAACAGATAAAATCATCTCAAAAGAAATGATTCCATCAACTCAAATCAGTTTAGGTTTTGCCAAACAACAAAATATTGGTTTGGATAAAGAAAATTTCACCGGCTCACTCACCTACAATTGGACACCTAAACGATATAACTCCGTTCGATTTGATTTACTCAACATCCAATATATTAAAAACATAAACGTAAATAATTATTTTAATGTTTACCGTTCTTCTTATGAAGCGTTGAATGATATTGCTCAAAATTATACATTGGATCCGGAATATTTAAATGACGATGGTAACTTAAAAATCCCTTTCGGAACAAACGGTTTTCTCGATGATGTTTTAATCAATGAGCCGGGCATTGATCCATCTGAAACTGATTTTAATACCATAAGAAGTATAAATGAGCGAAAAAACAGGCTAACAGAAAACAACCTAATTATTGCATCAACTTATAGCTTTTCTAAAACTACAAAAACCAGTCTGTTAGACAATAATTTTTATGTTTTAAGGATTAAAGGCGAATCAGCCGGAAATATATTATCCCTTGTTGCTGATGCATCCAATCAACCTACAGGTCCGAATGGGAATAAAACTTTTTTTGACATTGAGTTTTCGCAATATTTAAAAGGTGAATTTGAATTTATCAAACATTTTGATTTGAGGAACAACATGGTTTTTGCAACCAGAACATTTTTCGGAATCGCCATTCCTTTCGGAAATTCAAACAGTATTCCGTTTTCACGTAGTTATTTCGGTGGAGGCTCTAATGACAATAGAGCTTGGCGTCCCTACGGGCTTGGTCCGGGAAGCAGTGGAAATCAAAATGATTTTAACGAAGCCAACATGAAAATTCTGGTGAATGCTGAATTCCGTTTTAAAATGTTCGGAAAGTTACGAGGTGCACTTTTTGTAGATGCCGGAAACATTTGGAACGTTTTGGATAATGTGGAAGATGAAGATTTTATTTTTGATGGTTTAGATTCTTTAAAAGATATTGCGGTAGGTTCCGGTTTTGGTATTCGATATGATTTCGGATTTGTGGTAGCCCGTTTCGATTTTGGATTCAAAACCTACAATCCGGCACACGAGGAAGGCAAAAGATGGTTTAGAGAATACAACTTCAGCAATACGGTTTTCAATGTGGGAATAAATTACCCTTTCTAAAACGTTATCGTATTTTTTTTAGAAATTCAATCCCAAACACATCGATTTTATAGTCAATAATTTTTTGTTCACTCGATTAATTCTTATTTTTGTAACTTAACTAATATTTAAGCAAAATGGCACACAACATAAAACCGGGCGTTGCAACCGGAGATCAAGTTCAGGAGATTTTTAACTATGCTAAAGAAAAAGGATTTGCTTTACCGGCTGTAAATGTTATCGGATCCAGTACTATCAATGGTGTTTTAGAAACTGCTGCAAAATTAAAAGCTCCGGTGATTATTCAATTTTCGAATGGCGGTGCATCATACAATGCGGGAAAAGGTCTTTCAAATGAAGGTCAACGTGCTGCTATTTTAGGCGGAATTGCCGGAGCAAAACACATTCACACATTAGCTGAAGCCTACGGAGCCACTGTAATTTTACATACCGACCATTGTGCAAAAAATTTATTGCCCTGGATTGATGGGTTGTTGGATGCTTCTGAAAAACATTTTGCCGAAACCGGAAAACCATTGTTTTCTTCACACATGATTGATTTGTCTGAAGAACCTCTCGAAGAAAACATTCATATTTGTAAAGAATATTTGGCTCGTATGAGTAAAATGGGTATGACCTTAGAAATAGAATTGGGCGTTACCGGTGGTGAAGAAGATGGTGTTGATAATTCAGATGTTGATTCTTCAAAATTATATACTCAACCGGAAGAAGTAAGCTATGCTTATGAAGAATTAATGAAAGTGAGTCCGAAATTTACCATTGCTGCCGCATTTGGTAATGTGCATGGTGTTTACAAACCAGGAAACGTGAAATTAACTCCTGTGATTTTGAAAAATTCTCAGGAATATGTTCAGAAAAAATTCAATACAGACTCAAATCCTATCGATTTTGTATTTCATGGCGGATCCGGTTCTACGATTGAAGAAATTAGAGAAGCCATTTCCTATGGTGTAGTAAAAATGAATATTGACACCGATTTACAATTCGCTTTTACAGAAGGAATTCGTGACTATATGGTAAATAAAATTGACTATTTACGCACACAAATCGGAAGCCCGGACGGAGCAGATTCTCCAAACAAAAAACATTACGACCCAAGAAAATGGATTCGCGAAGGTGAAGTTACATTCAACACACGTTTAGAGCAAGCATTCGCTGATTTGAACAATGTGAATACACTATAAAAACTGAATACTGAATACTGAACACTGAATACTTACTATATGGCATGGTTTAAAAGAACAGAAAAAGGAATTCAAACCGCTACGGAGGATAAAAAAGATGTTCCGAAAGGACTTTGGTACAAATCACCAACCGGAAAAATTATTGATCAGGACGAATTAGCCAAAAACCTTTGGGTAAGTCCCGATGATGATTTTCATGTGCGAATTGGCAGTAAAGAATATTTTGAAATACTGTTTGACAATAATGAATTCAAAGAATTGGATGCCAAAATGACTTCCAAAGATCCGTTGCATTTTGTGGACACAAAAAAATATTCTGACCGCTTGAAGGAAGCCTACGATAAAACCGGATTGAAAGATGCGGTTCGAACAGCCGTGGGAAAATCAAAAGGTAAGGATTTGGTGGTTTGTTGCATGGACTTTGCCTTTATTGGAGGTTCTATGGGAGCTGTGGTTGGTGAAAAAATTGCCAGAGGAATCGATTACTCCATCAAGAACAAAGTGCCTTTTCTGATGATTTCTAAATCCGGAGGTGCCAGAATGATGGAAGCAGCCTATTCTTTGATGCAATTGGCCAAAACCTCAGCCAAATTAGCACAATTAGCAGAAGCGAAAATTCCGTATATTTCATTATGTACCGATCCTACCACGGGAGGAACAACCGCTTCTTATGCCATGCTAGGCGATATTAATATTGGTGAACCGGGGGCATTAATCGGTTTTGCAGGGCCTCGTGTTGTGAAAGACACCACCGGAAAAGACTTACCGGAAGGTTTTCAAACTTCAGAATTTTTGTTAGAACACGGTTTTTTAGATTTTATTACCCACCGAAAAGAATTAAAAGACAAAGTGAATCTCTATTTAGATTTAATTTTAAATGAAGATGTTAGATAAAATGAAATCCCGAGGAATCGGGATTTTTTTATGTTGACTATTTTAGTAAATTTATCTTAAAGTTTTATAGTAAATTAACCACACATATTTATTTATGCAACACAAGCATTTAGAACAAAAAATAGCTAAAATAAATTCATTAATTCCAAAACTAGATGACTTTCTACAAAATGGTTTTGATAACGATTATGCTCAAGCATTTATTAGTGATTATATTTTGGAATTTAAAAAAGAGTGCAATGAAACAGAAATTGAATTGTTCGAATTATTTAAATTGAATGTAAAATATAAAAGATTTTCAATTTTTGGAAGTATGATGCTAACCGAATTTGAAGAATATGAAGAGTTTTATAAAATTGGAAATCTTGAGAGTGATTTATTAATTTTGATAAAGTCAACAAAAGAAATAGCCATTTTAGACCATGAACATTTTGAAATTAGAGATTATATTTCAAAGAATTTTGAGGTATTTTTAGATTTGATTCCTGTCTTAATCTCGTATGATAAACTTGGCTATTTAGGAGAAAAATATACAATTGATATAAAAGTTAAAACTTTAAAAGAAATTAAGAAAATTTTGAAAAGTGAAAAATATTATTCCTTTTTTTCATATAGTTTGATGGGAGTCTAAAGAAGCAATTAAACTAATAGACGATATATTCATGACAACTATTACATTAATCAATGAAGTATGTAATTACATCCCACTTCGAATCGCCTCCACCGGATCTAATTTAGAAGCTGAAATCGCCGGAATAATTCCTGCAATCAAACCTATAATTCCTGCTAATCCGGCACCGAGCATCATATTCCAAAAGCTCAATACAAATTCAAAATCCAATACTTTGGATAAAACCATTGCAATGAGCCAAACCATAACCAAACCAATAATTCCACCAATGACAGATAAAATTACTGCTTCAAATAAAAACTGAAACAAAATAAATTTATTTTTTGCTCCTAATGATTTTTGAATTCCAATTAAATTGGTTCTTTCCTTAACAGATACAAACATGATATTGGCAATTCCGAAACCGCCAACCAAAAGTGAAAAACCAGATATAATCCAACCTACAATATTCAATTCACCTACAATTTCATCAATCATATCGGTGAAACCGGAAAGCACATTGATGAAAAAATTATCAATATCAGATGATTTTAAGCCTCTGAAATTCCTCAATTTTTGTGTAATTTCTCCTTTAAAACCCTCCATATCGATACCTTTTTCCGGTTTTATCAAAATTGCCGGTGTAAGCATATCGCTGTTTTCTCCATAAAGTCTTCGAATAAAATTCATCGGAATAAAAACTGCATTATCACGACTATCTCCAAACGTCGAAAATCCCTGCTTTTGAGTAACGCCAATCACGTTAAAACGTTGCCCATACATTCGAACCTTTTTTCCGATGGCTTGCTCCGGACTATCAAACAAACCATTACAAACATCAAAACCCAATATAATCACTCCGGTTCCTGAATTGGATTCCGATTCGTTAAAAAATCTTCCTTGTTCAATTTTTATTCCGTCTATCCCTTCAAACTCATTCGTGGTTGGTGTTACACGAACTGAACTCACCGTTCTTTCTTCAAACTTTATGTTTTCGTTTCGGGTAAAAAGATTAAAAGCTATTTTATCAACGCCATTTAACGAACGTTTCAAATAGTCAAATTCCTCATACGTTACATCGGGAAACTGTTCTCGCTTCCAACCGGGTACTTCTGTAGGTCCAAAAGAAAATCGTAATAAATAAACTGTATTTTTGTCTAAGTCACCTAAATCGCCTTTTATCTTTTGGTCTAAAGAATCCACAGCTGCTAAAACTGCTATGATAGAAAAAATACCAATCGTAACACCCAATAAAGAAAGAAAAGTCCGCAACTTATTGTTTCGCAACGCATTCATTGCAAAATTGAAACTTTCTTTAAGTAAACGGAGGTACAAAAGCATAGAATTCTTTCTTTATTGTAAATATAGTGATTGGTAGTTTAAATTGCTGTTTTGTTACACTAAAAACGGATGTTTTTTGTATTCTGCTTTCTAAATTAATTATGTGGTTAATCGTCACTAAAACTAAAAACAAAATTCTTATAATTTTCGAATAAAAAATAGTAAAAAAAGAAAAAAGTAATCTTGTATTCCTTTGATAGTTAAACAGACAAATAGTACTTTTGCACCTTCAAAAAACAACAACACAATGACAACTACAAAAACCATTCAATCTGCTTTAATTTCAGTGTTTGACAAAACCGGATTAGAGCCAATTGTTCAAAAATTACACAACCATAACGTTACTATTTATTCTACGGGTGGAACCGAAGAATTTATTAAAAACTTAGGCATTCCGGTTGTTCCGGTTGAGGAAGTCACTTCTTATCCTTCGATTTTAGGAGGAAGAGTAAAAACACTTCACCCAAAAGTTTTTGGAGGAATTTTGAATCGTCAAGACAATGTAAGCGATATTGAAGAAATGAAAGCTTTTGAAATTCCACAAATTGATTTAGTGATTGTGGATTTGTATCCGTTTGAAAAAACTGTGGCATCCGGTGCTTCCGAAGCAGACATCATCGAGAAAATTGACATCGGCGGAATTTCATTAATTCGTGCTGCTGCAAAAAATTTTAAAGACACTGTTATTGTGGCTTCTGTGAATGAATACAATTATTTGTTAGATCTAATTTCGTCACAAAATGGTGCTACCACTTTAGAACAAAGACGTCATTTGGCAACCAAAGCTTTTCACGTTTCATCGCATTATGATTCGGCTATTTTTAATTATTTTAACACCGACGAAACGGTTTATAAAGAGAGTATCGAAAATGGTCAAGTACTTCGTTATGGCGAAAACCCACATCAAAAAGGATTTTTCTTTGGTGATTTTGATAAAATGTTCACCAAATTGCATGGAAAAGAATTGTCATACAACAATTTATTAGATGTTGATGCAGCAGTAAATTTGATTTTGGAATTTAAAGAAAATGATCCAACTTTTGCCATATTAAAACACAACAATGCTTGTGGTTTAGCGACAAGAAGTTCTATGAAACAAGCGTATTTAGATGCTTTAGCAGGCGACCCAACTTCTGCTTTTGGCGGAGTTTTAATTGCCAATGGAAAAATTGACAAAGCAACTGCTTTAGAAATCAATCAATTATTTTGCGAAGTTGTCATTGCTCCAAGTTATGATGATGAAGCGGTTATCATCTTACAAGAAAAGAAAAACCGCATCATTTTAGTTCAGCATGAAGTTGAATTACCTGCCAGACAAATTAGAACATGTTTGAACGGATTATTAATTCAAGATAAAAACAACATTACAGACAATAAAGAAGGTTTAAAAACCGTTACCCTAACAACACCTACTCATCAAGAAATTGAAGATTTACTTTTCGCCTCAAAAATTTGCAAAAACACAAAGTCGAATACAATTGTGTTCGCGAAAAACGGACAATTAATTGCTTCCGGAACAGGTCAGACTTCTCGTGTGGATGCTTTAAAACAAGCAATCGAAAAAGCAACTACTTTTGGTTTTGATTTGAAAGGTGCTGTGATGGCAAGTGATGCATTTTTTCCTTTTCCGGACTGTGTAGAAATTGCTCATCATGCCGGAATAACCGCTGTTATTCAACCTGGTGGATCAATTAAAGATGAATTGAGTATCAACTATTGCAACGAAAATAAAATTGCAATGGTATTTACAGGAACACGTCATTTTAAACATTAATTTTTTTACCTTTGTACGTTACAATTTTATAAACCTAATTAACCCTAAACAAACGTATGGGATTTTTTGATTTCATGACCGAGGACATCGCCATTGACCTTGGTACCGCAAATACCTTAATTATTCATAATGATAAAGTAGTGATTGACTCTCCGTCGATTGTAGCTCGTGACAGAATATCGGGAAAAATTATCGCTGTTGGAAAAGAAGCCAACTTAATGCAAGGTAAAACGCATGAAAACATAAAAACAATTAGGCCACTAAAAGATGGTGTAATTGCCGATTTTGATGCTTCTGAAAAAATGATCAGTATGTTTATCAAAAGTATTCCGGCATTAAAAAAACGTTTGTTCACGCCTGCTTTACGTATGGTGGTCTGTATTCCATCCGGGATTACCGAAGTAGAAATGCGTGCCGTAAAAGAATCGTGTGAACGTGTAAATGGTAAAGAAGTGTATTTGATTCACGAACCAATGGCAGCAGCAATCGGTATCGGTGTTGATATTATGCAACCAAAAGGAAACATGATCGTAGATATCGGTGGTGGAACAACTGAAATTGCCGTAATCGCTTTGGGAGGAATCGTGTGTGACAAATCGGTTAAAATTGCCGGTGACGTTTTTACAAATGATATTGTTTACTACATGCGTACACAACACAACTTGTTTGTAGGAGAAAGTACCGCAGAAAAAATAAAAATTGAAATTGGTGCCGCTATTGAAGAGCTAGACACACCACCAGATGAAATGTCGGTACAAGGGCGTGACTTATTAACAGGTAAGCCTAAACAAGTTGATGTTTCTTATCGTGAAATTGCAAAAGCATTAGACAAATCAATACAACGAATTGAAGATGCTGTAATGGAAACTTTATCGCAAACTCCACCAGAATTAGCAGCTGATATTTACAACACCGGAATTTATCTTGCCGGAGGTGGTTCAATGTTACGCGGATTAGACAAACGAATCTCACTTAAAACTGATTTGCCGGTTTATATTGCCGAAGATCCTTTGAGAGCAGTTGTTCGTGGTACCGGAATTGCATTGAAAAACATCAACAAGTTCAGAAGTATTTTAATCAAATAATCAGTTTTACTGATATTTACGCTAACGGAATTACGAATCTGAATCACTGAAACATGCAGCAGATATTTACTTTTATCATAAAAAACAGTACACGACTACTGTTTTTGTTGCTTTTAGTGATTTCGTTATCGCTTACTATTCAATCCCATTCATACCATAGAAGTAAGGTAATAAATTCGGCTAATTTTATTACCGGTGGTGTTTATGAACGTATTAATTCCGTAAATGAATATTTGAATTTAAAAACGGAAAATGAAGGTTTAGCCAACGAAAATGCTCGTTTAAAAAGCTTACTTTATAACAGAAAAGATACTACCAAAATCATTGATAAAGAATTAATGAGCAGTTTTGGAAACTACAAAGTGATTCAGTCTAAAATCATCAATAACTCCTATAATGTTCACGAAAATTTCTTAACCATTAATTCCGGCACTGCCAAAGGTGTTAAACCTGACATGGGCGTTGTAAACAGTAAAGGAATTATTGGTATTGTTGAAAATACATCAAAAAATTATGCTACTGTAATTAGTATTTTAAATATCAAATCGCAAATTAATGCCAAGATTAAAAAAACTAATCATTTTGGAACCTTAACTTGGAACGGAAAGAATACCGGATATGTTCAGTTAATTGATGTTCCAAGGTTGGCTTCTGTGAAAAAAGGAGATACAATTGTCACCGGTGCACAATCGATTATTTTTCCGGAAAATGTCAATATAGGAATCATTCACAAAATTTATACCGACGACAAAACGAACTATTTTACTATTGATGTAAAATTATTTAACGACATGACGAGCTTGGGTCATGTTTATATTATTGAAAACAAAGACCGTAAAGAAATTTTAGAATTAGAAAATCAAAACCTAGATGAATAGTACGGTAATCCTCAATATCATTCGTTTTGTATTGCTGATTTTGGCTCAGGTTGCTATTTTTAGTAAAATCAATTTTTTGGGATACATCAATCCTTATCCCTACATTCTATTCATTTTACTTTATCCCGTTAACGGAAACAAAAACGGACTTTTACTAGCCAGTTTTCTATTGGGAACTACTATGGATATGTTTAACAATTCCGGCGGTGTTCATGCAGCATCTTGTTTAACATTAGCTTATCTTAGACCATCCTTTTTTAAATTTTCGTTTGGTTTGAGTTATGAATACCAAACTGTAAAAATTAACGAACGGCTCACTCCTGAACGATTTTCATTTTTGTTAATATCCGTTTTAACACACCACATCATCTTTTTTTTACTGGAAATATTCCGATTTAGTTTTTTCTGGGATATATTGCTTAGAACCATTTTGAGTACTATCTTTACACTGATACTTTGTATTTTACTCATCTATATGTTTAAGCCCGCTAAAAATTGAGAAAAGCTATATTACCATCTCTGATAATCTTTGTAACAATTGCCATTTTGGCAAGGCTATTTTATTTGCAGATAATTGACGACGAATACAAATTAAAATCTGAAAACAACGCGATTAAAATTGTTTATGAATATCCGGAACGCGGATATATTTATGATCGCAACGGAAAACTTTTAGTGGCCAATCAGCCATCCTACGACATTATGGTTGTTCCCAGGGAAATTAAAAACCTTGATACCTTAAAATTCTGTGAATTAGTTGATATTACGAAAGAAGAATTCGATAAAAAACTTAAAAAAGCCATTGTCTATAGTCCGCGACTTCCTTCTGTTTTTTTACCCCAATTAAACAAAAGAGAATATGCCGCTTTTCAAGAAAAAATTAGAAAATTCGAAGGTTTTTATATTCAAAAACGTTCTTTACGGGATTATCAAGTAAGTGTAGGAGCCAATGTTTTTGGTTTTATCACACAAGTTAATCCCGCAATAATTGAGAAAAACCCTTACTACAAAAGTGGTGATTTGATAGGAAAACAAGGTGTTGAAGAGCAATATGAAGAATTCTTAAGGGGAAGAAAAGGTGTAAAATATATCCAACGAGATAAATTCAACAGGGATATTGGTCCTTATAAGGATGGGATTTTTGATACTATATCTAAACAAGGAGACGATGTCACACTTACTTTGGATATCAACATTCAAAAATATGGCGAAGAACTCATGCAAAACAAACGAGGTGGAATTGTTGCGATTGAACCAAGAACAGGTGAGATTTTAGCATTAATATCTGCTCCAACCTATGACCCTGCACTTTTAGTTGGTAGACAACGTTCTAAAAATTATACTGCTTTGTATAACGACAGTATTGCAAAACCTTTGTACGACAGAGGATTATTAGCCGAATATCCGCCGGGTTCTCCGTTTAAAATCTTAACTGCTCTTATTGGTTTGCAAGAAGAAGTAATTGACGAACAGACAACTTTTTTCTGCCGACGAGGATTTAGCTACGGAAACCGATTTATGAAATGCCACGATTCTGGAGGATTTAGTTTGAATGCCGGAATTTACAGTTCATGCAACACCTATTTTGCAAATACTTATAAAAAAATTATTGAAAAATATCCAAAACCGGCTTATGGTGTGGATGCTTGGAGTAATCATTTAAAAAGTTTCGGTTTAGGAAATTTTATGGGCTATGATTTACCTCCGGGACGTAGAGGAAATGTACCAACATCAAAATTATACGATAAATATTACTCTGCCGGCGGATGGAAAAGCACTACGATTATATCAAATTCAATTGGTCAAGGCGAAGTTTTAATGACGCCAATTCAATTGTGCAATGTGATGTGTGCTGTTGCAAATCAAGGCTACTACTATACACCTCACGTAATTAAGAAAATAAAAAATCATACCATCGATAAAAAATTCACTACCAAACATCAAACAACAATTGATAAACAGTATTTCCCGCCTGTGATTCAAGGTTTGTTCGACGTTTATAATAAAGGAACTGCTTCACGACTGCAAGTAGAAGGAATTGAAATTTGTGGAAAAACTGGAACTGCTGAGAACTTTACCAAAATAAATGGTCAACGCGTGCAATTAACCGACCACTCTATTTTTGTGGCCTTTGCTCCAAAAGATAATCCGAAAATTGCTATTGCCGTGTTTGTTGAAAATGGTTATTGGGGTGCTCGAATTGCAGGTCCAATTGCCAGTTTGATGATTGAAAAATACCTTAAAGGAAAAATCACTCGAACTGATTTAGAGAAAAAAATTCTTAACTCTAGTTTAGAAAGTGAATATGCAAAAGTCTTAAGTGGTGAACCCTTTAGAATTAATCTGTAATGAAAAATCAAAGTGTAACCGGAAATTTAGATTGGATTACCGTTTTACTATATTTTACTTTAGTAATAATGGGATGGGTAAATATTTTTTCCACCTCAATTCCTGTTGAATTTATAGAATTTGATTTTAGTGATTTCTATGGTAAACAACTTCTTTTTATCATTTTAAGTATTCCAATAATTATTGTTGTTTTAACGATTGATGCCAAAGTATACGAAAAATTCTCTTTTGTATTTTATATTATTGGAATTGTCTTGCTTCTCGGTTTGTTTGTATTAGGTAAAACCGTAAAGGGTCAAACCAATTGGTATGGAATTGGTTCTTTTAGTTTGCAACCTTCTGAATTTGTTAAAACAGCTACTTCTTTATTAATAGCAAAATTTCTCAGCGATTCTCAGGTTTTTTTAAAAAATACAAGACATCAATTAATTGCATTTGGAATTATTCTATTACCGGTTTTTTTAATTTTATTGCAACCGGATGCAGGAAGTGCTATGATTTTCTTGTCATTGATCTTGGTTTTAAATCGTGAAGGTTTACCGGAATGGTATCTGTGGACCGGTTTTCTAGCTATCATACTTTTTTTTGTAGCCTTACTCATTCAACCCATGTATATTTTAATTGGGATTGTTTTGATTATGATTTTTCATTATTTGAGAGCAAGAAGGGTTGACAGAAATCCATTGGCTTATTTAATTGTTTTTGTTGCCGCGACTTCTTTTGTGCTTTCTGTAGGTTTTGTTTTTGATAATGTGTTAGAACCACATCAAAAAGATAGAATTAAGGTGCTCTTCAGTGATGACGTTGATTTAAAAAATGAAGGATATAACTTAAACCAATCCATGATTGCCATCGGTTCAGGTGGATTAATTGGAAAAGGTTTTATGGAGGGAACGCAGACAAAAGGTGATTTTGTCCCTGAGCAACATTCTGATTATATTTTTACAACTGTGGGCGAAGAATGGGGATTTGTGGGTTCAACAGTTATAATTTTACTGTTTGTGACGCTTTTTCTACGAATAATCTATTTAGCAGAGCAACAAAAGACAAAATTCAGTCGAGTCTATGGGTATTGTGTTGCCACAATTTTATTTACTCACTACTGTGTAAACATTACTATGCTAATCAAACTTTTTCCAACTATTGGAGTTCCACTACCTTTCATTTCCTATGGAGGATCGAGCCTTTGGTCGTTTACAATTTTATTGTTTATCTTTTTAAAATTAGATGCTAATAAAGTGAATGAGTGGTAGTTTATTTTAAAAACTCTAACTCTACAAATACAGGAAAATGATCAGAGGGATATTTACAAGAATAACTATCCGTTAAAACTGCATATTTTTTGACTTCAAAAGATTTTTTTGAAACAAAAATATGATCAATTTCTCTTTCTTTACTAATTGGTTTATGAAAATCAAACGCATTAAAAGTTCCACCGGAGTTATAACTCAACTTGGAAACACTTTTTGAATGAATGTATTGATTAGATAAAAATAAAATAGGCTCAGAATTCGGTTCTAAGTTAAAATCTCCCATAATGACAATCGGATAATCTTTTTTGTTTACCTGTGAAACTTTCTGATGAATCAACTGAGCACTTTTAGCTCGGGCAATTTCTCCCACATGATCAAAATGTGTATTAAAAACCCAAAAAAATTGCTTTGTTTCTTTATTCTTGAATAATCCAAACGTACAAATTCTGTTTAAAGCGGCATCCCATCCTTTTGAAACTTCATAGGGAGTTTCAGATAACCAAAACGTATCAAACTCGATTAATTCATATGTGTTTTTTTTGTAAAAAATAGAACTATGTTCACCTTTTAATACTCCATCTCTTCCCGCTCCAAACGCTTTATACTCCGTTAAAACAGAATCTAAATATTGAACTTGATTTGGCAATCCTTCTTGAATTCCAAAAATATCCGGTTCATAAAATTGAATTAAATCAGAAACTTTTTCTTTTCGATTTGGCCAACTGTTTTCTCCATCACTGTCAATGTCTAATCGAATATTATAGGTCATCACTTTTAACTCTTGACCAAAATTTTCATTTGATAGTATCATCAATAAAAATAATAATGTGTTCTTCATAATCAATTAAAACTCCATGATTTGTAATCCGCATTTTTTTCAATTTGGTTTTCGATTTCATTCGGCAAATGATGAAAGAAATCAATTCCGGTTAACTCCTCCAACTCATCAACAGAAACAACAAACTCATAAAGTGGTCGGTCGCTGTTTTTGTGCGGAACTAAAAAAGCAATTATTCGTGGTTTATCATTTGAAACATCAAATAGAATTTTGTAAAAATAATCCGGAACAGAAACATCTTCTTCACCAATTGTTTTCAAATTAGCATCCAAGATTCCACCGGTGATTACATATAACCCATCATATTTATCGGCCCAATAGCGAACTTTTTGTTCCAAACGATTCCAAACACCAGCATTAAAATCAGCTTTTTGTGGCGAAATATTAGAAGTATAAAACGTTTCATTATAAGCTTGTTTTGAAAACTTCATGTCGCCAGCCGGACACAAATGGCCTTTGTCATAGCCAGAATTTTTATAATTCCGCCAATCTGCTGAACCTGTTTTCACTTTAGGATCTTCAATAAAATAGGGCCTTTTGTAATCATATTTAGAAGAATATGAGGATTTCAATTCATAGGCAACCCATTCAGCCTGCTCGTGTTCTTCATGATAAGAAAGTGCGTAAAAATTGTGGCGAATAACTTGTCCAGTTGTAGAGGTGGGGTAAAAATCGAACTCATTCCAATTTATTTTCGTCAATTCAGTCCTGTCGGTTGAAGCATCAGAACCAGCATCATTTAAAACATAATTATCTCTACATGAAACAGATAAAAATAAAATAAGAATCAATGTTGATACAAAACTTAATTTATACATTTAAAAATTTATTAATTCTAAAAAAACGGGAATGATTATTGCTAACTTTGTAAATGTATTAAAAAAGTTACTCTTTTGAGATACATTAATTTGTTTAATTTAATTTATACCCCATTATGAAATTTAAAATTAGTATCCTTTTGGTTTTGCTAATCTCGTCTATGAGCCAAGCACAAATAACAAAAACAAACGCTGACACTCTAATCAAAACAGGGATTCTTGTTGAAGAAACTAAAACCGCTTAAGAAATTAAAATTGCCCAAGAGAAAGCTTTAAAAGAAAAAGAAAAGGCACAAAAAGCAGAGGAAAAAGCAGCAAAAAAGGCTGAAAAAGCTCAAAAGCAGGCCGAAAAAGAAGCTAAGAAGTTAACCAGTGATCAAAAGAAACACGAAAAAGAAGTAAAACAGTTTGAAAAACAACAAAAAAGAGTTAGCTCAGCCGAGAAAAGCGTTTCGAAATCTCAAAATAGATTGGCAAAAGAAAAGAAATCACTTCAAAAGAACATAGAAAGTCTTGAAAAAAAGAAGCGAAAAGGCAAACTAACAGATATTGAAATCGAAAAAGAAAACATCAAGATTAGCAAACAACAAATTAAAATAAAAGAACTTGAGGCAGATGTTGAAGATGCTCAAAAAAAATTAGGAAAAGTTAGAAACTAACCAATCAAACCACGTGAAAGCGTGGTTTTTTTATTGCTTTACATCCAGAGCATCTCGCAAGGAGTTACCTGTCATCATAAAAGCTAGCGTAATGAGCATAATAGCTGTTCCGGGAACCAATGCCAAATAAGGTTTTCCTAAAATAATATAACTGTAATGGTCTTTAATCATACCCCCCCAACTTGGAATAGGTGGTTGTGCTCCCAAACCTAAAAAACTCAAACCGCTTTCCACTAAAATAGCAGAAGCAAAATTTGCTGCAGAAATCACAATTACCGGTGCCATAATATTGGGAATGATGTGATTTAAAATAATTCGCATATCCGAAAACCCTAACGCCCGTGCAGCGGTGACATACTGCATTTCTTTCACACTGATAATCTGACCTCTGACCACACGGGCTACTTCCACCCACATGGTTAATCCTACCGCCACAAAAACCTGCCAAAATCCTTTTCCGAGTGCAAGTGTAATGGCAATAACTAATAAAAGTGTTGGAATTGACCATATCACATTCACCAACCACATCACCAGAGCATCAACTTTTCCGCCATAATAGCCCCCGAGAGCTCCAAAAAAAAGTCCGACTACTACGGAAATTAAAACGGCAACAAATCCGATAGAAATAGAAACCCGTGAACCAACCAACATTCTACTTAACAAATCTCGACCGTATTTATCAGTTCCGAGGTAGAATTTTTTTGTAGTGATTAATTCATTTTCAACTTCTTGAATAGAGGAAAAACCAATAAACTTATCTAAACTTATTTCTTTGGTTTGTTTTAAATCAATGTCTTCTGTATACTCAATATACTGAATGGCATTTCCTACTACTTTATACTCTAAAATCGGAATTTCAGTAACTTGATTCGGATGACCAAATAAATATCCTTTTAAGGTTTTACTAATCATTTTTTCAGAAGGAACAGCTAACATTTGAACTTGAAAACCAGGCGATTTTGAATGGATAGATAAATGCATTTGATTTGCATTTTCGGAATTATCGGGTGCTAAAACATAAGCAAAAAATGCCAAAAAAATCATCAGCACGATGTAACCAAAACTAAAAACACCCCAAAAATTCTTTCGGAATTTCTGAAGTGCTATATTAGTTAACGACTGATTACTTTTGGACATTAATTTCTTTTTCAACTAGTGTTCAAAGATACAATTTGCCGTTTATGATTTTACAATTTTTTTCTTTAAATCTACTTTTCCTTTGACTACCGGTTTTGATTGCAAATCATCTAAAACATTTAATGCTTCTTCTACATAAATATCTTTGGAAAGACTCTCAAACCAACGCTCTCTTTTTTCTTTAAAGGATTCATCTTTATTCATCAATTCAAAATCTTGCGGAATTGGTTTGAATACCAAATCATTTTTATAATCTGAAATGGGTTTGAATTGTTTACTTTTTTCTTCCAAACTATTTTGTTCTGCGGTAAAAGTATCTAATTTTAGACTATAAACTGAAGCATCTCTACGTTCTTTTGTCCATCGTGCACTTTTTTCAATCAATTGAAAATGTTCATCTTGAGCCATTCTGGTTTTACTGTTTTCAACGGCACGATCAAAATTAGTTTGCTTATCCCAAATGGTAAATTGAGCTGGATCAATTTTTGTCCAAGGCATGGCATTATCCAAATCTCTTTCACCTATGTCAATATACGAATAACGATCCGGCATTTCAACATCGCTGGTTACCCCTTCTAATTGTGTTGAACCTCCGTTAATCCTGTAGAATTTTTGAGTAGTAGTTTTTAAAGCTCCTAAATCGCCTACAGTATTTCCGCGAACAAATTGATTTAAATCAATCACATTTTGAACAGTTCCTTTTCCGTAGGTTTGCTTACTACCAATTACAACACCTCTTTTATAGTCTTGTATCGCAGCAGCTAAAATTTCTGATGCCGATGCTGAAAAATTATTAACCATGACAACCAAAGGACCATCCCATTGGATTTTTGGGTCTCTATCGTATAAAACTTCTTTTTTTGTTCCGGCCGATTTGATTTGAACTACCGGTCCTTGTTCAATAAACAATCCGGTAATATCAACGGCTGTTTTTAATGAGCCTCCTCCATTATCTCGAACATCCATGATGATGCCTTTTACCCCCTGAGCCTTTAATCGTTCAACTTCGATAGCTACATCTTTTCCGGCATCACGACTGTCTTGGTTTTCAAAATCGATGTAGAATTTAGGTAAGTAAATAATACCATATTTCATTCCATTTCTTTCTACCACACTTGATTTTGCGTAGGTTTCTTCGGTTTCAACCATGTCACGAATTAAGGAAATTACTTTCATGGTTCCGTCTACTTTTTTTACGGTTAGGCGAACTTCAGTCCCTTTTGGTCCCTTTATTTTTTTAACGACATTGTCCAATCGCATCCCAACAATGTCAACAGGCTCTTCATTACCTTGAGCAACTTTTAAAATGATATCGCCTTGTTCAAGTTCTTTTCCTCTCCAAGCGGGACCTCCTGAAATTAATTCAGTGATTTCAGTTAAATCGTTTTTCTTTTGTAAACGAGCACCTATTCCTTCAAATTTGCCACTGATGCTTACATCAAATCGCTCTTTATCGTCGGGTGCCATGTAATTTGTGTGTGGATCAAAACGTGATGCAATGGCATTGACAAACACACCAAACCAATCGTTTCTGTCTAATTCTTTGATAAATGTAAAATAATCATCTAAGGATTTTAACGAACTTTCTCTCGTTTCTTTTTCAAGTTCTTCAAACGTTTTGGGCTTTTCTTCTTTCTTTTTTTCTTTAGTTTCTTTGTTATTTTCATCAACAACGCCATTCTTTTGATCTTCCTGTAACTTAATTCTATCGGTTAAGGATGATAAAGTAGAAAGTTTGATTTGTTTTCTCCAACGTTCTTTTAACTCATCAGTATTTTTTGCATAGGGGAGCTTTTCATATTCAGTGTTGATGGTTTCATCAACTGTATAATCAAATGGTTTGTCTAAAATATCTTTATAATATTTCTGACTTTCCTGCATTCTTTTTAGATAGAGATTATACGTCAAATCAAAAAAAGACAAATCTTTGTTTTTGATTTGGTCGTCAATTAAAGTTTCATATTTAGAAAATTCATCGATATCCGATTGCAGAAAAAATCGCTTAGAAGGATCTAAGGCTTCAATATAATCTTTATAAATTCCTTTTGACAGATTATCATCAATTGCTGCAGGATCATAGTGACCGCGTTCAATCACAAAAGTTAATAACTCAATTAAAAGTTTATCTTTTTCAGGATCAGAACTTACACTCTTTTTAGAATCTATAGCATTAAATGCCAATAGTGAAACCGACAGAACAACTGCCAATAACACCAACTTGAAATTTCTTTTCATAAATAGCAATATGGTTTTCATTATCTTTCTTTCTAAGTAGTCATAAAAACTATGCCACTTCTTTTAGCGTTTTTAATTTTTAGTAAATTAATTTCAAAAAAATTACTTAACCAAACAAAGTTATGAAATTTGTTACGCTTCAAAATCTTAAAAAGAGTTAATTTTGTTTTCTTTAGGATACGATAAAACTAAATTTGTGGTTTATAATCCAACTAAATTCAAAAGTAAACATATACAATGAGTAAAAAACCGCTTATTCTGGTTACAAATGACGATGGGATTTCTGCTCCTGGCATCAGGGCTTTGATTGACGTAATGAAACAATTGGGCGATGTGGTGGTGGTGGCACCGGATAGTCCTCAAAGTGCAATGGGTCATGCCATTACTATCAATAACACGCTTTTTATTAACAAAGTAAATTTTGATTCGGATGTAAAAGAAGAATACAGTTGTTCCGGAACACCAGTGGATTGTGTAAAATTAGCTGTAAATGAAATCTTGAAACAAAAGCCTGATTTGTGTGTTTCAGGTGTGAATCATGGCTCTAACTCCTCGATTAATGTTATCTATTCAGGAACGATGAGTGCCGCTGTGGAAGCCGGCATTGAAGGAATTCCTGCCATTGGTTTCTCATTGTTAGATTATGATTGGAATGCCGATTTTGAGCCTATAAAAAATGCAATTAAAACCATTGCTTCGCAAGTATTGGAGAACGGTTTGCCGGAGGGTGTTATTTTAAACGTTAACTTTCCAAAATTAAAAGAAGAAGAGTTAAAAGGCATTAAAGTATGCCGACAAGCAAAAGCTTTTTGGAAAGAAGAATTTGATAAACGCAAAACACCACAAGGAAAAGATTATTATTGGCTCACAGGCGAATTCATCAACCAAGACAAAGGTGAAGATACTGATGAATGGGCACTTGCTAATGGTTATATTTCAATTGTACCCGTTCAATTTGACTTGACGGCTCATCATGCCATACAAAAACTAAACACGTATAAATTTAATTGATAATGCAAAAAACAGATTTACTCATCGGATTTATCATCGGAATTATTGGAGCTTTTATAGGTGTATTTCTTTTCATCACTTTGTTTACAAATTTTGAATTTGCAGACGGAGTAATTGCTTTAAAATCTCAAAATTCGCTTGGAAAACTAATTGCTCTTGGGGCTGTAATTAATGTAATCGTATTTTTTGCTCTATTAAAATTTAATAAAGAACTGATGGCTCGTGGAGTAGTTTTTGCTACAATTATTTTAACTATTGTTACCTTATTTGTATAAAATGAAGTATTACATCATAGCCGGGGAAGCTTCGGGCGATTTACACGGTTCGAATTTAATAAAAGCTCTTCACAAAGAAGACGCTCAAGCTACTATTCGGTTTTGGGGAGGCGATTTGATGCAAAAAGCAGGAGGAACTTTAGTAAAACATTACAAAGAATTAGCTTTTATGGGTTTTGCCGAAGTACTTTTTAACCTAAAAACAATTTTAAATAATATCGCTTTTTGCAAAAAAGACATTGAGCAGTTTCAACCTGATGTCATCATTTTTATAGATTATCCGGGTTTTAATATGCGAATTGCCGAATGGGCCAAAAAGAAAAAAATTCCAACTCATTACTATATTTCGCCTCAAATTTGGGCATGGAAAGAAAACCGAATCAAAAACATCAAACGCGATTTTGATAAATTGTATGTGATTCTTCCCTTTGAAAAAGATTTTTATGAAAAGAAACATCATTTTCCAGTTGAATTTGTGGGTCATCCCTTGATTGATGCGATCCACCATCGAACAAAAGTGGACGAATCTACTTTTAGAAGAGAAAATAATTTAGATCATAGACCTATTGTTGCTCTTTTACCCGGAAGCCGAAAACAAGAAATCAGCAAACTTTTACATGAAATGTTGGCTGTTGTGAATGATTTTCCGGATTACCAATTTGTAATTGCCGGAGCTCCTGGACAAGATTATGCGTTTTACAATCAATTTTTGACCAACCAAGCCGTTCATTTTATTTCGAATAAAACATATGATTTGTTGAGTGTTGCTCATGCAGCTTTGGTTACATCAGGAACAGCTACTTTGGAAACTGCCTTGTTTAAAGTCCCGGAAGTGGTTTGTTATAAAGGAAATTGGATTTCATATCAAATTGCCAAACGCATCATTACTTTGAAATATATTTCGCTTGTCAACTTAATTATGGATGAAGAAGTAGTAACCGAACTGATTCAAAATGATTGTAATTCGAAAAAAATAAAATCCGAATTGACGAAAATTTTAGACGAAAAACACCGTGAAAAATTAATTGAAAAATACCATCAGTTAGAACAAAAATTAGGCGGCGAAGGAGCTAGCGAAAAAGTTGCGAAATTAATTGTAGCCGATATTTCTTGATTCTGTAAAATCTATTTTTTAACTTTGTGAAAATTAAAAATTTTTGAAAAACGCAGTCATCATAACATTTTTGTTGCTCTTTTTGGTAGGATGTAAATCTACCTCTTCCGGCATTGTAACCAGTAAGAGCGAAGCCGAGAAAAAAGGTATTTATACAGCTCCAAAAAACACGAAGGCTATTGCTAAAAACACCAAAAATACAACAGAAAAGAAAGTAACTGAAACTGCAAAAACTTCCAAAAAATCAAGAATAACTGAATCTGACGATGACGATTTTGTTCCGGATGATGACAATACCTCCTACTTTGTAAAACAACTCATTAGTTCTGCAATGCAATACGAAGGCGTTCGTTATCGTGGTGGCGGAACAACCACTGCAGGAATGGATTGCTCCGGTTTAGTAAGCACCGTTTTTAAAACCTATGATATTTCTTTACCCAGAAGTTCCAACGACATGTCTAAAGTGGGTCAAAAACTTAAGCTGAAAGACATTAAAAAAGGTGATTTGGTGTTTTTTAAAACCAGTAGCCGTGGTGTTATCAATCATGTTGGTTTAGTAACCGAAGTGCGGGATGATGAAATTTTATTTATTCACTCCTCTGTGCAACGTGGTGTCATTGTGTCTTCTACAAAAGAGCCTTACTACCAACGAACCTTTGTTCAAGCCAATCGGGTTTTGTCTGATGAACATTTTTAACCTGAACTTTTACTATAATTTTTCTTACTAATTAATTTTTTTATTACTTTCGTTTTTATGAAGGTGATAAAATTTCCTACTATAGTTATTACCATCTGTTTGATTTTAGGGATTTTAATTTCCAACAAAATCAAACCGGATGTTCATTTGGCACTACTCATAGTTTTGGTAGCGTTAGTTCCTTTTTTTGTTTTTTACTTTTTAATTCGAAAGAATTTGAAATTTCGAATTAGTTTCGGAATTTCCTCTTATGCTTTAGCTTTCACAATTGGAATATTTCTTTTTGCAATTCACTATCCTAAAAATCAGGCTTCGCATTATTCGAATTCAGCTTATCAATCTGCAGAAAAAAATCTCGTGAGCGGTATTATTTCAGAAAAACTAAAACCTAATCAATATTCTTTTAAGTATTTTTTGGAAGTTGAATCCATCAATGAAAGAGCATCAAAAGGAAAACTTCTAGTTATTTTAAATAAAAAAGATGCGGAAAAAGAATTTGAAATTGGTGATAAAATCTTAGCCAATGCAATCATTAAACCCATCATTAGACCACACAATCCCTATCAATTTGACTATGCTGCTTATTTGGAAAAAAAGGATGTTTTTGATCAATTGTATTTAGAAAACCAAAACTATAAAGTTATTGCCAAACAAGAAAACTTGAATTTTCAGTTAGAAAAAACCAGAAACAAAGTTGTAGCTTTTTTTGAAAATGAAAACATAACCACAGAAAGAATAAATATCATCAAAGCCTTATTTTTAGGACAACGCCAAAATATTGAGCAAGAAACGTTAGATAATTATTCCAAATCGGGAGCGATTCACATCTTGGCAATTTCAGGATTACATATTGGAATTTTACTCTACTTTTTTAAAGCTTTATTAAAACCTATCGAACATATTCGCTATGGCAGAGTCATTACACCGTTTCTTTTGATTATAATTTTATGGTCGTTTGCTCTGCTCTCCGGTTTATCTGCTTCTGTTGTGCGAGCTGTTACTATGTTTACTTTTGTGAGTATTGGAATGTATATGAATCGAGAGACAAATATTTACAATACATTAGGTTCGTCTATTCTAATTTTGCTTCTGTTTAAACCCAATTTTATTTTTGATGTAGGTTTCCAATTGAGTTATTGTGCCGTTTTTTCAATCGTAACCATACAACCTTTACTCAGCAAACTATGGACTCCAAAAAATAAAATTATTGGTTATTTTTATGATATTCTAACGGTTTCCTTTGCTGCTCAAATTGGTGTTTTACCTTTGAGCATTTACTATTTTCATCAATTTCCCGGTTTATTTTTTATCACCAACTTGGTAATTATTCCATCACTAACATTGATTTTAATTACCGGAATGGTAAGCATTCTTCTCTCTGCGTTAGGTATTTATTTTACTCTTTTAGTTGAATTTCTTTCAGGATTAATAGGATTTATGAATGGGTATGTGCGTTATGTTTCTTCATATGAACAATTTATTATCAAAGATATACCGTTTAATTTTTCTATCTTACTTTGTTCGCTTTTGACAATTATCTGTATTATTCTTTACATCAAAAAACCAACATTCAAAGGAAGTATCATAACTTTGACTACCCTTTTAATTTTCCAAACTTCAATTATTGGTTCCTTAGCGTTTCATAAAAACCAAAATGAATTTATCATTTTCCAATACCCAAAAAAGACTATTTTAGCAAGTAAAGTTAACAACTCAATCACTTTGCATAGCAATGATTCCTTGGTCAATTCAAACTATGTGGTGAAAAATTACATACAAAATAATTTTGGTACAATTGATAGTATTACCCGACTACAAAATGTATACTTAATTCATCAGACTAAACTGCTAGTGATTGATGAAAGAGGGATTTATAAACTTCCTAAAAAACCGGAAGTTGTTTTATTGACACAATCTCCAAAAATTAATTTTGAGCGATTAATTACTGAAATAAATCCCAAAATTATTATTGCAGACGGTAGTAATTACAAAACGTTAATTGAAAAGTGGGAAAGAACCTGTCGGCAAAAAAATATCCCTTTTCACTCAACCAGCGAAAAGGGATATTATCGAATTAGTCTCGACTAACTATTTATTTTTTTGCAATAAACTGATTTGCCACTTCAATCCATTTTGATGGCCCGCCACCAACATAACCTGTTTTTCCAAGCTGTTGAAGATTAATTTGTTCACCTATTTTCTGTGGAGTTACAAACCAAATTGTTGGATAACCGGAAACTTGAAAAATTTGTTGCAACTGGGCATTTTGTTGAGCCAAAGCAGGTTCTAATTTTGTTTTTCTGGGAAAATCCAGTTCAACTAACACAACATTATTGGCCCATTCTTTAAACTCCGGTTTTAAAAAAACTTCTTTTTGTAATTTGATACACCATCCACACCAGTCACTTCCGGTAAAAAACAAAAGCATTGGTTTGTTTGTTTGCGATGATATTCCAATGGCTTTATTGATGTCTGTATGCCAAGTCAATTCTTGTGCAGAAACACCATTAACTACACCAAGAAAAAACAAAAATAAAAATGTTTTTTTCATTATTTAACTTCTTTTAGTTCAGCTAATAATTGATCTGCTTGATAATAACCAACAATTACTTTGGCAATTTCTCCTTTTTTATCCATTACATACATCGAAGGATAGCCTTCTACTTTTAAAAAGCTTGTAAATTCATGCATGCTGTTTCTCCCTTTTCGGTTAGCATCATATCCCGGATTGGAATATTTTTTACCTTTATAGTTAACTTCATTATTTCCTTCACCGTTGAATTTTACAGCATAATAATTGGCATTGATATAGTCAGCAAATTCTTTGGTTTGAAACGTATTTTTATCCAACATTTTACATGGTCCACACCAATCGGTATAGACATCCATAAAAATTGGTTTTGGATTTTTCTTTTGCAAAGCCATTGCTTCATCAAAAGTCATCCACTTAATTTCTTGTGCTTGTGCGAAAGAAACTACTATTAAAGCAAAAAGCAAAATTATCTTTTTCATAAAAATATTATTTTAAAATTTATTTTCAAAAATGATGCCGTTATTATCGAACACCGTGCATCATCTTCTTAATCATTGGTGTTAATAAGAACAAAATTAATGCTGCTATACCACAAAGTACGACGAATACCATAAAGAAATCATATAAATTTTGAATTTCAAAACCTGCAAAAGATTTGTAATGGTCATTTATTTGATTTTCAGTTAAAAGTTTTAATTGTTCCGGAGTTGGTGTGATGGTTTTATCTAAAACCCCTTGCAAATCAATTCCTAGTTCCTCTGCTTTTTTAAATTTATCGCCGGTAGCCGGAAGAATTGACCCTAACGTTCCTGACAATGCGTAGCCCGCTGCACTCGAAATAAAGAATACTCCATAAGCAAGAGAAGCAAAACGTTTTGGTGCCAATTTACCTACTAATGATAATCCGATAGGTGATAAACATAACTCAGCAACTGTTTGGATTAAGTATAATAAAATCAACCATTTGATTGCTAATAATCCTGAATTACCTAGATCTTTAACATTGTTGGCGATAATAAAATAACTCACAGCAATCAACAATAATCCTAATGATTGTTTAACCGTTGAAAGTGGTTCAATGTTTTTTGCTCTTAATTTGTCCCACAACATACTAAATGGAAACGCTAACATTACCACAAAAATTCCATTGAAAATTTGTACCATCGATGGCGGCATGTTCCAACCAAAAATATCTCTATCGGTTTGATTATCTGCAATAAACGTTAGCGAAGAACCCGCTTGTTCGAAGGCTGCCCAAAAGAAAATGATAAAAAACGACATAATGTAGATTACCCAAATTCTTTGCGTTTCCACTTTTGTCAATGTTTTATCTAACAAAATTAAGGTAGCAAGGGCTACACCACTTGCATAAATGAATGGGTAGATATATAATTTCACCACATTGGTACCGTCAGTATTAAAATAAAAAGCGGCAAAAATTGCAAGAAACACACCAATTGTAATCATGATAGAACCCATTGAGAACTCAGCTTTCATGGATTCTCCTTCTTCATAATCAGAGGCATCGTGACCGGATGGCAATCCCCCAATTGGTTTTCCCTCAGGAGTTATAACGTATTTGTTTTTTAAGATATAAAATATAATTGTCCCTAAAATCATAGCTATACCGGCAGCTAAAAACCCATATTTGAAGGCATGAACGTCGCGAATCATATTTAAAGACCCGTCAGCCATAACCACTTCATTTTTCACATCTCCAACCCAAGGGCAAATAAATTGTCCTAAAAATGCACCGATGTTTATTCCCATGTAAAAGATTGTAAAAGCGGTATCTAACTTTGATTTTTCTTGTTTAGGATACAAGCTTCCAACCATTGAGGAAATATTTGGCTTAAAAAATCCGTTACCAAATACAATAATTCCTAGTGCTCCCCATAATAAACCGTTTGCTAAACCTAAATTCGAACCAAAAATACTAGCACTAAAAAACAACATAATTTGTCCGATTGCCATCATCACACCACCAATCATGATACAATTTCGGTTTCCTAAAAACCGGTCGGCTATAAATCCTCCTAACATAGGGGTCAAATAACACAACCCGAGAAATCCACCATAAATTATGGATGCCTCATCTTCTTTCATCATTAAGGCATTTACCATAAATAAGGTTAAGATGGCTCTCATTCCATAGAAATTGAAACGCTCCCACATTTCGGTTCCGAAAAGTACCCATAATCCTTTTGGATGTCCGGATTTAACTGCTACTTCACTCATAAAATTTGTTTTGGTTAGTTAAAGATTTTGTTTAATATAGTTAGTCATTTTTGTATATAATTGTAATCGTATTTTTCCACCATAAATTCCGTGATTCGTATCGGGATAAATGGCTTGATCAAACTGTTTGTTGGCCAATTGCAACGCACGAATCATGCGGGTTGCGTTTTGAAAATGTACATTATCATCGGCTGTACCATGAATAATTAGGTAATTTCCTTTTAGTTTATCCACGTGATTTATGGGTGAATTATCATCATAACCACTCGCATTTTCTTGTGGGGTTTGCATGTATCTTTCCGTATAAATCGAGTCATAAAAACGCCAGTTGGTTACCGGAGCCACCGCAATAGCCATTTTAAACACATCATTCCCTTTTAAAAGACAGTTGCTCGACATAAAACCGCCGTAACTCCAACCCCAAATTCCGATGCGGGTTTTATCGATATAAGGGTAATTTCCAAATACTTTTGTGGCATCAATTTGGTCTTCGACTTCGTATTTACCTAATTCTTTTTGGGTTACTTTTTTAAAAGCTGCTCCTTTGAATCCAGTTCCTCTTCCATCTACACAAGCAACTAAATAACCCTCTTGAGCCAAAAGCATGTGCCAATAATCATTCGCACCCAACCATTGATTCGCCACTTGTTGCGAACCCGGTCCGCTGTATTGAAATAATAATAGCGGGTATTTTTTTGTCGCATCAAAATCTTTCGGTTTGATGATGTAGGCATTCAATTTATGTCCTTTTTCGGTCGTTAATTCGAAGAATTCTTTGGTAGGAAGATTGTAACTTTCTAGTTTGGAAGCTAATTCTTTATTATCAACTATGGATTGAACTTGCTTTCCGTCTTTAGAATTGTGTAAAGTATAAGAAGTTGGTTCACTTGAACTTGAAAAAGAATTAATGAAAAATTGGAAATTAGGACTGAAAGTTGCCTTATTGGTTCCGGTTTTATTCGTTAAACGCACTTTATTTTTTCCATCTAATTTAATTTTATACACATCACGGTTGATGGAACCATTTTCAACCGATTGATAATAAACTTGACCGTTTTTCTCATCAAAACCATAATAGGAAGTTACTTCCCAATTTCCTTTGGTAATTTGGTTGCGAAGTTTTCCGTTTTTATCATAATGATAGATGTGATTAAATCCATCTTTTTCGGAAGTCCAAATAAAACTATTGTCTTTCAAAAAGGTCAAATTATCCGTTACGTCCACATAAGCAGCATCTTTTTCGTTTAAAACTACTTTTGTCGTTCCGGTTTTAGCATCCACAAAAAGTAAATCCAACTTATTTTGATGACGGTTTAAGACTTGAATACTCAACGCATTCGCCTCATTGGTCCATTTCATTCGAGCAATGTAAAAATCATTATACTGACTCAAATTGATGTTTTGTGTTTGATTTGAAGCTACTTCATACGTATGTAAAGAAACCAATGCATTTTTCTCACCGGCTTTTGGGTATTTAAATACTTGTTGTGACGGATATAAATCTTTACCAAAAACATCCATTGAAAATTCAGGAACATTGGTTTCATCAAATTTAATGTAAGCCAAATGTGTACTCGAACTATTCCAATCAAACGCTCTTACGAACGCAAATTCTTCTTCATACACCCAGTCGGTAATTCCGTTGATAATATGATTTTTCTTTCCGTCTGATGTAATTTGAGTATGTTTTGCAGAAGCTAAATCATACACATATAAATTATTTTGATAACCATAAGCGATTTTCTTTCCATCAGGAGAAAAGGTAGGCTCTTGAATCTTATAATCGGCTATTTTTTGTAATTTTTTAGAAGCGATATCGTAGATATAAAAATCGGCAACAGAGGAATGGCGGTATATTGCATCTGAATTCATCGCGATTAACAACTGAGTTTCTGCCGCATTAAATGTGTAACTATCAATGGACTTTAATTCTGAATGATTTTTTGTGTCTATCAATGTATTTACTTTTTTTAACGTCGCAAAATCATACAAATCAATTTGAAAAGTGCGTGAAGTTCTATCTACATTTAATACCGTATATTGGTTTGTGTTTTTTAAGGCTTGCAAGGCATCCATTCCTTTTGCCCTGAAAGTACCTGAAGACCAGATGTCTTCTAAGGTAATTTTTTGCTGACCAATAGCCGTAGCGGATACTAAAAGTAAGAAACAAACGAGTTTTGAAAATTGATTCATTATAAATGCGTTAAAAAAAGATTCAATTTTAGTGAAAAAATTGGAATAAAACGAGTTTTTTTCTGTTAAATAGCGATTTTAGTTTCTCTGTGATTGAAAGAAAAGAGAATAAAATTATTTCGATTTATATTTTTATTAAATTTGTTTACAAAACAATAGGCTATGGAAACCATTCGTATTCAATTTCAAACCAACTTAAAATCAAAAATTCTTGAATTACTTCGCTCATTTCCTGAAGATGAAGTTCAAATCATTCAAGAAGATCCTTATTTTGAGAAAAACAAAGCCATTTTGGAAAAGGAATTAGAAGATATTGAAAATGGAAAATCTAAATGTATTTCTATGGAGGAATTGGATTTGGTTATGGAAAAAATAATTACAAAATATGAAGATTAGTTTTTCAGAAAAATTTACCAACTTACTTTCTGAACTTATTGAATACATTTCTAAAGACAAACCAAAAGCAGCCCGAAAATTCAAAGTAGATTTATTGAGAAGTATTTCTAAAGATTTAAAAAAACCTTTTCATTACAGAAAATCAATTTATTTTGAAGATGAATCAATCAGAGATTATATTTTCAAAGGTTATACTGTTGTTTATAAAGTAAAAATGGAAACTAACGAAATCATAGTATTTGGTTTAATAAAATACAAAAATTCACTTTAAGTTTTATTTACCTAAGTAGTATCTTTGCACTTCAATAAGCCACAAATATGAATCACGAAATTTCCGGATTTTCAAAACTATCCAAAAACGAGAAAATTGAATGGATTGCCAAACAGTATTTTTCACAACCTGAAGAAGCTATTTCCTTAGTCAAAAACTACTGGAATACGGATGAAAAACTGCAACAATTGCACGACGAATTCATCGAAAATACGATTTCCAATTTTTATTTACCTTTGGGAATTGCACCAAATTTCAACATCAACGGAAAAAATTATACTGTTCCGATGGTGATTGAAGAAAGTTCTGTCGTGGCAGCAGCAGCTAAATCGGCTAAATTTTGGTCAAAACGTGGCGGATTTAAAACAACGGTTTTGAATACCGAAAAAATTGGACAAGTTCATTTTATTTATAAAGGAGATAAATCAAAATTAGTTGATTTTTTTAATCAAACGAAATCAAAATTCTACGAAGAAACGGAAAGCATCACTAAAAATATGCAAAAACGTGGTGGTGGGATTTTGGATATCATTTTGAATGATAAAACTGCTGATTTAGACAATTATTATCAATTGCATTCTACTTTTGAAACCAAAGACAGCATGGGTGCGAATTTTATCAATTCTTGTTTGGAGCAATTTGCAAAAACCTTGAAACACGAAGCTAACATTTTTGAATCTTTTTCGGAAGAAGAAAAAAACATTGAAGTAGTGATGAGTATTTTGTCGAATTATGTGACAAATTGCATCGTTCGAGCAGAAGTTTCCTGTTCAATTGAAGAATTAGCTGAAAAACAAATCGAAAACCCAAAAGAATTTGCCGAAAAGTTTGTTCGAGCTGTTCAAATTGCTCAAATCGAACCGTATCGTGCGGTAACACACAACAAAGGTATTATGAACGGAATTGATTCAGTTGTGCTAGCTACAGGAAACGATTTTAGAGCCGTGGAAGCCGGAGCACATGCTTATGCTTCCCGCAATGGGAAATACAGCAGTTTATCACACGCTACAATTGAAAATGGTGTTTTTAAATTTTGGTTAGAAATTCCGTTAGCGTTAGGAACTGTGGGCGGTTTAACTTCGCTACATCCTTTAGTGAAATTAAATTTGGAGATTTTAGAAAAACCATCGGCTCGTGAATTAATGCAAATTGTGGCCGCTGTTGGATTGGCTCAAAATTTTTCCGCCTTACGATCATTGACGACAAAAGGCATTCAGGAAGGTCACATGAAAATGCACATCAACAATATTTTAAATCAATATCATGCTACTGCAGAAGAAAGAGTAAAAGTAGCGGAATATTTTAAAGACAATACGATTTCACATGCATCTGTGGCGGGATTTTTGGAGGAAATTAGAAAATAAATCACCTTGAAACAAACCTTTTACAGCAACGGAAAATTACTCCTAACCGGAGAATATGTAGTTCTTGACGGAGCCTTAGCTTTAGCTTTACCGACTAAATTTGGACAGAATTTAATTGTTAAACCAATTCCGTCTGAACAAATTCTATGGAAAAGTTTTGATCAAGACGGAAGTGTTTGGTTTGAAGATGCCTTTACGTTTGACGAAATCATTAATAAACAGTTTGATGCAGAAAATTCAGTAAAAAATACGTTATTGGAAATTTTGCATGAAGCTTTTCAAATGAATCCGGATTTTTTAGATAGAAATGGTTTTAACATCGAAACCAATTTGACATTTCCAAAAAATTGGGGTTTGGGAACATCTTCTACCTTAATTAACAATATAGGTCAATGGTTAAATATTGATGCTTTTGAACTGTTAAACCGAAGTTTTGGCGGGAGTGGTTATGATATTGCTTGTGCAAAAAGAGATTCGCCCATCGTATATCAATTAATCAACAATCAACCTCAATTTAAAACGGTTGAATTTTATCCTGAATTTAGAAACCATTTGTATTTTGTCTATTTAAACAGAAAACAAAGTAGTAAATCGGCCATTGCTAACTATATCAACAACCAACACAACGTTGGAAAAACTATTGATAAAATCAATAAGATTACGAATTCTATCCTTTCGTCTTCCGATTTAAAATCATTTGTATATGAAATGGAAAAACACGAAAGTATTATGAGCGAAGTGTTGGAAACCATTACCATCAAAGAAGCCTTGTTTGACGATTTTAAAGGAGTTATTAAGAGTTTAGGAGCTTGGGGCGGGGATTTTGTGCTTGTCATCTCAAAAGATGATCCAAGTCACTATTTTAACGAACGAGGTTTTGAAACTATTCTTCGTTATGACGAAATGATTTTAAAATAAAAAAATCCCAACTCTTTAAAAGGTTGGGATTTTTAAATTCAATGCAGTTTGAATTAATAATTAAACTGTAATCGATTATCTTTAATATCTGCTTTCTCTTTTAATGCACCAAACACTCTACCTACTGCAGATGCATTTTGAGATTTTAAAGCATTCACTTGTGTAGTAAAATCTTTCGAAGGTAACGGTTCTGTTACTTTGGTAGTTTTTACAACAAACACACTCGCATTTCCTTCAATTGGTGCAGAAAGTTTATTAGCAGCCGTACCAAAAGCTGTACCAACTACTTTAGGTTCGTAACCCGCAGAAGCTACTGAAGGATTCTCTAACGTAACATCTGTAGCCGTTTGCACTTGTACAGCATTTGCTTTTGCAATCGCATCCAAGGAAGTAGCCTTCATTTTGGCCATGATTTTTTCTGCTTTCTTCTTATTTTTTAGAATAGGTTCTACTTGAATTCTTGCATCTTCAATAGCTAATAAACCTTCTTCATTAACTTTTTTCAATTTTGCAATTAAATGACCTACTTTAGGTAATTCGAAACGTTTTACATCATTCACATCCGTATCTTTTTCAAACGCCCAACGGATTACTTGTCTTTGTGAACCGTACTGACCCAACATTTCATCTAATGCTTTAACGCGAACTGATGGATTAACTGTTAATTTAGCCTCTTTTGCAGCAGTTTCAAACGATTTTTCATTCGCTGCTAATTCAAATTTCACTGCGTTTGTATACGCATTTTCAGATGTTTTTTCAGATGCTTCAATTTTTTGAGCAATGGTTGCTAAACGAATAGCGTCTTGCTTATCGGTTACTTTAATAATGTGGTAACCAAATTCAGTTTCTACTAAACCAACTTTTCCAATTGGATTGTTGAAAACGAAATCATTAAATGCAGGAACCATTTGACCGGGACCGAAGAAATCTAAATCTCCACCTCTTTGAGCAGAACCTTGATCTTCCGAAGCTGTAAAAGCTTGCATAGTGAATGAATCAGGATTTGCAGTAACTTCTGCTAAAATCCCTTCCGCTTTTACTTTTGCTTCTTCTTTTGTTCTATCTTCTTTAGGTTGTGCTTTTGATCCGGTGAAGCTAATCAAAATGTGACTTGCTCTGGCTTTTGCTCCCGCTTTTCTTCCCATTGAACGGCTCAAAGCAAAATAATCTCCATATTGATAAGGACCATAAACTTGACCATCAGCTAAATTGAAAATAGCTTCCGAATGCTCAGCAGGTAAATCAGATTTTCCGATATAGGTTGAATCGTAAGGGAATTGAGAATTTTCATTTACAAATTTAATAACATCTGTTGTTGCTGAAAAACTTGGAAGTGTATCGTTTGCATTTGTTTCTTTGTTATAAACAACTCGTGAAGACAAAAATGAATTTAATTTATTTTTTATTTCGTTTTTATCTGCTTCCGAAGGTTGATCTTCGATAACAACGTATTCAATCTCACGTGTTTCATCAGCTTTGTATTTTTTCTCATTCTTTTTCATGTATTCAATAATTTCAGCATCAGTAACTTTTACGTCGCTATCTTTTACTGAAGAATAAGGAACCGCAACAAAATCAAATGTAACTTTTTTGTTTTCTAAGTTGTATTTGAATTTGGCATCATTTTGAGTGGTAAAAAAGCCTGATTTAACCAAACTACTATACAATTGATATTTTGCATTGATGTTTGCATTTTCTTCAACGTTTTCAAAATACTTAACCTCGTCTTGGTTAGAGCTGGATTTAATATACTCTCTGTATTTGTTGATATCAAATTGTTTTAATTCATTTTGAAAAGAAGGATTCTGACCAAAGTTAGGATCCGCTTTTAACGTTTCAATCAAGTGATTTTCACCAATTCTGATACCTAATTTCTCTAATTCTTCGGACAATAAAGCCAAATTGATTTCTTGATTCCAAACTTGATTAACCGCTTGAATGTTAGACATCCCTTGACCTGATTTTTCTGCATTTCCAACTTTTATTCTAAACTCTTCAAACGGAATGTCTTTTCCATTAATGCTTCCTACATTGTTTGAAGTTTGGCTAAAACCGCCACTTTGAATTACATCTGCTAATACAAAAGAGAATAATGCCAACGCAATAATCACTATAAGAATAAATGAACGTTGTCTAATTTTTCCTAAAATCGCCATTTCTATTTATGTTTAATTTTATTTCAGTTTGCGAAAATACAATTATCTGTGAAATAATTATAAAGAATTTAAGATATTTTGTTGATTTTTTATCTCAAAAAAAATAATCTGGTAGTAAACAGAACTATATTCTGTTTTATGTAAAAAATTGTAGTGTTTTTCTTTAATCAGAATGGTCAATTATCATTTTAACCTGCTCAATTTTCTTGGTAGAAGCTTCTTCTATAATAAATTGGAAATTGTTGATTTCGATAACTTCTCCTTTTTGAGGAATTTCCTTGGCGTGATTTACAATAAATCCACCCAAAGTTGAATAGGAGTCTTCTTCAGGAATATTTAATTTATATACGTCGTTGATGTACTCCACATCCAACCGGGTTGAGAACCGGAACTCTTTTTCACTTAATTGTTCTTCAATCAGTGTTTCATCTGAATCATGCTCGTCTTCAATTTCACCAAAAAGTTCTTCTACAATGTCTTCAATGGTAATCATTCCAGAAGTTCCTCCGTATTCATCCAAAACGATAGCTACACTTTTTCTTTTTTTGGTCAATAAATTCATCACATCTTTGATAAACATCGTTTCCGGCACAAATTCAACCGGAATCATGACGGACTTGATTGTTCTAGGTTTACGGAATAATTCAAATGAATGCACATAACCAATAATATCATCTAAAGATGATTGATAAACCATTATTTTGGAAAATCCCGTTTCAATAAAAAGTGATTTCAATTCTTTCACAGAATCATGAATTTCAACCGCAGAGATTTCAGTGCGAGGAATCATAATGTCCCTGGCTTTTACACCAGAAAACTCGAGTGCGTTTTGAAAAATTTGAATTTCAGAATCAACCGTTTCATGGTCTTCCACGGCATTCATTTGTTCGGTAATAAAATTCCCTAATTCAACTTTACTGAAAAAAAGTTGAGCTTCGTCACCCTCTGTTTTAAACAGTTTTCTAAGAAAAAAATCGGATATCCAAATGACAAAAGAAGATATATAATAAAGTAATTGATAAAAAAAATAAGCCGGAACGGCAAAAATTTTGATAAAGGTGTTCGCGTAAATTTGAAAAAAAACTTTCGGAAGAAACTCTGCCGTAATCAAGATGATAGCTGTAGAAATCAACGTTTGAATCATTAAAACCTGAAAAGGCAAATCATCATTATCGATGAACTCAGGGTAAATCATTTTTATGATTAAATCACCCATTGTAAATCCGTAGACAACTAAAGTGATGTTGTTTCCCACCAACATCGAGGCAATGAATTTAGAGGGATTTTGCGTGATTTTGGTTAGAATCTTAGCTACAAAACCATCTTGCATTTTTTCGATTCCAAGGTAAACTTTATTGGAAGAAACAAATGCAATTTCCATTCCGGAAAAAAATGCCGAAAGCAGTAAACAAATGAAAATGATACTGATTTCCATCGTTGCTAATTACTTATTTCGGTTATCCATTTTATTCAAAAATCGTCTTCTAAAAAAGAACATAAAAATAGCCATGGCTGCAAAAAAGAACATTAACCATGGGCTTTTTTCCTCTGAATTCAAATTGGAAAAACCTTGATAAATAAAAAATCCGGCTGCAAAAAGATAAAAATATTGAATATATTTTAAATATGTCATGACTGTTGTCTGTTATCGGTTGTCTGTTCACTGAGAACTGTTACTGCCCACTAATTTATTCTGCTTCGTTGATTACACCTGAAACTTTTTGAAAGTTGATTCGTTTAAAATCTTTGCTAAAATCAAGTCCGTCGCCTTTTGTTTCACCTTTATAAGGGTCAGTAAATTTAAACTTTTTTTCGGTAAAAAACCACTCGTTTTTTTGGTCGTAATAAAGTTGCTCTGTTTCCAAATACTGTCCGCCTTCTGAAGTCATTTTTACATTTCCTTGCATGTCTATAATATCTGTACCCTTGAAAGTGATGGCATAATCTGATTTGATAAAGTTTTTTTTGCCATTTTGGTCAAACAAAGTCACTTCAATTCCATTTGGAAATTCAGTGAATGGATAAAGAACGGTAGCGTAATCTAACATTTTAGGACTAACCAAAATAGCTTTAATTTTACCGGAATCGGTGTATTTCAGATTAACGGAATCCGCTTCGCCGGAAGCCATAAACTCTGAAACATTTATTTTTTGAATGTCTTTAAAATTGCTTTGGCAACCAAAAAACAATGTCACAGCAAAAACTGTGACACTGAAATTGATTATTTTATTAATGCTGAGCATTGTTTATAAGTTAGGAACCGTAACACTTCTTCCAACCCAGCAGTTAAAACGGATTGACTCGCCTGCTCTACCTGATGTATGAATTTCAGCTTTTGTTGGAGCCAATTTATCATACGAAGCTGCTGCAGCGTTACCGGCAGAAGTTCCCGCTTTTCTTGCAGTTGAAGCAGCTAACCAATAAATTGCTCTTTTTTCAAATGGATCACTTCCGCATTCATTAGCACTATTGGCATAAAGTTGAGCAATAAACACATGAGCTTCTCCAAATGAAGGTTTTGCTGCAATTGCTTTCTCGGCAAATGCTCTCGCTTGTGATTTATTGCTGCTACCATAAATATTTCTGGCAACTGTGTAATATACTTTTGCTTTTTCTCCACTGTCTTTGTGTAATTCTGCGGATTGGTTAAAATACTCCAATGCTTTAGCTGTATTCTTTTTGTTGTAGTAAGAAACGCCTAAGTTGTAGGCGGACTTAGCTGTAGGATTCAACTGGTGTAATGTCTCAGATATTTTAGAAAACAATGGGTCTGAAGAACATCCTTTTTTGTCTAAACGATCTGCAGCTCTTCTTAACCACTCTGCATCTCCTTTTTTCTCTTCAAAACTTCCTCCTAAGAATGGAATCAAACGATCACAAGTTGACAACTGAGCAATTTTAGTGTCCATACTTGTTCTAATAGTTTGAAAAGCATCTAAGTTAATTTGATTAGCATTTTTAACATTAGATTCTTTCTTAGTTAATTCTGTTCCAGCCTCTTCTTTTTGTAAAATTACGTCCAACTCGTCAGATAGTTTTTTCTCTTCTTCATCAATTTTATCTGAAATTTCGTCATATTTATTAAATAAATCTTGTAGTTGAATCCCTTTTTTACCGGCTTCAAAATCATTTACATAAATTTCAAAATACACATAAAGTGCTTTGGCATTGGTAAAGTTTGCTCTATCATTTTTGAACGCTTCGTCCACTAATTGATAAACTTCTTCTGGTGTACCTACATTGTTTTCGAATAATGCCATTGATTTTCTCACTTTATTCCCTTTGTTATTGTTAGGAAAATGAGTGTCATACTCACCATACATTTTTATCAAATCACGAACTTCCGTTTCTTTTTCTGCAGGAGATTTGGCATTTTCTATTCTGTAATTTAATATTTGCTCTCCTCTGATGTAGATGGCCTCATGAAAAGAAGCACAATTTTTACGTGAATACATCCATGGCTCATAGGCTGCTACAAAATCTTTTGCTTTGCAAAGCTCATTAAAAATGGATAGTTTTTCAGCACAATCAGCGGCGTTCTGGGCATTTACATTAGTCATTCCGATAAGAAACGCAAATACAATAATTAATTTAGTTTTCATAGTTATAAAATTTCTGTATTATTCATATTTTCTTTTTACAAACCATCTATCACTTAATGATAGACTGATAAATACATTGGTGTAGTTTTCTTCTACCAATCCGGCATTGGTTGTTCCTCTTTTTCCATACTCAAAACCGATGTTAATGTTAGAAAAACTTCCTCCAAGTGGCAAACCTAATCCAAAAGTTATGCCATAATTATTTATAGACTCGTTGTTAATGATTAAACCTGTGTTTTCATAGTTGAAACCGGCTCTGTAGGTTACTCTTTCCAAATATCTGTTAAAAGAATTATACTTTGGAATATAGTATCCTCCTAAACTAAACTTTGTGGAATTTTCATACTCAACATTATCAATATCATTGAATCGATTACCAAAATTACTTGATTGTTGCATTGTTAATTCTGCACCAATCACCCATTTTCTTACTTCTCCAATTCCTGCTCCAAAGACAAATTTTGAAGGCAATTTTAGTTTAGAAGTGCTTTCTTGTGTAATTCCATCTTCTTGTGGAATAACACTAAAATCATTAGTCACTAAAACGGTAGTAATATTTCGTTCATTATCAATACTTAAAGTACTTTCGGGAGAATATGCCAAACTACCAAAAAGTGTCATCTTTTCGGTTATTTTTCTGTTATACATCGCACCAAAATTATAGCTCACACCATTTACTCTACTAGCATTCAATTCTCTTGTCCCGTATTGAATATCCGGAATAAACTCGATGGAATTGGTTGAAATGTTTCCAAAATTATAACTTACATCAGCACCGATACTTAAATTGTCATTAAACTTATATGCTAATCCTCCAAAAAATCGATTAACTCCACCTTCTCCAAAATACTTAGAACTTGGTTGTGTTCTATCTTCGTTAACATCTTCAATTTTGTATCCTACAGAAGAAAAAGGAAGTAAACCCAGTGCAGCTCCAAACTTTTTTGATACCGGGACAGCAACCACTAAATAATCAATTGTGGTTCTGGTGGCATTTTCAGATTGTGATTCGGTTTTTAAATTTACATTATTATAGTTTGCCCCAACCGTAAACGTTGTAAATTTTAAATGTGAAAATGATGCCGGATTTTGCAAATTAACATGAATGGAATCACTAAAAACACTCACACCTCCCATTGTACGATTTTCAACTGCACCTTTAAATTTAACATCACCAATTCCATAAAAAGAATAAGGAGAAGCCGTTCCTTCCTGAGCCCAGATTACTGCTGAAAAAAATAAGCAAAAGCCTATCAGAATTTTTTTAATCATTTTTGATTTTATATTGAAAAAATTGGTTCAAACTTTCCAAAAGGAAATTTGAATTGGCAAATATGGTATTTTTTAATCTTTTTGCCAAAAAAACAGCATCCCCACCCGTTAAAATTATGGTAAAGTTTTCATTTTGCTGTTTATAGCGTTCTATAAAACCGTCTATTTCGCAAATTAATCCGTTAACAACTCCCGAATGAATGGATTGATTGGTTGAACTTCCAACGAGTCCCTCGGGTTCCTCTAAAGTTAATAACGGTAATTTTGCTGTAAATTGATGAAGTGACTCATACCTGAGTCTAAATCCGGGAGATATTGCTCCTCCCCAATAGTTATCATTTTCATCCACAAAATCATAGGTAACACAAGTTCCTGCATCAATAATTAAGCGATTTTGTTTTGGATACAACAAGGTTGCTCCTGCTGCCAAAATCATTCTATCTACTCCTAATGTTTTGGGTGTGGCATATTTATTTTCAAAAGGAAACGAGTCTAAATTGGAAACAAAATGTATGTTTAAGTCGTTTGAAATTGTTTGAAAATCAAAAGTTAACGTTTTTGCTACAGAGGAAACGATTAAATCGGTAACATTAGGATAGGAAAATAAAATATTTTTAAAATTATTTTCGGCTTCCTTTTCAGTAAACACAAATGCTACCTTGAATGTATCCAGCTCATAAACAGCACATTTAATTCGCGTATTTCCTATATCAACAACTAAAACCATTTTTTACATTTCTGCCGACGAAGGTACGAATAGATTTTTTTTAATAATTGTTTTGTATAAAATAAAAATCGTTCTATATTTGCACCCGCATCAGCAAAGGTACCTTAGCTCAGATGGTAGAGCAACGGACTGAAAATCCGTGTGTCCCTGGTTCGATCCCTGGAGGTACCACTTAAACCCGAATAGTTTTATTCGGGTTTTTTGTTTTCTAATTTTTGATACTATCTTTTGGTGTAACAACCGGTAATTCAGTTGTAGGAATGACTTCTGGAGTTTTGGGTAAGTTTTCCATTCCTTCTTCATATTCCGTTTCCTCCAAATCCTCTGTTTTTTTACCTAATCCAATAATTGGATTTTCTTGTGTTCCGGTCACTTTAATTGGGATACCAATAATTCCCAGCGGAGGAAGTCCGATTCGCATTTTCAGATTTATTTTTCCGTCAAAACTGGTTTCGCCTTCGATTCTGGGTCTAAAACCGGATACTTTAAATTTGAAGCGTTCAATTTTTATGATATTATTTTTTACAGTTGTTTTAATGTCAATTTTGGAAATATCCGGATCTTTTAGAGCTTCCGTCTCCGTTTTTTGACTTACAGTATTAAATAATTTAAATCCCTTCATTTTCACGTTTTTCACTGAAAGCGTACCGCCCCCTAATAATGAAGGAAAAACCGGTGTCATATTGCCATCCAACTTTCCGGCAATTTTATAATCTAATGATACTATTCCTTCAGCATATTCAGCTGCTGAGGCCATTTCTCTAAATAATGGAATTTCATTATATGCTCTTTTAATATCAAAATCAGTGGCTTTGATTTTGTAATCAAAATTTGCTCTTGTAGGCGTTTCATGAAAGTAAAGGGCATTCATAGCCACTCGTGTACCAATTAGTGAAAACACGGTGTTTTGTAAAGCTAATTTACCTTGATTTACTTTCACTTTTCCTGCTAGATTTTCAATATTTAATTCATCGAAATTGATTTTCTTGGCATTTGCATTCAGAGTAAAATCAAATTGAGAAGGAATAACAACTACCCCAAACTCAGTAGTAGATTGCTCTTCAATATTAGTATTACCTGATAAAGTTAAAAATTCATTGACCTGAATAAAATCAGATTCTACTTTAAAATTCCCTTTCAAAACTTGATTTTCCGATAAAGCAAAATTGATTACATTTTCCATGTAACCATTCATTTTGAAATCGGATTTCCCGTAAGTAGCCTTAAAATTTGTAAAATTCATTTTATCCTGATAAAACGAGAAATCTCCTTCTTCTATTACAAAAGGTAACGGAAGAAATTCACTATTTATTTTTATCTTTTTCAACGTTAGAGCACCACTATTTTGAAGGTTGGCATATCGGCCGTTTGAGGCGTCACTTTGTTTGCCTTTTAAAGACAAATCCATTTTTGCATAACCGGTTACATTTAATCCTTTATGAGAAAAAACTTTATATATTCGTTCAATGTCTAATTCGCCATTTGCTTTAATGTCATAATTAATATCTTCAAAATCTTTAAAAGAAGCGACTAAAGCAAATGGTTTCTTTTCAAAAGAAAAAGAGGCCGGAGAGAGTTGTATTGATAAATCTTTTAATTTTCCTGTTTCATTGATTGCCTTAGCCTTACAATTTATATTTGTTATCGGGTTTGGATAGTAGCTTGATTGAATAAAACCATTCTTGAGCTCTAAATCTCCTTTTGTTACCGGAAATTGATTTTTATCTTTTATGTATTTTCCTTTTGAAACAATATCAGCTGAAAATATTCCTTTAAGTATCATATTCTCAATACCTATTGCTTGATCTAATTTGGCTAAATCTAATTTCGAACGTATTCTTGCGTCGATATCCGGATTAGCCATTCCTTTCCATTTTATATTTCCGTTAAAAAAATCTTTTCCAACATCAAAATAGATGGAGTCAATTTTTAAAACCAATTTTTCGGCATCTAAAGAAGGGAGTTTGGTGTCGAAATTCAAAAAAATATTTTCTGCCGGAAGAGGTGTCTTATTATAAGAGATAAATCCATCTCTTATTTTCATATTGAAATGAATATCCGGTTTTTTATTTTCTTCTGCAATGTATTTTCCTTTTAAAGAAAAAAGTAAATCTGTTTTTCCTTTGATAGTAGTTTTAGTCAACCATGTGACAAATTGAGGTGGTAAGGCTGTAAAAAAATCATTGAGTTGACTATTCTCCGATTTTACATTAAAATCTAAATCGTAACCATTTTTTAAGAAATCAAACTTGCCTTTAAATTCAACTGGCAATTTATTAATCATCAGATTATTTTCCTCAAAAATTAAGGCAAGCGAATTGGTGTTAATTTTTGTAATTAGTTCGGCATTAACCTTTTTATTTGTTAAATAATCTTGGTTGTCAAAAGAGAAATCGAATCCTTCAATTTGTGCTTTCGTTTTTAAATCAAATATAGATTCATGAAGATCGCCTTTACCTAAATAATTGAAATCTTTGGCTTTCATTAATATTTTGGTAGATTTGTCATCATATAATAACCGCATCTTTTTGATATCAATTCGTTCCAGTTTAATGGATGCAGAAGTAGAATCGGAGGGAACTTCTTTACTCTCAGAAACATAGACGTTATAATTTGGCTGTCCCTTTGTGTCTACTTTTACATTGATAAAACCTTCGGAAACAAAAATCTTATCAATTTTTATCTTTTCGTCAAAAAAAATTGATTTTAAATTAATCCCGAAAGCAATTTCTTTGGCCGAAATTAAAGTATCTTTTTCGAATGGTGCAGACCCTTTTAACAAAAACTCATCCAACGTCAAGGTTAACGAAGGAAAATGAGTGAAAAAAGAAAGATCTGTTTCTTTAAAACTTAACTCACCATTCAGTTTTTCATTTGCAAATGATTTAATTTTATTTGTAATGGTTTCCGGGAAAAGTGTGGGCAACAAAAAAAGCAAAAGCACTAAAACTACTAAAGTGATTCCTGTGATTTTTAAAACTTTAAAAACTATTTCTTTTTTGGACTTTTTCATGCTACGAAATTATAGCTTTCCGACTGAATTTACAATAGTCTATGTAACAACAAAAAACCCAGTCAAATAACTGGGTTTAATGGCATTACAATATAATTAACTAACTCTAAATATTAATTTTTGAGTAACTTCATTGTTTTTTCGCTTCCGTTTACATCGGCAGCTTTCACAAAATATATACCTTTATTTAAATCGCTTACATCAAAAGAGTAATCTGAACTAAACGAATTATTGAAAGATTTTACTAATTGACCGGTTACAGAGTAAACTTCTACTTTCGTTGTAGCAACTGAAATGGTAAACGAACCGGATGCAGGGTTTGGTGCCAATGTAACATTTGAATTCATTTCAAAATTATTGGTAGACAAAGTAGAAGGTTGATTTCCATATACTCTAAATTCTCCCGGCTGAAGATTGATTGCGGTAGTTGTATTGGTAACCGTAATTGGTGTATCATCCATCAAATTATACCAAGTTCCCGTATAAGGAAAATCTGGAGTAATATTTTGTGCAGCTACTGAAAAATTAGCTAATATGACAACATTTTTCAATTGAGAAGCAGGTAAAGAATTATTGAAAACATATATTCGCTGACGGATATTGCTTCCGTTTGGACTTATAGCATAATCACCGTTAAAAACTGGTTCATTAATTTTAAGTTTTATCATTCTTGACCAATCGTCAAAGATTGCTATTCTTCTTGGATCTGCTAGCCAATTTTCAGACCATTGCACTTGTGGTTTGGTATCTAATTTGCAATCACCCGGTGGGTTGGCACCTTCATCATTTACTGAGCCATTAGCACAAGTGAAAATTGATTGATTGCTACCTAGCTCACCAAAATGCCAGATCATTTTTGGACCGGGCACTAAAATACTTGTCGCTCCAATAGCTCCCATTCGGGCTAAAGCATTGGTTAAATTACCATTTACAGGAGCAGAACCTCCACCATTTCCATAGGTTATGGCTTCGTACATCATTCTATCTTTATCATGACTTTCTGGGTATCCAATTAAACGTTTACCGGTAAAACCTCTACTGACATGTCCCATTCGGGTAATATTTTGATTGGCAAATCCCATGGCCAGTTCTTTGTATTGAGTGTACATTTCTCCCCACATTAAAATACCTTTACCTTCACCTAGTTTATAATTGGCCCATTGCTGCTCTTCATTATCAGAACCTAAATGTTCAAAAATTACGATGTGATTTGGATCTAAACTCCAAGAATAATCGGCATAATCTTTTAGAACTTGAACTCTATCGGCTTGATAACCATTCGTACAACCGTCATCACCACCAGTACAATTTTGTGTAAACCCTTTGGTTAAATCCCATCGGAAACCATCAATTTTAAATTCTTCGATCCATTGTTTAACAACTCTTCTTGTATAATACTGAGTTAACGCCGATTGATGATTAAAATCTTCACCAACACTATAACTATGTCTTGCAGTTGTGTTATAATAAGGATTATCAGTTGAAGGTAGTCCCCATCCATCTCCATCAGGATCATTCATCCACATTCTGATGCCTGGATTTCTTCCAAAAGAATGGTTTAAGGCAACATCCAAAATTACGGCAATACCATTCTGGTGACAAACATCTACTAATTCTTTAAACTTGGCCGGAGTTCCATAAAATTTATCCAATGCCAAGTGAAAAGATGTATTGTAACCCCAACTTTCGTTACCCTCAAACTCCATCACGGGCATTAATTGAATTGCATTAACACCTAGATCTCTAAAATAATCAATCTTATTTATAAGGTCTTGATAATTTCTATTTGCATCAAAATCTCTTACTAAAACTTCATAAACTACTAGATTATCTTTATTAGGTTTAACAAAATTTAAAGTGGCATCACTCCAATTATATGGGGCTTGACCAGTTTGCAGTACTGTAACCTCTCTTTCTTGCCCGGCAGGATATGTGGGCAAATTTGGATATGATGTTGAAGGAATCCATGGATCGTCAAATGGTGACAAAACCAATGTGGAATACATATCAGCTGTTTTCACTAAAACAGGAGAATTGGCCACTGGCGTTTGATCGACAACCCAATATTGATAGGTATAAATTTGACCTGGTGTTAAACCGGTTAATTCCAACCAAAAAATATTTGTCGAAGGATCTTTTTTCATGGCATAAGAACCATCAGGCTGATAGTTATTAAAACTTCCGGCTACATAAACAAAATCTTTTCCAGGAGCATTTAATTTTAATGTTGCTTTAGTTGGATCAGAAGGATTGTAATTTATACCATCTTCTAATCCTGATGGAATAGTTTGTGATAATGTCCCGGGATTTACAATAACACTAAATCTTCTTGTGATTGTTGATGAGCCAAGTGTAATTTGAAGTTCATAACTTTGATTAGAGGTTATGTTTGTATGATTGAAAGCATAACTTGAAGTAGAAGCATTTGAATTAATCGTTACACCATTTGCTTTTAACACGTAACTTGCGTTACCACCTGTGTTAGTGGCTGCTACTGAAATATTTCCTCCCGAGTTTATTATGGTAGAACTATTATTAACTGGAGAGGATAAATTAACTTGAAATGTACCAACGTTAAAAATAAAATCGCCACAAGATGGTGGTAATTTTAAAGTTTGAGAACCATTAGCATTTCTAAAAACCATTCCTAACTTGGTAGCATTAGCTTGTTGCGTAGCATTTATACCAAAATAGGTACTCGGTGTTAAGGTAATAGACCATGTACCATTTCCATTATTAGTCATTAATCCGATACTATCGTCTTGCCCCCAGTTCCCTATTACAGAAAACCCAAAAGCATTCACATCATCGCCTATTCCGGCATGCATGTATACTTTAGGAGGATTAGTTCCAATTTGGTTACAAGACTGAGCAGCTGTAGAAACTGTAATAGTAATTTGATCATCAACATTAAACGTTGCCGGTGTAATGGTCACTTGAGCAAAGGATAATGATGAAATCAAAGCTAAAAAAAAGGTAAAAAAATAATTTCTTCTCATAGTAGTAATTTTTTAATTATAAAAAAGGGCTGTAGGAATACAGCCCTTTTCTAAAAGTATAACCTTTATTGTGCGGTTAACGTGTAAGTATATTCTCTTGGATTAGACAAGTCTAACTCAACTAAATAATCACCTCCTGCATCTACAGAAAGGTTTGAACCATCATAACTCATCTCAACTGGATCTCCACCTAAATTAATTGTCCAAGCATTATTAGCTCTAAATTTAAATTCTCCTGCAGTCATTGTAACAATTCCTTCCCATTTCATTGTTGTCGGATTATAGGTCAAAGCAGTGCTATTATCCCAACCGCCTGGAGTAGCCGCTCCAATAATTCCCCAAAAAGTTGGAGTAGTAGAATAGGTTAGTGTTGAAGTGTTCGCTTGAACTCTATAATAACCAGCAGTAGCAGTACAATCAGACTCTCCTGTTTCAGCTAATACTCCCGAAAAAGAACCATCATCACCCCAATCAGTGTTACCCCAATTAAAATTACCTGAACCGTCTGGTCCAACAAATTTATAACCACCATCTAACCATACAAATCCCTCATAATCTGTTTCTCCAAAACCAGAAGAAGCTAATCTTGGAGCAGTTGGAGGATTCCATCCTTGGTGGTTTCCTGGAACTGCTAGTTTTGGTGATTCCGTAGAGTAAGTTGTTATTAATACTGTACGTACATCAGAATATGTTGGCTGTGAACCTGTTGTTCCGGTGTTTGCACGGACTCTAATATCTAATCCTCCTTGCTCAAAAGGCATTAAACCTGCAGCAACAGCAGCACCATTTAATTCTAAAACAGACCAAGTAATGGTGGTGTTATTAGTTGTTGCCGCTTCAATTAAATCAGAAAAATCTGTTCCTGTTTCTGCTATCTCTACTGTATAAGTCACAGCTGTAGGTGTACCATAATTGGCATCTTCCCATGTTACTGTTAATGCAGGGTTAGTTCCTAGCTCAGGAGTTAATACAACAGCTGTCCCAGCATCAGGTGTCAACATAGCAAATTCAGCAGAAGGTGTTGAAAATAAAAGTTCTTGTTCATCTTCACAAGACCAAAAACCCATAGATAAAAGGGCAATTAATACTATTTTAAATTTATTTTTCATTTTAATTATTATTTAAGTTATACAATTTGGATTAATATCCAGGATTTTGAGTTAAGTTAGGATTTGATGCTAGTGAAGCTTCTGGGATAGGATATAACTTCAAATGAGAAGGTATTGAAATTCCGTTCGCTCCATTACCTTTCCAAGCCCAATTATAAATTCCGCCGGTATATTTATTGAAACGAATTAAATCTTGTCTTCTGTGAGACTCCCAATGTAATTCTCTTGCTCTTTCATCTAGTATAAAATCTAACGTCATTTCAGAGGCAGTAATGTTAGCGGCACTTGACCCATTATTTGCTCGTTCTCTCAAAGAATTTACATAACCAAGAGCAATAGATTCACTTCCTGCACCTCGTAAAGCACATTCAGCATACATCAAATACGCATCTGCTAAACGGAACAATGGAAAATCTGTATCCACAAATGTAGAATTTGGACCTGGTACTCCTGTAGATGATACATTGGAGAACTTTGCTAAAATATAGCCTGAATCTCTGTCTGCAACATCTGTAATTTCAATGATTCTTGAACCTGCAATAATTGTGTTTCTGGCGTCATTCTCAAAATCTGTCCCGTCAAACTTTTGAACAAATTGTTTTCTCAAACGAAGAGCACCACCCCAACCTCCGGCACCAACGCCAAGAGATGCACCGTTTTGTTCAATAGAACCAACACTTCCATTAATCATTACTGTAGTTGGCCCAAAATTTTGAGTTACATTACCGTCTGATTGAATTGCAAAAATCATTTCAGACGACAAGTTGTTATCTGCTTTAAAGTTGTTCAAATAATTTGGATTCAAAGTATAGCCTCCCGTAATGATTGCATTACATTGTTCTAAACAATCTGCATATCTGTTTTCGTTAACATATACTTCAGCATTTAAATAAATTTTTGCTAAAATCATACGTGCGAATCCTTGATCTAAACGACCAGCTTCATTTGTTCTTGGAGCTTTTAAATTTGGGAGAATTTCCAATAATTCTGACTCTACAAAATCAAATAATTGTTGTCTGTTATACTCCGGCCCTGCTGTATTGATTGGGTCGTTTTCTGTAACAAATGGAGCCTTACCAAACAAATCCATCATGTGATAATAGGCTAACGCTCTGTGTGCACGAGCCTCTAATCTATACTCCTCAATTTTAGCAACTCGCTGAGGATCAGAAACTCCTCTTGATGCTAATTTTTCAGGTGTAGATTCTCTCAAAAATTCATTTACTAAGGCAACATGAAACATTGCTCTACTAAACATTCCTCTAAAAATAGGATTTGCTGCATTCCAAATATTTCTTTGAATTTCGCGAGTTCCCGGGTCATTTTCGTAACTCCAAATTACTTCATCTGTTGCCAATACCTGCATGTACCATAAAGTACGGCCATATTGACTTGTTCCAGCATCGATTCCACCGATGTTTGATGATCCTGCACCATCCGTACCAGTTAATGATAAATTACCATAAACTCCGGAAATTGCCTCTTCATAAGCGTTTGGTCGACTATAAAACTGGTCGACTGTCGTAGACAGCGGATCTTCCGGTGTCACGTTTAAATCGTCAATACAAGCTTGCATTAAAAATGCAAAGCCAAGTAAAGCGATAAATTTAACATTCATTTTTTTCATAGTATTTTAATTAAAATTTAACATTTACACCAAACAAAAATTGTCTTTGTCTTGGATATATTGTCGCATCAATTCCACCAGTAATTTCAGGATCTAAACCATCATATTCCGTAATAATAAACGGATTTTGAACAGAAGCAAACAATCTAACTGAAGCTTTTCCTTCTAACCATTTCGGGAAAGTGTAACCTAAAGTTGCATAATCCATTCGTAAAAAAGAACCGTTTTCAACAAACAAATCTGACAAAACATTCTCTCCGTTTTGTTGTTGGAATCCGGTAAACTCATAAAAAGTAGAGATGTTCTCTAAAGCCTGTCCTTCTTGTAAAGTACTGCTGTAAGATCTAGTTGATTTGGTAGTATTTAAAATGCGATTACCAACACTTGCTCTTAAATTAAATCCTAAATCAAAGTTTTTATAATTAAGATTTGTTGCAAAACCCAGTAAAAAGTCAGGATCCGGGTTTTTATAAATGTAACGATCTTCACCATTGATAATTCCATTTCCATCCAAATCAGCAAAAGCACCTTCAATAGGAGAACCACTAACATCGTATAACTGCTTATAAACAAAGAATGAATTTGGTGTAAATCCTTCTTGTAAAATTTGAGAAGTTCCTCCTGTTCCAGCACCTGTAAACCCAGTAAACAATGGTTGTCCTAATGCTAATTCATCAATTCTTCTCTCATATTTTGTAGCATTAAAAGAAACATTCCAAGTTATATCTTCTTTTTTAATAACATCATAAGCAATCGAAAATTCTATACCTTTAGTACTCATATCACCAATGTTTTGCGGACCTTGGTTGCTAAAGTTACCGCCATCAGGGAATGGAGCTGTTTGAAATAAGTCATACGATTGTTTATAGAATAAATCTAAAGCTCCGGTTAATCTATTACCCATAAATCCAAAATCTAAACCTACATTATAGGAATAAGTTTCTTCCCATTTAACAGGTCCATAAGATTCAGGACTTCCAACAGGGTAAATTGCACCACCAATAATATATTGTGAAAATGGATCCCCAATATTGTATTTAGGCAAATAGAAAGTACCCGCTGCAATATCTTGTTGACCGGTTATACCCCAACCTAAACGAAGTTTTAAATCGGAAAGCTTGGTGCTCTCAGCAAAGAAATCTTCTTTTAATTTCCACGCAAATGCCACCGATGGGAAGTTACCCCAACGATTTTCTTCTCCAAAACGTGAAGTTCCATCACGTCTGTAGTTTAAGGTCAATAAATATTTATTACTGAAATTTAAATTAGCTCTTCCGAAGAAACCAATCAAAACAATATCGTCATTCACATAAGATCCAGGAACATCTTGAGGATTATTTCTGTTTCTGGTAAAACTTCCTTCATTTTCGAATATTTGATAAGAATAACCACCTGTTACTTCGTATACCAAATTTCCAACTTCACTATTGTATACCAAATAAGAATCTAACAATTTATTCGTAACAGTACTTTCAGAATAAGAATCATTGCCAAATAAGGTTGTACCATTTATAAATCCTGTTAAAGCATTGCGACTAACTTGAATATTTCTGTTTCCTTTTTGTTGATCATAACCCATGTTAACAACTGCTCTTAGTTGAGGTAAAAAATGGAGTTTATAATCGATTTCAAAATTTCCAAAAAATCTATTATTTACACCCGTATCATATGTTTGTAAAAGTTGAGCTACAGGATTGCGGGTTGCAGGAGCTAAAAAGTTAGCAGTGCCTGGCTGACCATTTCTATATTCAAAAAATCCGTCATAAGGTGATTCCGCATCGTAAACAGGTTGCGTAGGGTCAAAACGAATTGCCGCACCTTCAACACCTGCAGCGAATCTGTTCTTTTGATTAGTAAAATTGGCTGCAATTCTGAATTTTAAGTGATTTTCAAAAAATTCAGGAGATAAATTTAAAGAAACAGAATTCCTGTTAAATTTATTAGTTAAACGCAAACCTTCTTGATAAGTGTTACCCACCGAAAGACGAACAGGAATTGTTTTGAATAGATTTCCTTTGATTGATAAATTATTGTCAACAAAATCGGTTCTTCTGTAGATTTCATCTTGCCAGTCGGTATTTGCAGACCCTAATTTTCCAATTACTGCTGCATTTCCTTCAAACTCTGTATTAATAACAGTTCTAAATTGGTCAGCATTATACACATCAACTTGGTTGAATTTTTTTCCAGAACCGTATTGAAAGTTATAATCCACTTGTAGATTTTTTCCGGCTCTCTTGGTTGTAATAATGATTACACCATTCGACGCTCTAGAACCATAAATAGCTGTTGCAGAAGCATCTTTAAGTACCGTAAAACTTTCAATATCATTTGGATTGATCGAAGACAAGATGGATGTTGCTCCTTCACCTGTCGAATTAGAAACAGGTAAGCCGTCAATAACAATCAACGGATCATTGGATGCTAACAAAGAAGAACCCCCACGAATTCTAATTTCAGAACCTGAACCAGGAGCACCACTTTGATTAATGGTTACCCCGGCAACACGACCATTTAACAAACTCTCTGCGGTCACATTGGCTCCTTTGTTAAAATCTTTCGTAGTAACTTGTGTTACAGATCCTGTTGCATCTTTCTTTTTAACAGCACCATAACCTACCAAAACTACTTCATCTAACTTGGCGGTTTCCTCTTCTAGAGAAACATTAATTGTTTTTTGGGAAGCATAAGGAACGTCTTGTGTAGTAAAACCTACATAAGAAAATTCAATCACCTCACCACTAGTAACATTTGATAGTACATACTTACCATCAAAATCGGTTGTAGTACCTTTAGAGGTACCTTTGATAATTACGTTTACTCCCGGGAGGGGTTGTCCTGACGATTTGTCGGAAACAACACCGCTTACAGTGCTCTGAGCCAGCACACTAAGTGGCAGTAGTAGCAATAAAAATAACAACTTTTTAGAAATTGTTTTCATACAGTTTGTTTAGGTTAAAAATTGTGTTTTTTGCTTGTATTTTTGACTTCGAATGTTAAATTTAAGTAAAATATTTATCTTTTTGAATAAACATTTGTTAAACAGTCCCCGAAAACGTTTTCGTGTTGAAAACTTTTGGAATAAACAGTATTTTTAAGCTAAAAATTCCGATTCTAAAAAATAAAATTTATCTTTATTCGCAAATCATTAATAAGTCCAAAAAACATGAAAAGAAAAGTTACATTAAAGCAAATTGCCAAAGAATTAGATGTTTCCATTTCTACCGTTTCAAAATCGCTAAAAGACAGTGCTGAAATCAGTGAAGATACTCGCCAAAAAGTACAAGCCTTTGCTAAATTATACAACTACAAACCCAACAATATTGCCCTTAGTTTAAAAAACAAAAAAACAAAAACCATCGGAATTATTATCCCCGAAATAGTTCACCATTTTTTTGCTACTGTAATCAGCGGTGTAGAAAATGTAGCCAACGAACACGGCTACAACGTAATAGTTTGTTTATCGGATGAATCGTTTGATAAAGAAGTTATTAACATGGAAATGTTGGCCAATGGAAGCATTGATGGATTCATTATGTCCTTATCAAAAGAGACCCAACAAAAGAGAGATTTTCATCACATTACTGAAGTCATAAATCAAGGAATGCCTGTTGTGATGTTTGATCGTGTGACCAATGATATTTTATGTGATAAAGTAATTATTGATGATCTTTTATCCGCCATTCAAGCGGTTCAAACCTTAATAGATAAGGGATTTAAAAAAATTGCACTTATTACTACTGTTGATTATGTGAGTGTGGGAAAATTAAGAACCGAAGGTTATTTGAAAGCTTTAAAATCAAATGATATTAAAATTGATGAAAATTTAATTCTTAAAATTGAAGATATTGAACATTGTGATGAAGCCATTGACAATTTGATTAACAGTCAAAAAATTGACGCCATTTTTGCCGTAAACGAACTTTTTGCAGTTACAGCTATTAAATCTGCTTTAAAAATTGGATTAAAAATTCCGGAAGATATTGCCGTTATTGGTTTTACAGACGGAATTATTTCCAAATATTCCTCTCCAAGCATCACCACTGTGAGTCAGAACGGAATTAAAATGGGTGGAAAAGCGGCTAAAATGCTCATCGAAAGATTAGAAAGCGAAGACGAAGACGATGAACATTACAGAACAGAAGTTATTGAAACCCACTTAGTAGAACGAGAATCTACGCCAACGTTGTAGTGGTTGTAAACAATTGTTTTTATTGACTTTGGAAATCATTAAATCAAAAAATGACTTTCAAAAAAATTTCAAAAAAATAATTTCGCTTTAAAAAAAAACTATATTTGTACTCATTATCAAAGCTTGTATTTTTACTTCGAACCAAAGTTTTGATAAGCCATAAACCGCTTATCGTATTATTAATCAACTAATTACGATAATGGAAAAGCGTAAGTTAAGTTTCTGGGAAATTTGGAACATGAGTTTCGGTTTCTTGGGAATACAAATGGGTTTTGCCCTTCAAAATGCAAATGCCAGTAGAATTCTTCAAATTTTTGGTGCCGATGTACATGAACTTTCATGGTTTTGGATAATTGCTCCTTTGATGGGGTTAATTGTTCAACCTATTATTGGTCATTACAGCGATAATACTTGGGGCCGTTTTGGAAGAAGAAAACCTTTTTTCTTGGCTGGTGCAGTATTGGCTTCCATCGGATTAATTTTAATGCCGCAAGCTGACATTTTTATTGCAATTTTACCTGCCCTTTGGGTGGGTGCCGGAATGCTAATGATTATGGATGCCTCTTTCAACATTGCAATGGAACCTTTCCGAGCCTTGGTTGGAGATAATTTAAGAACTGACCAAAGAACATTAGGTTTTAGTGTTCAAACTGCCTTAATTGGTTTTGGTGCTGTTATAGGTTCTTGGTTGCCTTATGTGTTGACCAATTGGTTTGGAATTTCTAATAGCGGAGAAAACGGCACAGTACCATTAAATCTAATTCTATCTTTCATTATTGGAGCAATCATACTGGTAGGCTCTATTTTAGTTACTTTATTTACAACCAAAGAGTATTCTCCTGATGAACTAAAGAATTTTGAAGATGAAATAGCACATCAAGAAGCAATTGCTGAAGATTACGAAGAAAAAGAATCTCGTTTAATCGATATTCTTGATGATTTCAAAAAAATGCCTGAAACCATGCGTCAATTGAGCTGGGTTCAATTTTTTTCATGGTTTGGTCTATTTGGAATGTGGGTTTTTACAACTCCGGCAATCGCACAACATATTTATGGTTTACCCGTAAATGACAGTTCTAGTGCTGCATTTCAAAGTGCTGGCGATTGGGTTGGTGTAATTTTTGGAGTTTACAATCTTGTTTCCGCTCTATTCGCTTTTACTTTACCCTACATTGCCAAACAAATTGGCCGGAAAAAAACGCATTCAATTTCCTTAGTCATAGGAGGAATTGGTTTGATTTCAATGTATTTTATGCCAAATAAAGAAACACTAATTTTTTCAATGGTTTGTGTTGGTATAGCTTGGGCAAGCATTCTTGCTATGCCTTATGCTATTTTAGCAGGTTCCATTCATCCCAAGAAAATGGGAGTTTACATGGGGATTTTCAATTTCTTTATCGTAATTCCACAGATTATTAATGCCCTCATTGGAGGATTATTGGTTAAATATTTATATAACGATCATGCCATTTTTGCTTTGGTAACCAGCGGTGTCAGTTTTTTAATCGCTGCTGCTTTGGTTTACAAGGTACAAGATGTAGATGATGTAGTACAAAGCTAATGAATCAAAAATGTTTCATATTCGACCTCGACGGTGTAATCGTTGACACGGCTAAATACCACTATTTAGCGTGGCAAAAGATTGCCAACCAATTGGGTATCGAATTTACACCCGAACACAATGAAGAACTCAAAGGTGTGAGTCGTGTTCGATCACTCGACCTTATTCTTGCTTTAGGAAATATGGAAGCTTCGCAAGAAGATAAAAACAAATGGCTCGTTCAAAAAAACGAAGACTATCTTTCCTATTTGGTGAACATGGACGAAAGTGAAATCTTGCCTGGTGTTTTATCGGTCTTGATTTATTTGAAAGAAAATAACCAAAAAATTGTTTTAGGCTCTGCCAGTAAAAATGCTAAGCCTATTTTAGAAAAGGCAAAAATTATTGACTATTTTGATGCTATCGTGGATGGAAACGATGTGTCAAATGCCAAACCGGATCCGGAAGTATTTCTTCAGGGAGCCAAAAAAGTGAATTTTTCAAACGATAAATGCATCGTTTTTGAAGATTCTGTTGCCGGAATTCAGGCTGCAAACATCGCCGGAATGACGAGTGTGGGAATTGGAGAAGCTACTATTTTGCACGAAGCTCAATTCGTATTCACTGATTTTACGCACATCGATTTAAATTTTATACAAAACCTAATAAATAAATAGTAAAATTTTAATGATTCAAGTTTTAAAAATCAACAAAACTTGAAACGTTAAACTTGAAACTTTTAAACTAAAATTAATGAACCAAGATTATATCATACCAGATAACTGGTCGATTATTGAAGAAGGATTTGAGCAAGACCTGGTTAAGTCTTCCGAAAGTTTGTTCAGCATTGGAAACGGTGCGATGGGACAACGTGCGAATTTTGAAGAATATTACTCCGGAAAAACCTTCCAAGGAAGTTATATTGCCGGAATTTATTATCCCGATAAAACCAAAGTGGGTTGGTGGAAAAACGGTTATCCTGAGTATTTTGCCAAAGTACTTAATGCTCCCAATTGGATTGGAATAAACATCGAAATTAACGGTGAAAATTTGGATTTGGCTAATTGTGTAGCAGTGAAGAATTTTCGTAGAGAATTGAATATGAAAGAAGGTTGGTACCATCGTTCATTTATCGCAACGCTTCAAAACGGTACTGAAATTGAAGTGCAAGTGCGTCGTTTTCTTTCATTGGATTTGGATGAAGTAGGTGTCATCAATTATCAAGTTACCCCTTTGAATCAGGATGCCAAGATTGTTTTCAAACCTTATCTTGATGCTGGTGTCCACAACGAAGATGCTAACTGGGAAGAAAAATTCTGGGAACCATTAAACGTAAGAAACAACGCAAACGAAGCTTTTGTAACCGCAAGAACATTCAAAACACATTTTACCGCAACTACATTCATGCACAATACGATTTTGGTGGGTGGAAAAAATGTGAATGCTTCTCCGTCCAACGTTGCATCATCTAATGATAAAATTGAATTTTCGTATGAAGTTTCAGTTGCCCAAAATCAATCGGCTACCATTCAAAAAATAGGTGGTTACACAGTTTCGATGAACCATGAAAATACAGAAGAGGCAGCTAAAAATGTAGTTTCAAAAGCCGTTTCTATTGGTTATGACCAATTATTAGCCAATCAGATTGAAGCTTGGTCAAAAATTTGGGAAATGAGCGACATTACTATTGATGGCGATGTAAAAGCTCAACAGGGGATTCGTTTCAATATTTTCCAATTAAACCAAACGTATTTAGGAAAAGATTCTCGCTTAAATATCGGTCCGAAAGGATTTACGGGCGAAAAATATGGCGGTTCAACGTATTGGGATACCGAGGCGTATTGCATTCCTTTTTATATGGCAACTAAAGACCAACAAGTGGCGAGAAATCTATTGACTTATCGTTACAATCAATTGGATAAAGCGATTGAAAATGCCGGAAAACTTGGCTTTAAAAACGGTGCCGCTTTGTATCCGATGGTAACCATGAATGGTGAAGAATGTCATAACGAATGGGAAATTACGTTTGAAGAAATTCACCGAAACGGAGCAATCGCTTTTGCCATTTTTAATTATTACCGATTCACCGGTGATTATAGCTACATTCCCGAAAAAGGGTTAGAAGTATTAATCGGAATTGCTCGTTTTTGGCATCAAAGAGCCACCTACTCTACGTATCGAAATCAATATGTGATTTTAGGTGTAACGGGTCCGAATGAGTATGAAAATAACGTGAATAATAATTTTTACACCAATTATATTGCAAAATGGTGTATTGATTATACGATTGAACAAATCCAAAAAATTGAAAAAGAATATTCATCAGATTACACCCGAATTTTAAATAAAGTAAAACTTTCAACAACAGAAATCAACCATTGGAAAGAAGTAGCAGATAACATGTATTTCCCTTATTCTGAAGAACATGGCGTGTATTTGCAACAAGATGGATTTTTGGATAAAGAGTTAGTAAAAGTGCATGATTTAGATAAGAGTCAGCGACCGATTAACCAAAAATGGTCGTGGGATAGAATTTTACGTTCACCTTATATCAAACAAGCCGATACGTTACAAGGTTTCTACTTTTTTGAAGATCATTTCAGTAAAGAACAATTGGAAAAACATTTCGATTTTTATGAGCCATTTACCGTTCATGAAAGTTCACTTTCACCTTGCGTTCACTCGATTCAAGCGGCCGTTTTGGGTAGAATGGGACAAGCGTATACTTTCTATCTTCGAACTTCCCGTTTGGATTTAGATGATTACAACAAAGAAGTTCACGAAGGTTTACATATCACTTCGATGGCCGGAACTTGGATGAGTATAGTGGAAGGTTTTGGTGGAATGCGTGTAAAAAATGAAACGCTACACTTTGAACCGAAAATACCGGCTCAATGGAAAGGCTATTCGTTTAAAATTAATTTCAGAAATCAAATCTTGAAAGTTTCCGTTCATGCCAATGAAACCAAATTTTCGTTGGAAGGCGAAAAACCAATTACTGTTTTTGTAAACGGAAAAGAGGTTTTGGTGGAACCGAATAGTCTGGTTACGGTATAATAATTTCTCGCAAAGACGCTAAGTCGCAAAGGTTTGCTTAGCGTCTTTGCGACTTTGCGAGATAAAACAATCAATTATGAAAAAAATTTCATTACTACTGTTTTGTCTCGCATTTTCATTTTTATCAGCTCAAGTCAATCGCATTGAACCACCCAATTGGTGGACGGGTTTTAAAAATGAAAATCTGCAATTGCTTGTGCAGCATCCCAATATCGGAAAAGCAACGCCAAAGATTTCTTACGAGGGAATTTCAATTGTAAAAGTACATCAAGCGAAAAGTCCGAATTACTTGTTTATCGATTTAAAAATTGATCAATCTACAAAACCGGGAAAATTCAATATCATTTTTGAATCGGAGAAAGGTAAAAAAATTACACAAGCTTACGAATTAAAACCGAAATCTAAAGCTTCTGAAGACTTCATCGGATTCAATAGTTCTGATGCCATTTATCTCATCACTCCGGATCGTTTTACCAACGGAAATGAAGCCAATGATATCGTTAAAACCATGAACGAAACCGAATTAGACCGAACGCACGATTACAAACGTCATGGTGGTGATATTCAAGGTGTTATCAATCATATTGATTACATCAAAAACTTAGGATTTACTGCTATTTGGCCTACTCCTGTTTTGACTAATGACATGAAAAGTGGTTCTTATCACGGCTATGCCATGACCGATTTTTATCAAGTTGACCCTCGTTTTGGAACGTTAACGGATTATAAAAATCTGTCCGAAAAATTACAACAAAATGGGATGAAACTTATCATGGATCAAGTAGCCAATCATTGCGGTAGCGAACACTGGTGGATGAAAGATTTACCCTTTTCCGATTGGGTGAATTATCAAGAATTATTTGAAAAAGAAAAAAAATATACTACTTCCAATCACCGACGAACAAGCAACCAAGATTTGTATGCGTCTGAAAAAGACAAAAAAGAAATGGCCGATGGCTGGTTTGTACCAACCATGCCGGATATTAATCAACGTAATCCTTTTTTAGCCAGGTATATCATTCAAAACAGCATTTGGTGGGTTGAAACGCTACAATTGGGTGGCATCCGTCAAGACACCTATCCTTATCCGGATAAAGCTTTTATGAGCAATTGGGCGAGGGAAATTATGTCTGAATATCCTAATTTTACTATTGTGGGCGAAGAATGGAGTTCGAATCCGCTACTGATTGGCTATTGGCAACAAGGAGCCAATAACAAAGATGGTTACCAATCCAATTTGCGTTCGACGATGGATTTCGCCATGCAAACACTTATTCCTCAAGCTCTGAAAGAAACGGAAAGTTGGGACAAAGGATTAGCTAAACTTTACGATGGTTTAGCCAATGATTTTCATTATGCTTCGCCAAAAGATATTATGATTTTTCCGGATAATCATGACATGGATCGCATTTTTACCCAATTGGAAGAAAACGTAGTCAATACTAAAATGGCTTTGGCAACCTATTTGATTTTACCAAGAATTCCACAATTCTATTACGGAACAGAAATTTTGATGCAAAACACCGCCAAACCCGGTGATCACGGCTTAATTAGAACCGATTTTCCCGGCGGATGGAAAGGCGATAAAGTAAATGCTTTTACAGGAGAGGGACTTACTGCCGACCAAAAAGACATGCAAAGTTATTTGGCAAAGATTTTAAATTACAGAAAAAACAGCAAAGCCATTCATGAAGGTAAAACCATGCATTTTGCTCCTAACAATGGTGTTTATACTCTGTTTAGAATGTTGAATGATGAAGTTGTTGTTTTCTTTTTAAACAAAAATGAATCGGCAAAAGTAGATTTATCGATTTATAAAGAACTGAATTTGAATGGTAAAAAATTCAAAAACATCCTCACCGGAGAAGAATTTATTTGGGATAACGAATGGATTTTAAACCAAAAAGGAGCGTATCTTTTTACGACAAAAACGAATTAACGAATGAAAAAACTAATCTTTCTTTTATTCCTTACTACTTTTGGCTTTGCTCAAAACACTAAAAGAGAATACTTTTCTCATTCTTGGAAGGGTTACAAATTAGAATTAAAAACCACAGACGGAACCTATTTTATTCAGTTTTTCAATGACAAAATAGCCGAAACTTCGTTTGTTCCCAAAGGAGAAAAGTTCAATTCGCAATCACATGCCGTGGTGCTTAAAACTAATAACCATCCCTTTCAAATTCAGGAAAATGACGATTTTATAGAAATGAAAACCAATGAATTGGGCATAAAAATCATAAAGTCGCCATTTCAAATTACCTATTCTCATCAAAACAAACCCATTCTTTCCGAAAAATTAGGGTACTTCAAACGCAAACACGAACCATTAGAACGAGTTAAGGGAAATATCGTTTATGATTCCACCGAAGTGATTCAATTCAACCTCAACGCAACTGAAAAATTGTTGGGTGGTGGGGCAAGAGTTTTGGGAATGAACCGTCGCGGCAATCGATTGGCACTTTACAACCGAGCCGATTACGGTTATGAAACACGATCGGAATTGATGAATTTTACGATTCCAATAGTCATTTCTTCCCAAAAATATATGGTTCATTTTGACAATGCTCCCATTGGTTATTTGGATTTAGACAGTAAAAAAGAAAATATTTTAGAGTATGAAACCATTTCCGGCCGCAAAACCTATCAAGTGATTGTGGGCAATACGTGGGAAGATTTAATTTACAATTATACCGAATTAACCGGAAAACAACCTTTACCTCCTCGTTGGGCTTTGGGTAATTTCTCCTCCCGTTTTGGTTATCATTCCGAAGCGGAAGCACGCAGAACCATTCAAAAATTCAAAGAAGAAAACATTCCGGTGGATGCTATTATTTTAGATTTGTATTGGTTTGGAAAAGAAGTTCAAGGCACGATGGGAAATTTGGAAGTGTATCGCGATAGTTTTCCCACTTTTGAAAAAATGGTGGATGATTTTAATAAAATGGGCATCAAAACCATTCCGATTACGGAACCGTTTATTTTAACCACTTCCAAAAAATGGCAGGAAGCGGTAGATAAAAAAATCCTAGCTACCGATTCTAACGGAAATCCTTTTACATATGATTTTTATTTTGGAAATACAGGTATTATTGATATTTTTAAAATAGATGGCAAAAAATGGTTTTGGAACATTTATAAAGAATTGGCCAACAAAGGCGTTGGCGGTGTTTGGGGCGATTTGGGTGAACCCGAAGTGTTTCCGGCCGCTGCTCGAACTTTTGGCGGAACAGCTGACGAAGTGCACAACATTTACGGACATAATTGGGCAAAACTTGTTTTTGAAGGCTATCAGAATAACTTCCCTACTCAGAGACCATTTATCTTGATGCGTTCCGGTTATTCAGGTTCTCAGCGTTACGGAATGATTCCGTGGAGTGGTGATGTGAACCGAACATGGGGAGGACTTTCCGGTCAAGTGGAAATTTCATTGCAAATGGGAATGCAAGGTTTGGCGTACATGCATTCCGATTTAGGCGGATTTGCCGGAGCGAATTTAGATGACGAATTGTATGTGCGTTGGTTGCAATACGGTGTTTTCAATCCGATTTTTCGTCCGCATGCTCAATCCGATGTGGCTTCTGAGCCGGTTTTTAGAAGTGATTGGGCGAAAAGCTTAGCAAAAAATGCGATTGAATTGCGTTATTCAATGCTACCGTACAATTATAGTTTGGCTTATGAAAATTCGCAATCGGGAAAACCATTAATGCGTCCATTGTTTTTTGAAGAACCGGAAAATGAAACTTTGCTTACTAAATCGGATGGTTATTTATGGGGAAAAGATTACCTGGTTTATCCGATTATGGAAGCAAATCAGAAATCAAAAGAAATTTATTTTCCTAAAAACAGTAATTGGACGGATATTTATTCCACAAAAAAATATAGTGGCGGTTCAACTGAAAAAATAAATGTTGTTACTTCTCACATTCCAACATTTGTGCGAAATGGTGTTTTGATTCCAATAACAAAAGTGGTTCATACCACTCAAAATTATAACAATTCCAACTTAGATTTTCAACTTTATTTTGATGAAAAAGTAACGTCAAGCGAACGTCAATTCTATTTTGATGAAGGTGATAATTCAAAAGAAAACAATCCTGAGTTGCTTACTTGCGAAACGGAAATCGAAAAAAAATCACTCTTCATTTCAATGGAAAGCAAAGTATTTCCTTCCAAAGGTAAAAAAGGTATGATTCATGTTTTTTTGTTATCTAAAAAACCGAAATCTGTACTGATGGATGGTAAAAAACTTAAGTTTCAATATGATAAAATAGCTAAAAAATTAACTTTTAACTATGTAATGACGTCTAACAAATCCAATATTAAAATAAAATTATAATGAAAAAGATACTTTTCACCATAATCCTAACTACTATGTTTCTAGGATGTTCACCCAAAAAAGAAATCGTACATACTGAAACCCCTTTTGTTTGGGAAGGAGCCAATTTATATTTTTTATTAATTGACCGATTCAACAATGGCAATCCGGATAACGACAAGATTATTCCAAGAGACAAAGAAACCGGAGTACTTCGGAATTTTATGGGTGGCGATATCAAAGGAATTACACAAAAAATTGACGAAGGGTATTTTACTGACTTGGGTATTAATGCCATTTGGATGACACCGGTTGTGGAACAAATTCACGGTTCTGTGGATGAAGGAACCGGAAACTCCTATGGTTTTCATGGCTATTGGACCAAAGATTGGACGAACATCGACCCGAGTTATGGCACACGCGAAGATTTGAAAGAATTGGTTGAAAAAGCTCACGCTAAAGGTATCCGAATTGTGTTGGATGCCGTGATTAATCATACCGGACCGGTTACCGAATTAGACCCCGTTTGGCCGGAAAGTTGGGTACGAACCGGACCGAAATGTTCGTATGATACGTATCGTAACTTTATCGATTGTACATTGGTAGAAAACCTTCCGGACGTTAAAACGGAAAGCAATGAAAACGTAGAATTGCCACCCGCTTTAGTAGAAAAATGGAAAAAAGAAGGTCGTTACGAACAAGAAGTAGCCGAATTGGATGAATTTTTCAAACGTACCGGTTACCCAAGAGCACCGAAATATTACATCATGAAATGGTTGTCGGATTACATTAGCGATTTTGGCATTGACGGCTATCGTGTAGATACCGTGAAACACACTACTGAAGACGTTTGGTCAGATTTTGCTAAAGTGTGTAAAGATGCTTTTGCACAATTCAAACAAGATAATCCGAATAAAGTGTTAGATAACAACGAATTTTTTATAGTAGGAGAAGTTTATGGTTATGGTATCAGTGGCAAACAATTCTATAATTTTGGCGACAAAAAAGTAAACTACTTTGAAAACGGCTTTATTTCACTTATCAATTTTGATTTTAAAGGCGATGCGAATAAGCCGTATGAAGAACTTTTCAGTAACTATGCTTCTATTTTACATTCCGATTTGAAAGGGTTAAGTGTGATGAATTATGTGACGTCTCACGATGACGGCTGGCCATTTGACAAAAAAAGAGAAAAAACCTTTGATGCCGGAACCAAATTACTACTAACTCCAGGAATTTCGCAAGTGTATTATGGTGATGAAACCGCACGTTCTCTGGAAATTGAAGGAGCACAAGGCGATGCTACTTTGCGTTCATTTATGAATTGGGAAGACCTCAAAACCAATGGAAACACCAAAAATGTATTGACGCATTTCCAAAAAATTGGGCAGTTTAGAAAAAATCATCCGGCGGTTGGAGCAGGAATCCACAAAGAAATTTCAAAAGCTCCGTTTTATACATTCAGCAGAACCTTTACCAAAGGTGATTTTACGGATAAAGTAGTCATTGGTTTGGAATTACCATTCGGAAAAAAAGAAATCAATGTTTCATCCATTTTTGAAGATGGAACGGAAGTTCACGATGCTTTTTCAGGAATTTCAACTACTGTAAAAGATGGAAAAGTTGTGATTGATAGTCAGATGGGAATTGTTTTGTTGGAGAGAAAGTAATTCACTTCCTATCTGTATTAAGAGCGTTTATAATCGATTGGATTGTAAACGCTTTTGTTTTTTATAAATAAAATTGATACTAATTAGTTCTTCATGGGTACCACAACCATAACGTTGACATGACGATGATATGACGATAATATGAATTAAACACCTACTAATAGAGAGTAGTCCAAAAGCTAAGTAAGTACTACTTAAATTTGATCCATTGACCGGTTTTGAATCCTTTTGATTGCGTTTGAATAGGTTTGACAATTCTTTTGAAATTTAAAGGGGTTTTATTCGGTATTTGTTCGGTACTTGTTCGAAAGGGCTTCGGAAAAAGGGGGTGTTTTCCGAACAAATGTGCAACTTGTACGGAAGAAAACATGAAAAAAGGAAAAAAAAGTTCTTTACTATGAAAAATTAATTATTGAAAGTTTATTCAAATTATAGATTATACAATTGCATTAATTCAAAATTGTTCACTATTTTTTTGGTGTAATTAATTTCTGCAATTTTTTTGTTCATTATTATTGGTTATTCGGTTTTATTGCACTTTGTGTAATAACAAACAAAAATTTTTAATTTTTTTATACAACTTATTAAAAATCAATATACATTTGATATAACCTTTAACAAAAACAAACATGAATAAACAATTACTTTTAGCATTCATTGCCCTAGTTTTTGCCCCAATTTCATTATTTGCACAAAATCCAACCTGTGGAGGTTTATTTACTGATCCACAAGGTGCAAATGCAAATTATGCTAATAATATGGATTATACCGTAACCATATTTCCATCTAATCCAAATGAAGTAGTTACTGTAACCTTTACCTCATTTGATGTTGAACCAAATTTTGATGGATTATACATATACAATGGTAATAGTACCAATGCCCCACAATTTTCAAGTGGAAATGACACAGGAACAGGTTCATTAACTTTGCCAGGTGCTTTTTGGGGTACCACAAATCCGGGGTCTTTTACTTCAACGAGTTCGGATGGAAGTTTAACTTTTAGATTTATTAGTGATAGTTCCGTAAATAAACCCGGTTGGATAGCAAATATAACGTGTGGTGCTCCCGGAACATGTTTAACACCAAACAACATTACAGGCACAAATTTTACCACTTCAAGTGCTACCATAAATTGGGTTGAAACCGGAAACGCAACCAATTGGGAAATCATCATTTTACCGTCAACTTCACCTGCTCCAACATTTGATGCTACAGGAACAGTTACCACCAGTACAACTTTTCAAGCTACGGGTTTAAATGCAAGTACCACGTATAGGGTTTATATCCGATCCATTTGTAGTGATGTACCGGGCGATGTGAGTAATTGGTCTAATTTTATGACTTTTACTACTTTATCAAATGGATGTTTGCCTCCAACTAATTTTCAAGTTTCCAATGTTACCAATACGGGTGCAACCTTAAATTTTGCCAATAATGCAGCAACAAATTGGGAAGTAATTGTTTTACCCTCAACCGGAGGTTTACCCTCTCCAACTTCGGTTGGAACAACTGTAACTTCCCCAACGTTTACTGCTACAGGTTTAAATGCGGCTACAGCCTATAATTTTTTCACAAGATCAAATTGTAATGGAAATAACAGCAATTGGTCATCAGGAACCTACTTTTTAACTGCTCAAAACCCGGTTGTTTCGCCTAATTGTGGCGAACAATTCATCGATAATGGCGGTCCAAATGCAAATTATGTCAGTAATTCCGATAATACCTATACGATTTGCCCAACTAATCCCGGAGAAGTTGTAACGGTAACCTTTACCTCATTTGATATAGAAACAATTTGGGATGGTTTATATGTATTTGATGGCAATTCAATCAATGCACCGCAAATTTCCAGTGGTAATCCCGGGAACAGCATTCCGGGTGGAGTTCCCGGTGCTTTCTGGGGAACAACCATACCTGGTCCATTTACTTCTACCAGTGCGGATGGTTGTTTGACTTTCCGATTTAGAAGTGATAATGCAGTCAATAGAGCAGGTTGGATTGCTAATGTAACTTGTGCGACACCCACCACTTGTTTACGACCAACAAATGTAGCGGCAACTGCTATCACAACCAACTCTGCTGTGATTGGTTGGACTTCAGGCTCTAATGAAACATCTTGGGAAATTGTAGCGTTACCTTGCGGAACCACACCTACTCCAAATACAGCCGGAGTAATTACAAATACAAATCCACATGTATTAGAAAATTTAACATCGGGTACCTGTTATAATGTATATGTAAAAGCAATATGTTCCGATACAGAGTCAAGCCAATGGTCCGTTGCGTCAACTTTCACGACTTTGGTTACGTGTCCTAGTCCGCAACAAGTAAATGCTTCCAACGTTACCACTAACTCCTTTACTTTGGATTGGTTTGAAACCGGTTCTGCCACTTCATGGGAAGTAATTGCACAACCATGCGGATCACCGGCACCTACTCTTACTTCTAACGGAACACTTTCCGCCACTAATTCATTAACTGTTGATAATTTAAATCCATTTACTTGTTATCAAGTTTATGTGCGTTCCATATGTTCTGACAGTGATAAAAGTTCATGGGCCGGACCAATTACCATCAACACATTAAATGCTCCGCTGGTCTGTGGTAATACTTTTTATGATCTTTCGGGCCCTTCAGCTAACTATGCCAACAATTTAGATTATGTAGTAACCATTTGTCCTAATAATCCGGGTGAATTGGTAACAGTTACTTTTACAGAATTCGATGTTGAAACCAACTTTGATGGCTTATTAGTATATGATGGAAATTCAACCAACTCACCACAAATTTCAAGTACAAACGGTACAGGTCTTTTGGCATTGGTAAACTTTACCGGAGCTTTTTGGGGAACAACGAGTCCTGGACCTTTTACTTCCTCAAGTCCTGATGGCTGTTTAACCTTTAGATTTATTAGTGATTTTTCAATTACTAGAGCCGGATGGTCTGCCAATGTAACTTGTGCTCCAGATAACGACAAAATTGTCTTAATTGCTTTTACAGACACAAACAATAATGGTAGTAAAGATGAAAATGAACCAACTTTTTCAAATGGTTCCTTTATGATTGATTTAAATGATGCCGGAAATCCAACTTCGGCCTATTCTCCTGTTGGAATGTATTCTTTATACGATACAAACCCTGTGAATTCTTATGATATCAGTTATCAAATTCAACCCAATTATAGTGCTTATTATAGTGCCGGAACCACCAATTACAGTAACTTAACCATTCCGGTAGGAAGTAATTATCAAGTATATTATTTTCCGATCACTGTAGTACAAGGATATAATGATGTGACCACATCTATCGTATCTCAAAATCCTCCACCAAGACCAGGCTTTACGTATAATGAAAAAATAGTGTATAAAAATTTAGGTTTAACACCAACATCCGGTACTTTAACCTTTACAAAAGACCCATTGGTAACTATTACAGCTATCAGTCAAGAAGGAACCGTAGCGAATGAAAATGGTTTTACCTATTCATTTACCAATTTAGCTCCAAATGAGACCCGCTTTTTTTATGTAACCATGACAGTTCCTACCATTCCAACTGTGGCTCTAGGTGATGTTTTGACTAATGTTGTCTCTATTTCTGCTCCTGCTGATGATGTTGATTTGGATAACAATTCTTTCTCTAATGCACAAATAATTGTTGGCTCATGGGATCCAAACGACAAAATGGAATCACATGGTGGTAAAATTTTAATTACCGAATATGAACCAAGCGATTACTTATTTTATACCATTCGTTTTCAGAATGAAGGAACAGCCAATGCTGAATTTGTAATTATTGAAGATGAATTACACTCTCAAATTGATGAAACTTCTATTGAAATGGTGAATGCCAGTCATAATTATATAATGACTCGTGTTGAAAATGATTTAAAATGGGAATTTAGAAATATCAATTTGGTACCAAAAATCGTCAATGAAGAAGCCAGTAATGGATTTGTATTGTTTAAAGTTAAATTAAAACCCGGCATTTCGGTAGGTGATATTGTACCGAATACTGCCAGTATCTTTTTTGATTTTAATCCGCCGATTATTACCAATACGTTTGACACCGAATTTATTCCTTTGTTGAGTAGCCCTAGTTTTGTCAATGGAAATTTTGAGATGTATCCCAATCCAACGAGTTCAACTGTTCAATTATCGTTATATGATGCAAATGAAACCATTAAAAAAGTGAACGTTTATGACTTGTTAGGCAAACAAATCATGTCAGTAACAAGTGAAGCACCGATTCATACTTTAGATGTTTCTCCACTCACTTCTGGAATGTATATGATTGAAATTACCACTCAAAATAATCTTACTTCTGTTAAAAGATTAATAAAAAAGTAAAGTAAAACATACTCTTTATTGATAAAATGCTCCAAAAAGTTAACGCTATTTGGAGCATTTTTTGTTTTCTTATGAATCCTTTTGAGTGGTCACATAATACATAAATTATTATATTTGAATTGGAAGTAAAATATTAATAACAATCCATTTATTTTTTTGTAATGAAAGAAAACAATTCTGCATATAAGATGAAAAGGTTTTAGATTGTTTTTTGGATTTAATAATTCTTTTTTAAGCCACACGAAGGGATTCGTGCCTTTACTTTGAGTTTGCTAAAAAAGTATTAAATTTATTCAAAGGAAAGCAGAGGTGAACTATGATTCGTGCAAAGCTTACGACTTAACTGCCGCATTAGTCCTCTGCCTTCTCCTTG
>NZ_JBIIVK010000046.1:0-28329 GCF_044339515.1 Flavobacterium sp.
ATTTCACTTTTTATTATATCTTTGTCAAGTACACTGTACATAAGGGTTGATTTTGAAATGATTATGTTTTGCAACACAAATTTCGTCAACCCTTTTATATTTACAAAATAAGTTTAAATCACTTCATCACCTATCGAAGCAGGAATGCTACCAGAAAGCTTGTTTTTAAATAAATTCAAGGTTTCCAAGTATTGTAATTTTGCAATTTCGGCAGGAATTTGCCCTTCTAAATTGTTATTTAACAAGGCTAAACCAACTACTTTGTTATCTTTCACTTTTACACCATGCCAAGTAGAAACATCAGTAGTTAAATCCCATTTAACTTTCCACTGACTGCCATTTGTAGCTTGATTCAATTTTATAAGTGCGTCTTTCTCTGATTTTGATACTTCAGCATATCCCAAAAATGAGAAGCAAAGTACAAGAAGTGTTAATGTAATATTTTTCATTTTTAATTAAATTTGGGGTTTGACTCTGTCAATATAATACTGTTATTCGCTTAAATGCAAATATTATCGATGAAATGCTCATTTTTTGTATTAAAAAGTATTTTTTCTTACAATTTTACAAACATTTTATTCTCTTAACTATTTAAAATTATAAATTAAAAGTTAAAAATGTTTAACACTCAAAACTAAAAATGTTAAATTCGTATATACAAGTGTTAAATAAAAATTAACCCCAAAAACTGTTTACCTTTGAAAAGGTACATTTGTAAATATCAAAAATAAGACTTCAACTATACACTAAAATTATGAAACTAAAAAGCATTATTATTTTTCTTCTGGTTGGCGGTTTAATTGTCCTTATTGCATACCGAATTATAAGCAATAAAAACCAAGATGAAAAATCTAATCAAAAAGGTGGAACTGCTAAAGCCATGTCAATCGTAAACGGAATTGTGTTGAAACCAAAAAAATTCGCCAATGAACTCACCCTCTCCGGTAGTATTGATGCCAATGAACAAATTGAATTGAGGAGCGAAGTTTCCGGTGTAGTGCAAGGCATCTATTTTGAAGAAGGAAGTTATGTAGCCAAAGGAAAACAATTAATTAAAGTAAATGATATCGAATTGCGGGCACAACTGGCTCAAGCCAAAACCAGACAATCCTTAGCATCAGAAAATGAACGAAGAGCCAAATTACTTTTACAAAAAGAAGCCATCAGCCAAGAAGAATATGATGTAGCGAATGCTGAATTTGAATCCGCAAAATCACAAACCCAATTAATTCAAGCCCAAATTGCCAAAACATCAATTGTGGCTCCTTTTTCTGGAAAAATAGGATTGCGTTCCATTTCTCCGGGAACGTATGTAACACCAACTACTTTAATTGCGAAATTGGTCAACACCAATCAAGTGAAAATCACTTTTTCTATACCGGAAAAATATGCTTCAGTGATGAAGAATAATACTACCATCACTTTCACAACTGCCGGAAGTAAAGAAATTTTCAATGCCAAAATTTATGCTTTAGAACCCGCTGTCGAGCAAACAACCCGTACACTCCAAATTAGGGCCATTGCTGAAAATAAAGAAGGGAAACTTCTTCCGGGAACGTTTGCAAATATTATTTTACCACTGGAAGAATTAAATGATGCCATCCTTATCCCAACCGAATCTATCATTCCTATTCAAAACGGAAAGAAAGTTTTTATTACTGAAAATGGAAAAGCCAAAGAAGTTATCATAGAAACCGCTAATAGAACAGAAAAAGAAATTCTGGTTACTTCCGGTCTAAAAGTCGGCGATACCTTGATTACCTCCGGTATTATGGCAATTAAAGTGGGAGCACCGGTTCAACTGAAATTAATCCAAAACTAATTTAAATGAGTTTATCAACCCTAAGTATAAAACGACCGGTTTTAGCCATCGTGATGAATCTTCTAATTGTGCTGTTTGGAATCATCGGTTATACCTATTTGGGCGTTCGCGAATTTCCATCTATTGATCCGGCACAAATTACGGTGCAAACGAGCTACACCGGTGCCAATGCTGATATTATTGAATCGCAGATTACCGAGCCTTTAGAAAAAGCCATTAATTCTATTGATGGAATTCGAAATATTTCTTCCACGAGTGCACAAGGAACGAGTGTGATTTCCATTGAGTTTAATCTGGATAAAAATCTGGAAGAAGCGGCCAATGATGTACGTGACAAAGTTTCGCAAGCGGTTAGAAGCTTACCCGAAGATTTAACGGCTCCGCCCGTTGTTTCAAAAGCAGATGCTGACTCCGACCCTATTTTGACCATGACCATGAAAAGTGACAACAAAAACGTGTTGGAACTCACGGATTATGCTGAAAATGTAATTTTACAACGACTTCAAACCATTCCCGGTGTTAGTAGCGTTCGCATTTGGGGAGAACGTAAATATGCCATGCGATTGTGGATAGATCCCATAAAATTGTCTTCCTATGGTTGTACAGCCACCGATGTTTTAAATGCTTTGAATCAACAAAATGTTGAACTTCCATCCGGAAAATTAACGGGTAATAATACCGAATTAACAGTAAAAACAGTAGGAAATCTTACTACTGAGGAAGATTTTAACAATATCATTGTTAAATCAGATGGAGATAAAATTGTTCGATTAAGCGATGTGGCCAAAGCCAGCTTGGAAGCTGAAAACTTAGAAACCCGTTTGAGTGATTCCGGACAAACCATGATTGGATTGGCTGTAACACCGCAGCCCGGCACAAATTATCTTGACATATCCGAAGAATTCTACAAACAGTATGAACAATTAAAAAAAGATTTACCAAAAGAATTTGAATTAAATGTAGCAATTGATACTACCATTTTTATCAAAAAAGCAATTTTGGAAGTTGCTGAAACTTTATTAATTGCCTTGCTTTTAGTAACCTTAGTCATCTACTTGTTTTTTAGGGATTGGGCCATCGCATTCCGACCTTTGATTGATATTCCGGTATCTTTGATTGCTACATTTTTCATCATGTACATTTGTGGATTTTCCATCAATGTTTTGACTTTATTGGCAATTGTATTAGCAACCGGTTTGGTGGTAGACGACGGAATTGTGGTTACTGAAAACATCTTTAAAAAGGTCGAAGAGGGCATGTCGCCCATCGAAGCGGCCATCAAGGGATCGAATGAAATCTTCTTTGCTGTAATATCCATCTCCGTTACTTTAGCTGCCGTTTTCCTTCCTATTATCTTTTTGGAAGGTTTTGTGGGGCAATTATTCCGCGAATTTGGAATTGTTATTGGTGCGGCTGTGCTTATTTCAGCCTTTGTTTCGTTGAGCTTAACACCAATGTTGAATGCCTATTTAATGAAAGGCGGAAAACAAAAGCGTTCTAAATTCTATGAAATGACCGAGCCTTTTTATGAAAATTTAAATAAAGGATATGCTCGCTCGTTAGAAAAATTCATGGCAAAAAAGTGGTTAAGTTTTCCTATTCTTATAATTTGTTTGGGATTGTCTGTTTTGTTTTACAACATCCTGCAAAAAGAGACAGCACCGTATGACGACCGCAGTATGATTTTATTAAATGTAACCGGTCCGGAGGGTGCCACCTATGATTACATGGATCGTTTTATGCAAGATGTTTCAAAATTAATAACCGATTCTATACCTGAAAAAAACGTAAGTTTAATTGTGACCTCACCGGGATTTACTGCCGGTTCAGTTAACCGGGGTTTCGCACGACTTTCATTAGTTGATCCGGCAGATAGAGAACGTTCGCAAAAAGAAATTGCTCAGCAATTAACCGGTTTAACCAAAAACTATAATGATGCTAAAACTTCGGTTTCAGAGCAACCCACTATTTCTGTTAATCGCCGGGGTGGTTTACCTATACAATTTATCATCCAAGCAAAAAATTTTCAACTATTGGAAGAAAAAATTCCACAATTCATGGAAGAAGCTGCCAAAGACCCCACATTTTCCATCACTGATGTGAATTTAAAATTCAATAAACCTGAAATTTATATCACCATCAACCGAGAAAAAGCTGAATCGCTGGGTGTCTCAGTTTTAGATGTAGCACAAACCATTCAGCTTTCTTTAAGCGGGCAACGTTTTGGCTATTTTTTAATGAATGGAAAACAATACCAAGTATTGGGACAATTTGATAAAAAAGATCGTGATCAACCCATGGACTTAGCCTCTATTTTTGTGCGAAGCATTAACGGACAACTTATCCAATTGGATAACGTGGTCACGATTGAAGAACAAAGTAGTCCACCGCAATTGTTTCACAATAATCGATACATGTCAGCTACCGTTTCTGCCGGATTAGCACCCGGAAAAAGTATTGGTGACGGAATAGATGCCATGGAACGCATCAAGGAAAAAGTGTTAGATGACACCTTTACTACTGATTTGGGAGGAGAATCCAGAGATTTTGCTGAAAGCAGTTCGAATACGATGTTTGCTTTTGGACTAGCTTTACTTTTGATTTTCCTCATCTTAGCAGGCCAATTTGAAAGTTTTGTAGACCCGTTTATTATCATTTTGACGGTTCCGATGGCGATTGCCGGAGCTTTGTTTTCACTTTGGCTATTTGGTCAAACCTGGAATATCTTCAGTCAAATTGGAACTGTGATGTTGATTGGATTGGTTACTAAAAACGGGATTTTGATTGTGGAATTTGCCAACCAATTACGGGAACAAGGAAAATCTAAATATGATGCTGTGATGGAAGCAGCCGAGTCTCGATTGCGACCCATCCTAATGACCAGTTTAACACTCGCTTTGGGAGCCATGCCGATTGCAGTATCTATTGGAGCCGCATCACAAAGCAGAATGGGAATGGGAATTGTAATTGTTGGCGGAACTATATTCTCCTTAATTTTGACACTTTATGTAATCCCAGCCGTTTATTTAATGTGGTCGAGAGAGAAAAAACACCGTCCAGAATTTGATAATTTAGACCAATACGAAAAAGAATCTGTTTAAATTGATTATGAAAAAACTATTTCTATTCTACCTATTACTCTTCATTGGAATCCCGCTTTGGAGCCAAAATCAACCAATTCTGACACTGGAAGAAGCGGTTGCTCTAACTTTGGAAAACAATTTTGATATTCGCATAGCCAAAAATGATTTAAAAATTGATGAGGAAAATGTGACGATTGGAAATGCCGGAATGCTACCTCGTATCAATGGAACCGTCACAAACAATAACACTATTTTAAATCAGACGCAAACACAAGCTATTGGTAATGAAATTGAAATTGACGGTGCCCGAAACATCAACATAAATTATGGTGTTGGCGTTGAGTGGACCATTTTTGATGGTTTCAGAATGTTTGCCCGACATAATCAATTAAAAGAGTTGCAAAATTTAGGAGCTACTGAGTTAAAACTTTCTGTGCTAAGTCGCGTGAGTGCAGTTTATCAAACTTATTTTACATTAGCTACTCAACAGCAGCAACTTAAAATGATAGACAGTATTATTTCGGTATCAGAATTTAGGTTAAAAACAGCCAAAAATCGTTTTACCATTGGAAAGGCTTCCAAATTAGAAGTGCTGAATGCCGAAGTAGATTTGAATGCTGATCAATCAACAAAAATTCAATTGCAAGAACAATACGGCGTTTCAAAAGTAATGCTTAACGAGCTTTTGGTTCGTCCGTTGGATACCGATTTTAAAGTAGCTGATATTATCTCGATAGACAATTCCTTGCTATTACCGGATCTTCTTTCATCAGCTGAAAAGCAAAATCCACAACTTCAATTACAATACATCAACAAAAAAATTCAAGAATATGAATTGAAACAAGTGAAGGCCAACCGTTATCCAACCGTAAGTATTTCAGGAGGTTATAATTTAATTCGGTCACAATCCCCTTTTGGTTTCGTGACAGAATCAACAGGCCGAAATTTCAACTATGGTTTCACAGCTTCTTTGAATTTATTTGATGGTTTTAATCAAAACAGAAACGAAAAAGTCTCTAAAATTCAATTGGAAAATACACAATTGCAGATAGAGAGACAAACTCAACAAATTCAGTCACAGGTTGCTTCTTTGTATCAATCCTATCTTTCGAATCTTTCTTTGCTTGAATTGGAAAAGAAAAACGAAGCCATTGCAAAGCAAAATATGGAAATTACTTTGGAAAAATTTAAAATTGGTTCCGTTGCTCCGATTGAATTTAGAACAGCCCAGGAAAATTATGGCAATGCTGTGATTCGGTTAACCACGGCAGAATTACTTACAAAACAAAGCGAGATCAGTTTGAAAGAATTGGCAGGAAGTCTAACTTTTTGATAATTTTTAATAGAATATTTTATCATTTCCGCAACAAGTTATTTAATAAAATTCTACATTTGAATTACTAATCAATAACTTTTATTCTATGGAATTGAACTTTTACTCTGTTTTTGTATCGGCAATCACCACACTTTTGGTAGGATTTGTTTGGTATGGTCCACTATTTGGAAAAGCTTGGATGAAAGAAACCGGCTTGACTGAAGAAGATTTGAAAAAAGGAAGTATGGTAAAGATTTTCGGACTTACCTACATTTTTTCTGTTATGATTGCGATGATTATGCAAATTTTAACTATTCATCAATTTGGTGCTTTAGGCATGGTTGGTGGTCCTGAATTAGTAGACACCGCACAACCTTCGTATGCCGCATTTATGGCAGATTACGGGACTGCTTTCAGAACCTATAAACACGGAGCATTACACGGATTCATGTCCGGATTATTCCTGGCTTTCCCCTTGATTGCAATAAACGGTTTGTTCGAAAGAAAATCATGGAAATACATCCTGATTCATTCCGGTTATTGGACAGTGGTAATGACTATTATGGGTGCTATTGTTTGTGGCTGGGTTTAAATTTTGTCAATCGTAGCAGCTAATGTTACATCTTTTTCGGTCACTCCGTCACTATCGTGGGTAGTTAATCGTAAAGAAACCTTGTTGTAAACATTTGTAATTTCCGGATGGTGATTTTGCTTTTCGGCTAAGATTCCTATTCGCACAATAAAAGACAAAGCCTCCTGAAAGTTTTTGAATTGAAAATCTTTTTGAATCGAATTGTGTTTAAAAGTCCAATCGTTGAGCTGTTCGAGTTGAGCTTGGATTGTTTCTTGCGTATATGTTTTCATTTTTTTTATTTATATAAAGTTAAAAAACTTTATTATTCTTTTTCAAACTTTAACTTTATGCCTTAAATTAACTGACTCGCTGCATTTGGAATCTTCCTATTCGTTCAAAGTACATCGCTCTACTAATCATTTGCCAAGCGATTGGAATGTATTAGCTACTTCAAATATCTTTTTATCGAAAGAATATTTAGCTGTTTTAGAACAGTCTAAACCAACCAACATGGATTGCTTTTTTATCGCTATGTATAAAAAAGAACAGCTTATTGGAATTGGATTGGCTCAATTCCTGGATTTAAATAAACTAGAGTCATTTGGTGAACGGGATAAATGCATCAAAACAGCAGTTAGGAATTTTATTTTTAAGAACTTTTGCTCTCATGTTTTGTTTATTGGCAATAACATGCTCACGGGTCAAAATGCTTTTTCATTTTCAGATGAAATCGGAATTTCAAAAGGTATTGAATTATTGCATCAAGCTGAATCAGAAATTAAATCGACTTTAAAAAAAGAAGGTAAAAAAGTTCATTTGACCAGTTATAAAGATTTTGATAAAGAAGTAGTCAAAGCATTTCCTGAAAAAGAATTTGCCCCATTCTATCAATTTTCAACCCAGCCTAATATGGTGTTTAACGTTTCAAAAGATTGGCATTCTTTTGATGAATATATCGCCGCACTTTCGAAAAAATATCGTGATCAGTACAAACGTTGCCGCAAAAAAGCAGAAGGTATTGAGAAGCGAAAAATGAATTTTAATGAAATCGTTTCATTAGAGCATACTATTTACGATTTATACCACCATGTGGCTCAAAATGCACCGTTTAATACGTTCTTTTTGGCTAAGAATCATTTTGCCGTCATGAAATCAGAATTGAAAGATCACTTTTTATTTTATGGTTATTTTGAAAATGGAAAACTCATTGGTTTTAATACGTTAATTAAAAACGGAAATCAGATGGACACTTATTTTTTAGGCTATGATGAAACAATTCAACGCGAAAAAATGCTGTATTTGAATATGTTGTATGACATGATTGCTTATTCCATTAATAAAGGCTTTGCAGCAATTATTTTTGCCCGAACCGCATTAGAAATCAAGAGTTCCGTTGGAGCACAACCGGAAGAAATGGTAGGTTATATTCAACATTCCAATGGATTAATTAACCGAAAAATGAAGCAATTATTTTGTTATTTAGAACCGGAGACAGAATGGAAAGAACGAAATCCGTTTAAATAGAATGTCTGTATTTATTATATTGGTAAAATGCAAAAAGACCTAAAACTGCTTCTCCAAAAAAACCAAAGAAAAACATATCCGAAGCCTTTCCATCTAACATTAAACCTACGATTCGACCAATCGCTATCCCGGACATAAAAACTCCGTTGGAAAGTGTACTAGCCTTCCAAAAATTTGAATTAAAAATACCGAGTATCCAAAATCCGCTAAAGGCTAAATACAAGCCCATTATTGCACGAAAAACACTTTTTAAATCTGTAGAATGAACATCAAAGTCAAACAAAATAGACAAAGTGATATTAGGATTTAATCCATAAAAAAGTGCTGCCGGTATGACCACCATTACAGAAATAATCAAATGTATGTTTTTACGAATCATTATTGCATTGAGTCAATCTCTATTTGAACAGCTTCCCAATCTTCTAATAATTTATCTAATTCTTGTTTTTTCTTATTATAAGCCACAAAGAAATTGGCATCTTCAATGTGTTTGTCATAGTTGGAAGCCAAAGCTTTGTCGTCATTTTGAATATCAATTTCGAGTTGTTTGATTTGGCTTTCAATCTTGCTTAAACGATTTTGAAGTAATTTGTTTTTCTTTTGGTCTTCGTAGGAAACTGATTTTATTTCTTTGTTTGTATTGGCATTGACCACCACATCTTTTTTCTCGATTTCACGCATGTTCATGGCGTTGCGTTGCTCTAAGAAGAAATTGATATCTCCTAAATATTCTCGGATTTTTTGGTCTTTGAATTCATACACTACATTGGCCATTCCCTGCAAAAAATCACGGTCATGTGATACCAAAAGCAATGTCCCTTCATATTTTTGAAGGGCTGCTTTTAATACGTTTTTGGACTTAATATCTAGGTGATTGGTGGGCTCATCCATGAGTAAAACGTTAATGGGCTGAAGTAACAATTTACATAAAGCCAAACGGTTACGCTCGCCTCCAGAAAGCACTTTTACCTTTTTTTCTACGTCATCGCCACGAAACAAAAAGGAACCTAACATGTCGCGTACTTTTGAACGATTGGTGTCCGTGGCAGCATTAATCATTGTTTCGAGTAGTGTTATTTCTCCATCAAGGTATTCCGCTTGATTTTGGGCAAAATAACCAAGTTGTACATTGTGACCGAGTTTAATGGTTCCGTTAAATTTAAATTCGTTCACAATCGCTTTAATAAAAGTAGATTTTCCTTGCCCATTTTGACCCACGAAAGCAATTTTACTTCCTCGTTCAACTAAAAGTGAAATGTCTTTTAAGATAGTTTTATCGCCATACGCTTTGGTTACATTTTCAGCTTCGATGACCACACGTCCGGGTGTTTGCGAAACCGGAAATGAAATGTTCATCACAGAATTATCATCCTCATCCACTTCGATCCGTTCTACTTTATCGAGTTTTTTAATTAATGATTGAGCCATGGATGCTTTTGATGCTTTAGCTCGGAATTTTTCGATTAATTTTTCGGTTTCCTCAATTTTTTTGGCTTGGTTTTTTTGGGTAGCCAATTGTTTTTCGCGAATTTCTTCTCTTAATACTAAATATTGCGAATACGGTTTATTAAAGTCGTACGCTTTTCCAAGAGAAATTTCGATGGTTCGATTGGTGACATTATCCAAAAACATTTTATCGTGCGAAACGATTACGACAACTCCGGGAAAATTGCGTAAAAATCCTTCCAACCAAATGATACTTTCGATATCGAGGTGGTTGGTTGGCTCATCGAGTAGCAAAATATCATTGGATTGCAACAGTAATTTTGCCAATTCAATTCGCATTCGCCATCCGCCGGAAAAGGTTTCTGTTTGATTATTGAAATCTTCCCGTTTAAAACCTAAACCTAAGAGGATTTTTTCAGTATCACCCACGTAATTATAGCCTCCTAATACTTCATAATGGTGATTTACATCGCTTAATTCATCGATTAATTCGGAATAGGTTTGACTTTCATAATCGGTTCTAGTGGCTAATTGGTGATTGATTTCATCAATTCTTCGTTCAGTTTTTTTGATTTCTTCAAAGGCTTGATAAGCTTCTTCCAAAACAGTTCTTCCTTGTTCAAAGTCGATGTCTTGTCGAAGAAAACCCATTTTTACTTCTTTCTCAGTAGCGATACTTCCTGAATCCGGTTTAAAATCTCCTGCTAAAATTTTAAGCATGGTTGATTTACCGGCACCATTTTTTCCTACCAATCCCACTCTGTCACCGGCTCCTAAACGGAAAGTGACTTCTTCAAATAAAAATGTTCCTCCAAAGGAAACCGATAAATTGTGAATATTCAGCATAATTATGTGACTAATGTTACATTGGTTAATCTATGAAAAAGATACCTTTGTATAAAATTTTTGCAAATGTTAAAAAAAGGATCCAAACTCAATAGCATTTTAACAGGAAGTTGTCCTAAATGCCAAGAAGAAAGTATGTATGTGGAAAAAAACCCATACAAATTGGGTAAAATATTTGAAATGCATGACACCTGTAGTCATTGTGGTACTCGCTATAAAATGGAACCTTCCTTTTTTTACGGAGCCATGTATGTGAGTTATGCCTTGAGCATTGCTTTTGCTGTTGCGGCATTTATCATCTCAAATATTTTTATTGGATTAGGTTTGATTCATTCCTTTATTGCCATTGTGGCGACTTTAATTTTTACTTTTCCCATTATTTTGAGATTATCCAGAAACATTTGGATAAATATGTTTGTTCATTTTGATGATAATTGGAAAGAACACAGACATTAATCCCAAGTAATTTTTTTGAATCGTTTGATGTCGATTTCTTTTTCCAGAGGAACTTTATGTTCAATGTGTTCAAACAATACTTTAGCCATTGCAGGAGCAAGCATGACTCCTCTAGTTCCCAAACCGTTTAAAACGTGAAGGTTGTTATATTTTGGATGAGTTCCCACCATGGGACGTCGGTCTTTTACAGTTGGTCTAACGCCTGCCAAATGTTCAATAATTTCAAAATCTATGGAGAGAATTGATTTTAAATTGGTGATTAATTCTTGTTTACCATGTTCGGTTGGAGTAGCGGTTTTGTCTTCCCAATTATAGGTCGCTCCAATTTTAAATAAGTCATTTCCTAAAGGCAAAACAAAAACAGAAGATTTGATGATAACATCTAAATTCAATCCTCTTGCTTTGATAATTAGCAGTTCACCTTTCGTACCGTCGAGTGGTAATTGGGAGAAAAAAGGATTAGCATGAATGCCAAAACCTTCTGCAAAGATTACATTTTTGTAGTTTTTGCCTTTGTAGGTTATTAAATCACTTCGAACTATTAGTTGATCATGCTCAAAAGTTTCAGCACTCAATAAATTATTCTTTATCAAATACTTCCGGTATTCTTTTAGTAAAGAAGCTGTATCCACATAACCGGATTGCATCACTTCACCATAACCAAAAGGAGATTCGATGCCATTGTAACGATTATAATTGATTTTTGTAGCTAAAAAAGGAGCGAGATTGGGTTTGTCTGAAGCTACAAACCAATTGTTTTGCTCTTCAACGGAATAAAGTTTTCTAAAGATTGGAATTTTATAATCAAACTTATTCTTTAGTTTTACCTCTAAATCAGCATAAAAATGATTGACCAAATCAATTTGCTCCTGCGATTTCGACACTTCACTGAAACGCTTAAGAATTACAGGATTATAAAGACCTCCTGCAATGGAAGATGAATTTTGCGAGTGATTTTCAAAAACTGCAATCGATTTTTGATTTTGAAGAGCCGTTTCGGCAAAGGCAATACCGGCTAAACCGGAGCCAACAATTAAATAGTCAATCATGGTGCAAAAATAAAAAACTCTTACCGAGTTGGTAAGAGTTTTTTGTTATTAATTTACAGGAATTAGTAATTCCACATGTCTTGTTCGAAGTTTCTAATTTTCTCTTTTACTCTTTCAGATTCTAAAAGTTGGTTAAGAGCATTATCCTTCATGTATTCCTGAATTTGTCTATCTCCATACACATTCTCTTCTTTATAAATCACACCACTAAAGCGACGTGAATTTAACAAATGATCAAAAGTGATTGGCATAGCCGAGTTCTTATCATTGAATGCTTTCCACTCGTGTAATACATCTCTTGTTGATGGAAAGTAAATCCAAAACAATTCGATTACATCGGGATTATCAGCACCAATCTCACGAGCTTCGGGAGAAACTGGACATATACCTAAAAGACGATACTTTTGCTCACCTTGCCTTTTATCAAAATACCAATATCCTTTAATTTTATAACCTGAAATATCATAAGATGTAAGCTCTCGTTTATCAATAAATTGAGCCTCTAACACTTTCCTTCCTGATTTGTAATCATCATAGTAGTTATTTATTTCATCTCTACCAGCATTAGTTGTATCAATGTAGGTGAAAGAAGAACTCATTTCGGCAAGTGTTTTCTTTGTATTGAAATAATCATCATAATATACTTCCGTAATTCTACCTGCTTTGATTTCCTTCAACAAAACATCGAATAAAGATCTTCTGTCTTTACCAATATTAGCGGTATCTACCGGGAAATATAGAGGAAAATTAATTCGTTCATCTAAATCGATGATTTCCCATACCATTTTACCCATCAATACATCTCTGTCGTGAACGTAGCCATATTGAAGAGGTTTGTCATTATCTGACTCCATTTGAGCGGCAGTCTTTTTGCCAATTTCATCAGGCGTTTTGGCATTCAACAGATTTGACTGTGCATGACTTATTTGAGAAACAAATAAGATTGACAAACATGCTATTACTGTATTTAACTTCATCTTTATTCTTTTGTAGGTTATTATAAGATAACGTTCAGCTACTTAAATTATTGTATTTCGTATATTACGGGAGCAGTTCTTCCAGTGACAATATTAGTCCCAGGAATAACAGTTTTAATATCAGAGATTGTAACAACGTCACCACGACCAGCTCTAGCTAATGCCGCTTTACATTGAGCATTGACTCTATCTCCATTTACAATTACAGCAGCTTGCCCAGGCACTTTAAAAGTGAATTGAGTAACTTTGAACTGCAAGTCATACAAGAAATCTGGTAATTCTGCAGTAATTTGAGAGGCTTCTAAACGAGATTTACTACCTTTTAAATTACCCATTTCTTTACCAATAGCTCCAAATGGTGCAGGTACGTTTTTAATTCTGAATAATTTTTTATCAGAAACATTAGTACCGTCGGGCAACTTACCTGTAACACTAATAGTTACCTCTGTTCCTTGACCTGGATTCATATTATATTGGCCAGGCTTAGCACCTTTAGATAAACCTGGTGCATTAACTGTAACGTTATTATCAGGTACACCAGCAAATGAGATTGTCATTGGGTTAGAAACACCTCTGTAAACTACATTCATTTTATCGGCAGATATGGTAGCTGAATTCGGTTTAGGAACTACTACATAATTACCTTTAATTGGTAACTTAATAATAGAATCACCTTCTTTGAATTGAAATTCACCGGTAATGTCTCGTTCTCCAATCCCTCCAGCACCAAAAGAAAATAATGCTTGACCAGCTAACATTTTATCCTCTGATAAAGGTGCTCCATTCACAATTACAGCATGAGCCTTTAAATTTGGGTCTTTTTTACCAAGAATAATTTTACCTGTTACGGTTTCTCCAGAGAAAAAAGCAGTTTTATCTGGCACAACGATGGCTTCAAAAGCAGATAGTGAAGCTGCCTTTTTAACACCTTCCAAAAACATTCCTGAAACAATTTCATTTTCAGTTGTTTTAATGTCATTCTGCAATTGAGTCAATTTTGTTAAAGTTGCAATTACAGGAAAACCATTGTAATTATAGTGCATGTATGACAAAGTAGTACCAGCTGTCTTAGACTTGACATCAGCAGTTGAAAATCTTTTATCAAGTTTTACTTTAGTTTCCTCTAACAAATCGCTACCAGAAATATCTTTAACATTTTTCAAGTATGATTTCATTTTGTCAACAAATTCCTGACCTTTTGTAGTTAATTTATCTCCTTGAAACCACAACTCGTCAACTTTATCTCCTTTATCCATAGATTCAAATGGTAAATTTCCATCTGCATCTTTTTCATAATCCTTAGTTACTTCTTTCTTGATATTTTCTACATAAAGATTGTATTCTTCGGATAATTTTCTAATTTTATCAACTTTTGCTTTCTTTTCAGCATATTGACCAGGTTGCTGAGTAGCTTTCTCTGCTAACTGATTAAATAAGTCTAGATTGTTGTTATCAATAATTTGATTAGAATCTGCAATTTTATTATTTAAAATTCCAAACGCCGATAATACTTCTTTTGACATGTTAAGTGCCAACATTGCGATGAAAACCAAGTACATCAGGTTAATCATCTTCTGTCTAGGGGTTAATTTTCCTCCTGCCATTTCTAATTAGTTTTTTAAATTGTTTGTTAAATTGATAAAACTAATTATCCTCTATTTCCCATTGCAGACAACATTCCACCATAAACATTGTTTAAGGAAGCGATATTAGCTGTCATTGCTTGCATTTGCTCTTTTAATTTAGCTGCATTATCAGCAATTTCTTTGTTAGCTTCTGCATTTCTGGATGCACTTTCTAATTGTACTTTGTATAAACTATTTAAAGATTCCATTTGAGCAGCTGCCATAGATAATTCTTCGCTATATTTCTTTTGGCCTGCAATTGAATCTACTGTAGGAGCGATTCCTTTTGCAGCTGATTCAAAGTTTTTAATACTATTTCCTAAGCTAGTCATTAACTCACCGTCAACTTTTGCTTCTTTCAACATTGCATCTAATTTTTGAGATAATAATCCTTGAGCATCTTTTGCCTCTTCTTTTTTAGCTTTTTCTTTTGCTTGTCCTCCAGCTAATTCAGGATAAACTAATGACCAATCTAATTCGTGATCTACTGGTTCGAAAGCAGATAATGCGAAAATTAAAGCTTCAACACCTAATCCGATAATCAACATCGCACTTGCACCTGGCCAATGCATTAATTTAAATAGTGCTCCGATGATTACAACTGCTGCTCCAAGGCCGTAAGCCATGTTCATTACTTTTTTTGGTAGTGCCATAATAATAAAAAATTTTAGTTAGTTAAGTTAATTAATATAAAGTTGGTTTAAATTTTGATTTGTTGTTTTATTTTGCTCTTCCGGTTCTTCTGTTTCCGGTAGTTTGAGTTCCCATGTAATCTTGAACAGTTCTGAATCCAATGTAACTTCTTGCAGAATCTGCATATTCATAATCTCTGGTACTCACTTGAAGGAAGTAAGCTACGTCTTTCCATGAACCTCCGCGAATAACTTTACGTTTGTTTTTCAAATCGCCTACAGTTGGGTTCATTGTTGAAACATATTCATAAGCCGCAGCATCATAAGATGAATCTGTCCATTCAGAAACGTTACCAGCCATGTTGTACAAGTTATAATTGTTTGGCTCGTAAGATTTAGCCTCGACAGTGTAAAGAGCCTCATCTGCAGCATAATCCCCACGATTTGGTTTGAAGTTTGCTAAATAACAACCTCTGTCATTTTTAGCATATAAACTTCCCCATGGGTATGTCGCTGATTCAAGACCACCTCTGGCAGCGTATTCCCATTCTGCTTCAGTTGGTAAACGAAAAGTATTTACAAATTCTTGTTTCTTTTTCTTTCTATATGAGTTTTTATTTAGTGTTCTCCAAGCACAGAAAGCTTTTGCCTGTGTCCATTTAACACCTACCACAGGATAATCGCTGTAGGCTTGGTGCCAAAAATAATCATTGTGCATTGGCTCATTGTACGAATAAGCAAAATCTTTAATCCAAGCTGTCGTATCAGGATATACCTTCACTTTTTCTTTTTTAATAAATTGTGATCTTTTTCCGGTTTTAGCTTTTGCTGCCGCCTGAATATCCATCCAAGTATAACTGAATTCTAATTTATTAACATCGATGGTTCTAAGACCATTGTATGACTCAGCAGCAGGTAAATACATTGAATCCATTACCTCAACATAATATTCATCAGGATATTTAGCAGTTTCTGTAATCAATTTGACTTTTCTATTTAATTTTCGTCCGGCAAAATCATCATCGTCTGTACCAACACTATAGTAGTTTTCGTACATGTATTTGTCATATGGAGTCATTTTCTCCGGATCAGCATCAGCAAAAGCATAGTCGCCGATGCTAGCACCTCCTTTTTTTCCACCTCCTCCAGTTGAAGTTTGACCCATCTCGTCGGCTAATATTGCTAACTTCATGTAGATTGTTGAATCTTTAACCCACTCAACAAACTGACGGTATTCACTATTCGTGATTTCAGTTTCATCCATGTAAAATGAACGAACTGTTACCGTTTTAGTTGGTGCATCTTGCACATTAGCTAAATCATCATCTGATTTACCCATAATAAATGCTCCGCCAGGAATTAATGACATACCATAAGGCTTTTCAGGGTGCCATTTTTTTCCTTGAACTCCTACAAGTTCTCCCTTGTCACTAGAGCCACAGCTTACTAGTGTTACTAAAATTGTTGAAAATGCGATGAACTTCTTCATATAAATTTGGGTTATCATGTACTCGAATTTTTAAGGCCGTAAACCTATTTATAATTTTTTAAAAATGCAATTATTTATCGTAAAATTTATTTTCTGTGTCAAAACTAAAAATAATCTTTAAATCTAAAAAGAAAAATATCGATAAAATGCGTATTTTGTCGACGAAATACATCTTTTTATGTTTTTTGTAAGATTTAACCTTTAGTTATAAGAGATTTTTACGTTGTGCTTTCCACCACCTCTCCGGAATTTCTTGGTCGCAAGCTCGCAAATAATCTTCATGTGTACACGGCAATAACGTATTTTTTTTTAATTTATTATTAACATTTGAAATAAATGGTATTTCTATCCACCATCTTTCTGTTTTTGGGCTCTTAAAAAATATCAGCTCAATGTCATCTACCGGTACAATATATTTTAAAAACAAGTTCTGATTTAAATTTGGATATTCCAACGACCTGAAATTATATCCTTCTAAAAAATACCAAATAATTTGAGCAATTAAAACGCTTTCATTTGCTGAATTATTATGTTTGAATATTCCAAATGAAGAAACTTTATCACTTAGACCAGCATACCGGGCTAAGGCACAAATTTCTTTACCATTAAATCCATTTGGTGTAAAAGTAACAAAATTTCCTGAATCAGCTGATTTTATGGCTGTTAAATCTACGGAAACGATATCGGAATCTCTAAAAACAGGCTCAGCCAATGAAAGATTAGAACTTACTTCCCCTAAACGATAGGCATCAAAATACAATTTCTCGATTAAATCTATCTCTTCTTGTGAGTTATAATAGGTTTGAAAACCTAAATTACTATAATTAAAAAGGTTGTTGGGTTCATTAATTATTATTTTGGAGAGGTACGAATCTTCCGTGTTTCGAGATTCGTCCTTACCAAAATCAAACTTATTATCAATGGTAACTAAATTCACCATTTGATCCAAACTGTCATAACTACGATACATGGCATAGGTCAAATCTTGAGAACCACCTAATACGATTGGAACAATTTGCTTCTTAATTAATTCAGCAACAATCTTGGCTAAAGCATAATAAGTATCTTCTTGGGTATTTCCTTGTGGAATATCCCCTAAATCAGCAATAGTAGCATGCCAATTGCCAGGATAAAGGGCGTAAAATTCATTGCGGATAAACTTTAAATCAACTTCTCCACCGGCAATGCTTCCACGATTATCTAAAGCACCAATTAAAGCAACTTTAATTTTATTTAAATCGGGAAAATCTTCTTGGGTGTGAAAAACCGTTTTTTTTCCGATTGTTTGGGTATTCAGGTTTTTAACAAAGTCTAAAACCGAAAAGTCAACAGGTTCTAAAAAATCAAATGCCATAAATTATCTCTTTTTTACCGTTGCTTTTTTTGCGGTTGCCTTCTTAGCGGAAGCTTTCTTAGGGGAAGTTTTTTTTGCAGGAGCTTTCTTTTCTATCAATTCTTGCACTTGAGTTAGGGTTAATTTTTCTGCATCAACATCTTTGTTCAATTCAATTTTAATTTTCCCTTTGGTAATAATCGAACGTCCCCATCTTGCTTTTTCAACCTTAATTCCTTCCGGCTTCCAATCGTGAATGACTTTATCAATCTCTTTTTGTTGTTTATCTTCAATCAATTCATTCAAATCAGATTGTGATAATTTATCGAAATTGTATTTCTTGCTCACATTGATAAACATACCATTCCACTTAATAAAAGGTCCGAATCGACCAACTCCTTTTTGAATTGGTAATCCTTCATATTCGCCTATTGGAGCATCGGCTTGGTTTTTCTCATCTATGAGTTCTTTTGCTCTTTCCATAGTTACATCCAAAGGATCTTCTCCTTTTGGTAGAGAAACAAATATTTTTCCAAAACGAACATAAGGTCCGAATCGACCATTGTTCACTTCTACTTCTTCACCTTTATATATCCCCAAATTTTTTGGCAATAAAAACAAGTTTAAAGCTTCTTCCAATGTAATTGTACCAATATTCTGATCTGTACCTAAACTGGCAAATTGTTTATTTTCATCATCGACATCTCCAATTTGTGCCATTGGACCAAATTTTCCTAAACGAACCGAAATCTGCTTTCCTGTTTTCGGATCTTTCCCTAAAATACGTTCACCACTTTCTCTGTCGGCATTTTCTTCTACATTTTTTACAATCGGATGAAAATGATTGTAGAAATCTCGCATCATTTTTGTCCAATCTTCGTTTCCTTCGGCAATTTCATCAAAATCTTGTTCAACTTTGGCGGTGAAATTATAATCTAAGATGGTTGAAAAATTCTTTACCAGAAAGTCATTCACGATAATTCCGATATCGGTTGGAACCAATTTCCCTTTGTCAGAACCTGCATTTTCAGTTAAAACCACCGATTTAACGTCATTTCCTTTTAAAGTTAATTGATTGTATTTTCGTTCTTGTCCTTCAAAACTTCCTTTTTCCACATAATTTCTATTGATAATAGTTGAAATGGTTGGTGCATAGGTTGATGGTCTTCCAATTCCTAATTCTTCTAATTTTTTCACTAAAGAAGCTTCGGTGTATCGACTTGCAGGTCTTGAAAAACGCTCGGTAGCCGTGATATAATTGTTAGCCAAACGTTCGCTGATTTTCATAGCCGGCAACATCCCATCTTGTTCTTCATCATCTTCATCATTTCCTTCCAAATAAACTTTTAAGAAACCTTCAAATTTAATCACTTCTCCGGTCGCAGCAAAATGCTCGCTATGATTGTTTGCTTCAATTTTTACATTGGTGCGTTCCAATTCGGCATCACTCATTTGAGAAGCCAACGTTCTTTTCCAAATCAAATCATATAATCGTGCTTGATCTCTGTCTATATTTAAGGTGTGTTTTGACATATCTGTTGGACGAATTGCCTCATGGGCTTCCTGAGCACCTTTTGATTTACTAGTAAAATTTCTTGGCTTACTGAATTCTTTTCCATAGGAATGTGTAATTTCAGCTTGAGCAGCCGCCATTGCTTCCTGTGAAAGATTGACACTGTCTGTTCTCATATATGTAATGTGACCCGCTTCATACAATCGCTGTGCAATTTGCATCGTAATTCCCACCGGAAGATATAATTTTCGAGCCGCTTCTTGTTGCAATGTAGAAGTTGTAAACGGAGCTGCCGGAGATTTTTTAGTTGGTTTAGTTTCTAAATCGGCTACCTTATATATTGAACCTATGTTTTTTTGAAGAAAATCTTCTGCTTCTTTTTTTGTTGAAAAATTCTTGGGTAGTTTGGCTTTAAAAGTTTTTCCTGCTTCGTTCGCAAATTCAGCTGTTACAGAATAGGTGGCTTGTGCTTTAAAATCCAGAATTTCTCTCTCTCTTTCTACAATCAATCGAACAGAAACTGATTGTACACGTCCGGCAGACAAACCTCCTTTTACTTTTTTCCATAATACCGGAGATAATTCATACCCTACCAATCGGTCTAAAACTCTACGGGCTTGTTGTGCATTTACTAAATTATAGTCAATTCCGCGTGGATTTTCGATTGCTTTTTGAATGGCGGACTTGGTGATTTCATGAAAAACAATTCGTTTGGTTTTTTTAGGGTCTAATTTTAATTCTTCCGCTAAATGCCAAGAAATGGCTTCTCCCTCACGGTCTTCATCACTCGCCAACCAAACCGTTTCGGCATTTTTAGATAACGTTTTGAGTTTGCTCACCAAAGCTTTTTTATCCGAAGAAACTTCATATTTTGGTTTAAAATCATTTTCTACGTCCACCCCGATTTCTTTGGAAGGTAAGTCAGCAATGTGCCCATAACTGGACTCTACCTGATAATCACTTCCTAAAAATTTTTCGATGGTTTTTGCTTTTGCCGGTGACTCAACGATAACTAAATTCTTTGCCATGTACATGTTTGTTTGGCAACAAAAGTATGGTTTTTTTTTAATTATTGATTTTTGGAAAATAAATTCAAATAAATAAACATTCATTTCAACCAATATTTTGTTAAACAACTACTGCCATCTTGTCATATTTTCAATTTTAGTATTATCTTTGCACACTGATTTCAGATAAAATCGATTATGGAGAAGATCATAGAAGAAAACAAGCAAGGAACCAGCTTGGTTTTAGCACAAAAAGAAGGCAATACAAAAAAGCTATTTATAGAAAGTTATGGCTGTCAGATGAATTTTTCGGACAGTGAAATTGTAGCTTCTATTTTACATGAGCAAGGGTATAATACCACACAAAACTTGGAAGAAGCCGATTTGGTTTTGGTGAATACCTGTTCCATTCGTGACAAAGCAGAGCAAACGGTTCGCAAGCGTTTGGAAAAATATAATGCCGTAAAAAAAATCAATCCAACTATGAAAGTAGGTGTTTTGGGTTGTATGGCTGAGCGTTTGAAAAGTCAGTTTTTAGAAGAAGAAAAAATTGTAGATATGGTTGTAGGACCAGATGCCTACAAAGACATCCCAAACTTATTAAAAGAAGTAGAAGAAGGTCGCGACGCCATCAACGTGATTTTATCTAAAGAAGAAACTTATGGTGATATTTCTCCGGTTCGATTGAATAGCAATGGAGTAAATGCATTTGTTTCCATCACACGCGGATGTGATAACATGTGTACGTTTTGTGTGGTTCCGTTCACTCGCGGTCGCGAAAGAAGTCGTGAACCCCAAAGTATTTTGGAAGAAATAAAAGATTTATACGATAGAGGTTTCAAAGAGGTAACGCTTTTAGGTCAAAACGTAGATAGTTATTTATGGTATGGCGGCGGTTTGAAAAAAGATTTTGACAAAGCCACCGAAATGCAAAAAGCAACAGCCGTTGATTTTGCTCAATTGCTTGAAATGTGTGCCCTACAATTTCCGAAAATGCGTTTTCGTTTTTCTACTTCCAATCCGCAAGATATGCATGTGGAAGTAATTGAAATCATGGCTAAATACCATAATATTTGTAACTATATTCATTTGCCTGTACAAAGTGGCAGCACAAGAATTTTGAAAGAAATGAACCGTCAACATACGCGAGAAGAATACATGGCATTGGTAGATAAAATATATGAAATCATTCCTGATATTTCGCTTTCTCAAGATATGATTTCCGGTTTCCCAACAGAAACTGAAGAAGACCATCAAGACACCTTGAGTTTGATGGAATATGTGAAATATGATTTCGGATTTATGTTTGCCTATTCGGAACGACCCGGAACATTAGCTGCAAGAAAAATGGTTGATGACGTGCCGGAAGAAGTAAAGAAAAGACGATTAAATGAAATCATCGACTTGCAGCAAAAATTAGGTTTGGAGAGGACCAAACGCTTTTTAGGTCAAGAGGTGGAAGTGTTAATTGAAAAAGAATCAAAACGTTCTAACGAACATTGGAGCGGAAGAAACTCGCAAAACACCGTGGTAGTTTTTCCAAAAGAAAATTACAAAGTGGGTGATTTTGTGATGGTAAAAATCAACGACTGTACTGCTGCCACTTTGATTGGAGAAGCGGTTGGATATTCAGAAATAATGCAATAATTTTTGTTTCAGGTTTCAAGTTTCAGGTTAATTCCTCAACTTGAAACCTGAAAATTGAAACTTCAAACAAATCATGGAATCCGTTCAAAACATAAAACAACGATTTGAAATCATCGGAAATGATCCGAAACTCAATCGTGCGATAGAAAAAGCCATTCAGGTCGCTCCTACCGACATTTCGGTTTTGGTAACCGGAGAAAGTGGTGTGGGAAAAGAAAGTATTCCGAAAATAATTCATTCGCTTTCACATAGAAAGCATGGAAAATATATTGCTGTAAATTGTGGAGCCATTCCGGAAGGAACAATTGACAGTGAATTGTTTGGTCATGAAAAAGGTTCGTTTACCGGTGCAACCGGAGCACGTGACGGTTATTTTGAAGTAGCCGATGGCGGAACCATTTTTTTGGACGAAGTGGGCGAATTACCGCTAACTACCCAAGTTCGTTTACTACGTGTTCTTGAAAATGGAGAGTTCATTAAAGTAGGTTCATCTCAAGTACAAAAAACGAATGTTCGCATCGTTGCGGCCACCAACGTTAATATGTTTGACGCTATTGAAAAAGGAAAATTCCGTGAAGATTTATATTATCGTTTGAGCACAGTCGATATTAACTTACCACCTTTACGCGAACGAAAAGATGACATTCATTTATTGTTCAGAAAATTCGCTGCCGATTTTAGTCAGAAATACAAAATGCCACCCATCAGATTAGATGATAATGCGGTTGATTTATTATTGAAATATCGCTGGAGCGGAAACATACGTCAGTTGCGTAATATTGCAGAACAAATTTCGGTTTTAGAAACCAATCGAAACATTTCTTACCAAACATTATATGCTTATTTACCGCAAGAAGGTTCCAATCTTCCTGCAATCATAAAAGATAAAAAAGCGGAAAGCGATTTTAGCAACGAACGTGAAATTTTATACAAAGTACTTTTTGACATGAAAAGTGATTTGAATGATTTAAAAAAACTCACGTTAGAATTAATGCAAAATGGCAGTTCCAAAGTACAGGAAGCCAATAAAAATTTAATTCAGAAAATTTACGGTCAAAAAGAAGATACTGAAATTGCTTTTGAAGAACCAAGGATGAGTGTGATTCCATCCCAAAATAATTCACAACAAGAGGAGTTTGAAGAAGAAGATGACGATCAAAACTATCTTTTTGCTGAAACGGTTGAAGAAGAAGAAACATTGCGTTTGGATGCTAAGGAAATCGAACTCATTAAAAAAGCATTAGACCGAAACAAAGGAAAACGCAAAGCAGCAGCAGATGAATTAGGTATTTCGGAACGCACTTTATATCGAAAAATTAAACAATTTGATTTATAAAATAATGAAAGAAATCATCAAATACTGTCTATTCATACTAGCAATTATTTCCATTAATAGTTGTAAATACTACAACTTCACCGGAACAGGAAAGATTGATGCAGAAACGTTTCAAGTCAATTATTTTCAAAATAATGCGGAATTAATTGAACCCGGTCTTGAACGTGATTTTACTATTGCTCTACAAGAATTAATTGTCAATCAAACCAATTTGAATTTAACCACTAGCGGTGCCGACTTAATTTATGAAGGAGAAATTACAGGTTTCAGAATTTCACCCATGACTGCTACTGCCGATCAACGAACGGCTCAAAATAGGGTAACCATGACCGTTAATGTGCGATTTACCAATACCAAAAAAGAAGAAGATGACTTTGAAAAATCATTTTCGTTTTTCTACGATTATCCGGCCGAGCAACAATTGATTGGTCCCACGTTAGCTGCCGCAAAATTGGAGCTTTTTGAAAGAATCACGCAAGATATTTTTAATGCATCACTAGCAAAATGGTAGAATATGTAGTTTAGCAAGTTTACCATGTTAATTTTCCATAAATTTGAATAAATTTGTCAGACAACCAACAATAGACAACTGAATTGAACCTATCTGAATATACATACTTACTCAACAACCCTAATGCGGTGAATGAAAAGCAAGCCAAAGCTTTGGAAACTGTTGTGGAAAGTTTTCCTTATTTTCAAAGTGCTCGGGCGTTGTATCTAAAAGGGTTGTATAATCAAGATAGCTACAAATACAATTTTGCATTAAAACAAACGGCTGCTCACACTGCTGACAGAAGTGTTCTGTTTGATTTTATTACATCTGATGAATTTACAATTATTGAAAAAGATATTTATGAGAAAAAGTTAGCCTTACTCATGGATATTGAAGTGGTAGAAAGCGAAATTCATCACATAGAAGAACTGGTCTCAGAAAAAACAGATGAAATTAATGCTCCTGAAGTATCATCAATTCCGGTTAAACCAACCGTTGAATTTGAATCTTCTGAGATTGATTTTGTGAGATTGGAAAACACTCCAGTTATTGATGAAGTTTCGGAAGAAATCACTCTTACTGAAATCGTTCCGACAGAAATTGATGAAGTTATAACTATTTCTGCTGAGGAAAAAACAATTTCTGAATCATTAGTTGAAGAAGAAACAGAAGAAGAAGAACCTATTTCAATAGAAATTTCAAAGGAAAATAATGAAGAAACAATTTCCATCGACCAAAACAGTTTTGAATCTTCAAATAAAGAAATAATTCCCGAAATAGAAGAAAAACTTGAAATCGGAAAACCAATTGCGTTTTCACAAAACGAAAAACATTCATTTCAAGAGTGGTTACAATTGGCAAGTTTTAAACCCATTGAACGAATTGAAGAGAAAAAAGAAACACTTTCAATTCAAAATTCAGTTCAAAAAGAGGAAAAAAAGCAAGAAAACACCAATAATAAACTAAAAAAATTAGAAATAATTGATAAGTTTATCGAAGCGAATCCAAAAATAACACCGGCTAAAGAATTAGTTGATTTGCCTTCAAAACCAATAGAGACAAGTGATACCACACATTTGATGACCGAAACGCTGGCTCGGGTTTATTTAGAACAAAAAAAATATAGTAAAGCAATTCAAGCTTATGAAATATTAATTTTGAAATATCCGGAAAAAAGTATTTTCTTTGCAGACCGAATTAAAGACATTAAAATTTTACAACAAAATAATCAATAGCATGGGATTTTCAGTTTTTTTAGTACTTATAACAATTGTTTGTTTTTTACTTATTGTAGTTATCATGGTTCAAAACCCTAAAGGAGGCGGTTTATCCTCTACTTTTGGAAACTCTCAACAAATTGGTGGAGTTCAAAAAACTACTGACTTTTTAGATAAAAGCACTTGGACATTGGGTATCATTTTGATTGCTTTGATTATGTTTTCAAGTTTAGCTTTCAATGACAATAATGATAGCATTAAAATTGATAAAAGTGCTGTTCAAGCCAAAACAGAAACTTCTGCTCCAGCTGAAACTCCTGCTCCTGCACCGGCAGCCACTCCAGCTCCAGCAGAAACTGCTCCGGTAACAGAATAATCATATTTTTGAATATAATATTAATGTCCCGAATTTTCTTCGGGACTTTTTTTTTGAAAGCATCATGCTGAAAAAATGTCAGTTTAAATCAATTGGCATAATTTCTGTCTGTAAAGAAAGCGTCAAACTTAATTTAATTAAACTATAGAATAATTATGTCAGTAAACATTAAACCCCTTTCAGACCGCGTTTTAGTGGAGCCGGCTGCAGCCGAAACAACTACAGCCTCAGGAATTATTATTCCGGACACTGCCAAAGAAAAACCACAAAAAGGAATTGTTGTGGCAGTTGGAAATGGTAAAAAAGACCATACGATGACCGTAAAAGTTGGCGATACCGTTTTATATGGTAAATATGCCGGAACCGAATTAAAATTGGATGGAAAAGATTACCTCATCATGAGAGAGGATGATATTCTAGCAATTGTATAAAAAGTTTCAATTAAAAACAACAAACAAATTTAAATAGTTATAAAAATGGCAAAAGATATAAAATTCGACATTGAAGCACGTGATGGTTTAAAACGTGGTGTTGATGCCTTGGCAAACGCAGTAAAAGTAACTTTAGGACCAAAAGGTAGAAATGTAACTATCAGTAAATCATTTGGTGGACCAACAGTAACCAAAGATGGTGTAACCGTTGCCAAAGAAGTTGAATTAAAAGATCCATTAGAAAATATGGGTGCTCAAATGGTAAAAGAAGTTGCTTCAAAAACCAATGATTTAGCAGGAGACGGAACAACGACGGCAACAGTTTTAGCTCAAGCCATCGTTAAGGAAGGTTTGAAAAACGTTGCTGCTGGAGCTAACCCAATGGATTTAAAAAGAGGAATTGACAAAGCGGTAGAAGCGATTGTTACTGATTTAGGTAAACAAGCTAAAGAAGTAGGAAGTTCTACTGAAAAAATCAAACAAGTAGCTTCAATTTCTGCGAATAATGATGAAGTTATTGGCGAGTTAATCGCAACGGCTTTCGGAAAAGTTGGTAAAGAAGGTGTAATTACTGTTGAAGAAGCTAAAGGAACAGATACGTATGTGGATGTGGTAGAAGGAATGCAGTTTGACAGAGGTTATTTATCGCCTTATTTTGTGACCAATCCTGAAAAAATGAATGTAGAATTAGAAAATCCATTCATTTTATTATATGATAAAAAAGTTTCTTCTTTAAAAGAATTGTTACCTGTTTTAGAACCGGTAGCTCAATCCGGAAAACCATTATTGATTATTGCTGAAGATGTGGATGGAGAAGCTCTTTCAACGTTGGTTGTGAATAAATTACGTGGAGCCTTAAAAATTGCTGCTGTAAAAGCACCTGGTTTTGGTGACAGAAGAAAAGCGATGTTGGAAGACATTGCCATCTTAACCGGAGGAACTGTAATTGCAGAAGAAAGTGGTTATACTTTAGAAAATGCAACATTAGAAATGTTAGGAACAGCTGAAAAAGTTTCTATCGACAAAGACAATACAACTATAGTAAACGGAGCAGGAAATGGTGATTTGATTAAAAATAGAGTGAACCAGATCAAAGCTCAAATGGAAACCACAACGTCTGATTATGACCGCGAGAAATTGCAAGAGCGTTTGGCTAAATTAGCAGGAGGTGTTGCCGTTCTTTATGTGGGTGCTGCATCTGAAGTAGAAATGAAAGAGAAAAAAGACCGTGTTGATGATGCTTTACACGCAACCAGAGCAGCCGTTGAAGAAGGAATTGTTGCCGGTGGCGGAGTAGCTTTATTGAGAGCTAAAAACGTTTTAGCCACTTTAAAAGCTGATAATGCAGATGAAGCAACCGGAATTCAAATTGTTTCCCGTGCAGTAGAAGCTCCATTGCGAACCATTGTTGAAAATGCCGGTTTAGAAGGTTCTGTTGTTGTAGCAAAAGTAGCCGAAGGAAAAGGTGATTTTGGATATAATGCTAAAACAGATGAATATGTTGATATGCTAAAAGCAGGTATCATAGACCCGAAAAAAGTAACTCGTGTAGCTTTAGAAAATGCCGCTTCGGTTGCCGGAATGATTTTAACTACTGAATGTGCTTTGGTTGAAATTAAAGAAGAAAATGCCGGAGGCGGAATGCCAATGGGAGGCGGAATGCCAGGGATGATGTAATCTTCCATATGTTAAAATTAAAAATCCGTTAGTTATTATTTCTAACGGATTTTATTTATATTTGATTTTAAATCATATGCTAATGGTATTTTTAATAGAAGTCTGGGAATTTATAAAAAACAATTTTTCGAATACGCTTTTGATTGCTGTTACTGGATATTTTATTCAAAGAAATCATAAACTTAAAGATGAATTAAAGTCAGAAAAAAACAAATTTTTTGCAGAAAATTTTACTAAAAGTTGTAATGCGTTGTTTGACTTACTCTCCGAAACGAGAAATAAGTTCCAATTTACCACAAATGAATTAATTACTTTATCTACAAATATAAAAAAATATTGATTGTCCGTTATTAGTCATAACCCTGTAATGCTTGCTATCACTAGCCTGTCGAATAATTTTTCTTCAAAATACCGTCTATTAAGCTTGTAAACGAACTCATTTAGGTATAATTGTAAATATT
>NZ_JBIIVK010000047.1:0-27242 GCF_044339515.1 Flavobacterium sp.
ATTAGATGCAAACTTATTAGTAGAGTTTTTGCTGTCGTAAACAGAGAAACTCCCTATATAAATACATATAAATTTGCTTCTTAAATTTAACAAATTATATTTGTTTTTTGTCATAGAATGCGGGAGCGTGGGGGCAGCTCGGGGAACTTATGAAATATATGAAGGACTCTATTAAAAATGATAAAAAGTAAATTTTCGGGAGATTCAATTTATTGGAGCATTTTTATGGTTTTACCCTTATTCGGTTTAACAATTTTTACATTCAGGTTATTAGAGAATTTTACATTTAGTTTTAGTGACATTTTGGTGTTGTTTTTATTTTTTTTATTATATCTTTTTTCACTACTTTTTTTTAAGCACATTAAATATATATCAATCAAAGATCATAAATTAAAGTTCTATTCAATTTTATATCCTTTTGGAAAAACTTTAAACATAAGTTCCTTTACCGGAAAAATAATCCTAAATGAATATGGGACTAGAGGCCGTTATAATGTGATTTACTTAATTGACAAAGAAAATATTACATCTTTTAAGATTATGGGACTGCATTATAAAAATTTTAATGAAATAAATAATGCAATTCAACTTAAAGAAATAAAGTTTTCTCCTTCCGCAACTCAGTATTTTAAGCTATTATTCTTTGAGAAAATTCGTTTAGAAAAATCGGGAAATAAAGTAAATTAAACGTTTTATCTCATATTTTATGTAACATCTCCATATAAATAAAGTGTTTAAGTACTAATTCAAATTCAATATATGATTAAAATAAGGTTGATATTCCTCCATAAAAATATCATTAAAATGTATCTAGACCTTGTTAGTTATTACAACCTTATTTGTTTACTTTGTAAAGATATGAGACATTTGCGGAGCTGGAATGAGAAATAGAAATACTAAACCATGGATAATAAAAATATAAAATCGCTTTTTTGTTTAATCGTTCTTTTAACAATATTCATGTCTTGCAAAGAAATTGAGACGACTAAAAATGTTGAAAACTCTTTAAATATTGATAATATTTATGCTGATATAGATTTATTTACTTTTCAACCTATAAAATTCGATAAGATTGATAAAAATTTTTATGTAACCATTGAAGATGGTGGAAATCAAAAAGTAATAACAGTTGTTAATGGTGAAAATAATAATACTAGAGTTTATAAAAAGAACCTCAAGGGTTACTATACAGATTTAACACCTACAAATACAGAGACCGGTTTAAAACTATGTTTTACTATGTTTATAGCAAGGAGAGGATAGTTTGTTATAATATACATGAATTTAGCGGAGAACCAATGAAGTTAATTAATTATTGGATAATTCTTCCTATTGATAAGAACAACATCCAAAGAAAATTAAGTTATAAAATAGAACACAAATATATAAACAGTTTCGAAGAAATTGATTATGAGAAAGACTTAAATACACCACTTACCGATAATCTTGAATATGAAATGATTTACGAATTTGATTTTAACAAGAAAACAGTTCATGAGTATTCTGTTCATAGAGGAGTAAAAAGACTTAATGAGGTTTATGACATAAAAAATTCTAGAAATTTAGAAAGTCCGTTGAAAAATTATTGGAGACCGGTCAATTGGCAATTTGATTTATAGAAATTAATGATTATCTGCTATGCATGATTTACTCGATTAAAGTTTTAATGAATACTTAATAACCGCTCTGTCAACACAAAATACGATATCCCTCTTTAAAGCGTTATCACTTAAAGTATAAAAATTTTGATTTTTAATTCAAATGAAAAATCAATCGGTAATTGCTTATATTTGACAAACCCAAAATAACCTTTAATGAAGTTGTTTCTGTTCAAAATTATTTCCAAACTGCGTTGTTACGGAATAGCTTTGTTGCTTTTGGGTTTTCTATCAGCCTGCACCTCCTACAAAACTCAACTAGGCAGTCAAGCCACTTCGTTTTATAACAATCAATCACTTGATACGACCACCATTGTGTATTCTGTTTTTTTAACCGGAAATGCGGCGAATACACTAAATGACGGGGCCACTCCTTCCCTAACCCATTTTAAAAAACGATTGGAAAGAGCGTCAAAAAACAGTACCGCACTTTTTTTAGGCGACAATATTTTTCCGTTAAACGGATTCAATCAAAACAAAACAAAAGCAGAGGAAAAAATCACCACACAATTGAATTTAACCGAGAAATTCAAAGGGAAAGTATTTATAATCCCCGGTAAAAGCGATTGGGGAAGTTCAACTTCTTCCCTTTTGGCACAGGAAAATTTTATTTCAAAATACAAGAAAAAAGAAAGTCAATTCATCCCTCAAAATGCGTGCGGAATCGAGTTTGTTTCGTTGAGTAACGAAGTAGAATTGGTTGCCATCAACTCGCAATGGTTTCTGGAAGATTGGAATGAGCACACCGAAATCAACAAAGGATGCAGCATTAAAACCCGTGAACAGTTTTTTGATGAACTCGACAGTCATTTGTTAGAAAATCAGGAAAAAACAATCCTATTAGCCATTCACCATCCGCTTTTGAGTAACGGGATTTATGGTGGTCAGTATTCGCTAAACCAACAACTTTTTCCGCTAGATGCAACTATTCCGCTGCCCATAGCCGGAAGTTTTTATAATCTGTTCAGAAAAGCAAGCGGCTACAAAAAGGATGATTTGCAACATGCATCCTACCGTGAAATGACCGACCGAATAAAAGCGATTGTGCAAAAATACAATCACGTAGTCGTTGTTTCCGGTCATGAACAAAATTTACAATACATCAACAAAGACGGTATTCAGCAAATTATCAGTGGCTCTGGAGCACATTATACACCGGCTAGAGCAGTAAATCCGAATGATTTCAGCTATGGTGGATATGGCTACGCCGTGGTTGATGTTTATGAAAACGGAGTTTCTACAGTTTCCTTTTATACCACATCCAATCGAAAAGAAGGATTACTTTTTCGTCAAAAAATTAGAGAACCGGAAGTGATTAATAAACATCAACAGTATCCCAAACAATTTGAACCCACTCTAAAAAGATCAATTTTTGGCAAACCGGTGAGTCGAAAAAGCGATGTGTATCAATTCCTTTGGGGAAAACATTATAAAAACTATTACAAACAGGAAATTGCCTTACGAACGGTTAGTTTAGACACGTTGTATGGCGGTTTAAAACCCATCGGATTAGACCAAGAGGGAACTACTAACTCTCTTTTGTTGAAAGATAAAAACGGTAAAGAATTTAGTATGCAGCCCCTCGAAAAAGATGCTTCATCCTTTTTTAAATCGCTTGCCTACAAAAATACCAACTTAAAAAACCATGATAACAATGCTCTTTCGGAAGATTTTTTACGAGATTATTTCACTACTATTCATCCGTTTACGCCGTTAGTTGTCTCCAAGTTGTCGCTTGCAATTGGTGTCGGTTCTACGCAACCGAAATTATTTTATGTCCCAAATCAAAATGCGTTAGGCAATTACAACGAAGATTTTGGGGGCAATTTATATTACATTTCAGAAAAAGTAAATTCATCTCAAAAAAGTCTGGCTCCTTTTGGTAAACCAACTGCGATTATTGACACCGATGAAATGTTACATCAAATTAGAACCGATAGAAATCATGTGGTGGACCAAGAAAACTACATTCGAGCACGTCTTTTTGATATGCTAATCGGCGATTGGGACAGACAAGAGAAGAATTGGCGTTGGAGCGTTCACCAAGAAAAAGGAAAAACCATTTATCGGCCTATTCCGCTCAACCGTGATCAGGCTTTCGCAAAATACGACGGTGCTTTTTTATGGCTTTTGAAAAGTATTCCTGCTATGGGACAAATGCATTCGTATACCTACAACCCAAAAAATGCGAAAGAATTCAACAAGCAAGTCTATGCATTAGATTTGGCTCTTTTATCAGACAGCGATGAAAAAGCATGGAAAAAACAAGCCAAATTCATTCAGGAAAATTTAACCAACGACGTTATCAACAAAGCCTTCTTAGAATTGCCTTATGAATTGCAAGACGAAACGACTACCAAACTCAAATTGTATTTGAGAAATCGTCTTAAAAAATTAAATCAAACTGCTCAACAATATCAAAAGTTATTAAACAAAAAAACATTGGTTGTGGGCACCCTAAAAGATGATGTTTTTGTGATAAATCGATTGTCTAACGGAAGAACTTCGGTGGTGGTTTACAACGGAAAAAAAACACCAGCTAATATTGTTTTTGAAAAAACGTTTACCAAAAAACAAACCAAAGAAATTTGGCTTTTTGGCTTAGAAGGAAAAGACGAATTCAGTATGGAAGGGAAAGAATTCAATCCCATAAAAATCAGATTGATTGGCGGTTTGAGCCAAGATTCGTATGTGATTGAAAATGGTAAAAAAGTTAAAATTCACGACTTTAAAACCAACAACATTTTGAATGTGGATAAAAAAACAACGGTTTTACTTTCCAATGATTATGAGACCAATACATACAATTATAAAAAACCAAATTTTGACGAATTCACCGGAGTTCCTTTAGTTGGTTTTAACCCTGATGATGGCGTTCGGTTGGGTGTTCGATTGGATTTTACTAAAAAAGGTTATTTGGGAAATCCGTATTCACAAAAACACACGGCAGATGCCAATTATTTTTTCGCTACAAAAGGTTATGAATTGAGTTATGCCGGCATTGTAAAAAGAGCCTTTTCACATTTTGATTTGGTAATTAATGCTCAGGCGACCAGTTCTAATTTTGTACAAAACTTTTTTGGCTTTGGCAATACTACGCAAAACGAGGCGGATGAATTTGATTTTAATCGGGTTCGAATAGCGTCTTACAAAGTGAGTCCCGGACTGTTGTGGCAAAAAACCAAAAGCTCCAGTTTTACGGGTCGCATCAACTTTGAAGCGTATAAAGTGGAGGATACACCAGACCGATTTATTACTTCCGAAGTCGTGGACAGTCGTGTGTTTTCGTACCAAAATTTTGCCGGAGTGGGATTAACCTATCATTTTAAAAATTATGATAATCCGTTTATCCCCTCTTTGGGAATGGGTTTTCAAGTTACAGGAAAATGGAATGCTAACTTGACCGATTTTTCCAGACAAATCCCTTCGGCTGAAGTTGTTGCCAACTTTGTTTACCGATTAACACCCGATGCTCAATGGCTTTTCGAGACAACACTCAAAGGAAAATCGCTTTTCAGTGATACTTTTGAATTCTATCAAGCTGCTAGTTTGGGTGGCGACAATGATTTGCGAGGTTTTAGAGACAATCGATTTTCAGGAAAAACAGCAGCTTTTCAAGGTTCGGATTTACAGTATGCCATCGGACAAATTAAAAACCCTTTTGCACCAATGAACTACGGAGCGTTTATCGGGTTTGATTATGGAAGAGTTTGGTTTCCCGAAGAAAGTAACTCTAAATGGCATCAATCAACGGGTTTTGGGTTGTGGTTAAACAGTAGTAATGTCATTTCTTCTACCATTTCCTATTTTCATTCAAGCGATGGCGGACGGATAGCGTTTGGAATGAAATTTAATTTTTAAACACTTGTAAAGCACATATTTATAATTTAGAACCAGATTCAAGAAATTGAAGAAACTAGAAAAATTAATTTTTGCTTAAAATTCACTCTTTAAATTAAAATATTGGATTTCATTTTACATTTTTGTTAAAATTTATTCAATAAAGACAAAATTTTATTTATTGGCAATCACTTGCTTACTTTTACAAAGTTGTGCTAAAATGGACAAAAAACCACTGAATATAGGTCATCGCGGTGCCATGGGACACGAAACCGAAAACACCATTGCTTCTGTCAAAAAAGCATTGGAGTTAAATGTGGATATGATTGAAATCGATGTCTTTTTGATAAAAAGTGGTGAATTAGTCGTTTTTCACGATGAAAGGTTGGACAGCCTTACTGATACTTCGGGAAAAATAGAAGATTTCACCTTGGAAGAATTACAAAAAGTGGTGGTGAAGGGAAATCATCAAATTCCAACCTTAGACGAGGTCATTGAAACGGTGGACAGATTGGTCGTTTTAAACATCGAATTAAAAGGCAAAAATACTGCAAAACCAACATTAGCTCTACTTGAAAAGTACTTTCAAAAAGGTTGGAAAAAAGAAGACTTTGTGATTTCCAGTTTTTTATGGGATGAATTAGCAACTATGAGACAATTAGACAAGCAAATTCCCATTGCAATTTTAACGGAAGAAAACCCGTTAGATGCCATCGCAATCGGGAAAAAATTGAAAGCTGTAGCTATCAATCCGTGGTGGAAAACGTTAACGATTGAAAATACTCAACAACTTCACGATGAAGGTTTTCAGATTTATACTTATACCGTTAACGAACCAAAAGACATAAAATCGGTAACTGAATTGGGAGTAGATGGAATTTTTTGTAATTTTCCCGAAAGATTACATTGATGTATGATGTACTGATTGTGGGTGGTGGTGCAGCGGGTTTTTTTACTGCTATCAACATCGCCGAAAAAAATTCTACTTATAAAATTGCGATTTTAGAACGCGGAAAAGAAGTACTAACCAAAGTACGCATTTCCGGCGGTGGACGATGCAATGTCACGCATGCTTGTTTTGTTCCTAATGATTTAGTGAAATTTTATCCGCGTGGCGAAAAAGAGTTACGAGGTCCTTTCCATCAATTTTGTTCCGGAGATACGATTGAATGGTTTGAAAAACAAGGTGTTGAGTTAAAAATTGAAGAAGACGGAAGAATGTTTCCGGTTTCCGATTCCTCTCAAACCATTATTGATTGTTTTTTGAATGCCGCCAAAAAATATAAAATTGAGATCTTAACCGGCCAAAGTGTGCAATCGATTTTTCGTTCAGAAGATAGCTGGAAAGTAGAGACGAATCAGCAAACGTTTCGTTGTGAAAATTTGGTGATGACTACCGGAAGTAATCCGAAAATTTGGGAAATGCTTGAAAAATTAGGTCACACGATTGTTCCTCCGGTTCCATCGCTTTTTACGTTTAACATTAAAGACAATCGAATTAAGGATTTAATGGGTGTTTCGGCTTTTGCTTCAGTGAAAGTACAAAATTCGAAACTATCGGCTTCGGGGCCGCTTTTAATTACCCATTGGGGAATGAGTGGACCGGGAATTTTGCGACTTTCTGCTTGGGGAGCACGCGAATTATTTGATAAAAATTACCAATTTATATTGGAAGTCAATTGGCTGAATGATGCCACTTTAGAAGAAACTGAAAACCAGTTGAAAGAACTCAAATTAGAACATGCCAAAAAAATCGTAGTCAAAAAATCACCTTTTGATTTCCCGAATCGTTTATGGGAAAGTTTGGTTGTTGCTTCCGAAATTTCAATGGAAACCAAATGGGCAGATTTATCTAAAAAACAGCTTCAAAATTTGGCTTTGCAATTGACTAATGGAAAATTTCAAGTAAACGGAAAAAGCACTTTCAAAGAAGAATTTGTCACCGCCGGCGGGATCGATTTAAAGGAGATTAACTTTAAAACAATGGAAAGCAAATTACTTCCCAACGTCTATTTTGCCGGAGAAATTGTAAATATCGATGCAATTACGGGTGGGTTTAATTTTCAAAATGCATGGACGAGTGGATATATTGTGAGTGAACATCTTGCAAATTCTCATTCATAAGTAAAAAATTCTCATTCACATAATTATAATTCCTTAAAAATCAATTATATTTGATACCCTAACCAATTGACAATGAAAACAAAACTACTTTCTCTGACATTCTTTCTCTTCTTTTTTATTTTCGGAACACAAGCACAAGTTGAATTAACAGCCTGTGATACGGATTTTAATGGTGTTGAAGCGTTTGATTTAACAACTGTTATTCCTGCCTTGTTGGGGAATGAAAATCCTGAAGATTATTCGGTGACCTTTCATGTTTCTGAAACCAATGCGATTGCAAATATTAATCCCATTACAAACCCAACTAGTTTTTTGAACACGTCTAATCCGCAAGTCATTTGGATTAGCTTCACAAATAATTTGACTCAAGAAACAAACATTAATTCGTTTTCATTGCAAGTAAATCCCATTCCTATTTTAGGCTCTGAAGTTGCTGTAGCCTGTGATGATAATAATGATCAAATCGCCACTTTTGATTTAAGTTCGGCCGTTGAAATTAACTATCAGGCGAACAATGCATCTCCCAATACCATGTTAATTGAGTTTTATGAAACACTAACGGACATGGAAACTCAATCTAATCCTATTGGATATACTTATACTAATATTTCTCCCAATCAAATCATTTTTATTCGAATCGAAAATTTAATAACCGGCTGTTTTTGGGGTGGTGATTTCTTTTTAATGGTTGAAAATTGTTCTACAAGCTGTGAAGCACCTACAAATTTAAATGCGACGAATATTGAGGAGACGGGTGCGGTCTTATCTTGGACTAATCAATCGTCTAACATAACCTTACAAGAAATAATTATCCTACCCGCCGGCTCTCCTTTACCTAATCAAGGTTCACAAGGTTTTATAACTACCTCAAATCCATTTGTAATAACAGCTCTCACCTGTGAAACTTCTTTTACTTTTTATGTGCGTACAATATGTGAGGATCAATCTACAACGGATTGGTCAGAAGGACATACTTTTACAACTTTAACCTGTGGCACAACAGTTAATCCTTATCTTAGTGTAAACACAACAACATTTACACCGGAACAAATTTTAAATAACATCATTTTAAATTCCACTTGCGGAATTATTGACAACGTAGTTACTCAAGGTCCATGCGGTGTTGGTTATTTTAATGCTAATGATAGTGGTTTTCCTTTTGAACAAGGATTAATCATCAGAAGTGGTCAAGCAAATTTATCTCAAGGTCCGTTTATCAATAATTCAAATTCTCTTTCCTCAACTTGTTCTCAAACTGGTGATCCGCAGTTAAATGCCATTATGCAAGCATCAGGACAAACCGGAACAATTAATGATGTTTCTTTTGTTAAGTTTGATATAGTTCCAACTTCCAATATCTTAAGCTTCAACTTTATTTTTGCTTCTAATGAATATGGTCAATATCAATGTCAATATTCGGATGTTTTTGGTTTTATCTTAACTGATTTAACAACTAATGAAACCATAAATATAGCCGTTGTTCCCGGAACAAATGTTCCGATTTCAACTACAACTATCCGTGATGTTGCTCATAACAGTGGTTGTCCTTCCGTAAATCCACAATTTTTCAGCACTTATAACGTGGGAAATCCCAACAGTAGTCTAAATATGATAGGTTATACTGTGCCCATGACTGCAATTGCTGCTGTGACTCCAAATCATAATTACTCTCTAAAATTAGCTGTTGGGGACTATTTGGACGGTTCTTTTGACTCAGCCGTTTTCATTGAAGGTGGTAGTTTGGCTTTAGGTAACCAATGTAGAGAAAACATCCAAATTATTACTTTTTTAGATTCTAATAACAATGGTATTAAAGAGGCTAATGAGCCTACCTTTTTGAATGGTAATTTGAATTATCAGCTCAACAATACCGGTGATACCGTTTCGGCCACTTCTTATAACGGCGTGTTTTATATTTTCCCGGAAAATGAAACCGATACGTATGATTTTAATTATTCCATTTATTCAGAATTTGCCGGTTATTATGCAGAACCTATCAGTTTTGATGATGTTGTTTATTCACAAACAGAATCTAATGTGTATTACATTCCAATCGTAAACACAACACCTTATAATGATGTTACAGTTTCTTTGGTCGCAACCAACCAACCGGCAGCAGGATTTAATTATATCAATACAATTTATTATACCAACAACGGTATTGCTCCGGCATCCGGCACATTAAGTTTTGAGAAAGATCCGGCTTTAACCATCAGCAACATTTCGATTGGAGGAACAACGAATCTACCAACCGGATTTACGTTTGATTATACGGATTTAATGCCATCTGAAACAAGATCGATTACTGTAACGATGAGTGTGCCACCCATTCCAACGGTAGCTATTGGAGATTTGGTGACTAATTCTGTTTCGATTTCCAGTTTAACAACGGATGCTAATCCAAATAATAACACAGCTTCGCAAACAAAACCTATTGTGGCTTCGTATGATCCAAATGATAAAAATGAGTCACATGGTGATAAAATTGCTGTAGCTGATTTTACGGTGGATGATTATTTGTATTACACGATTCGTTTTCAAAATACAGGAACCACCAATGCTACTTTTGTTCGCGTAGAAGATGTATTGGATGCTCAATTGAATCCGGAAAGTTTGCGAATGATTGCAGCCAGTCATCCGTATGTTTTGGAACGCATTAATAATGAATTGGTTTGGAAATTTGACAATATTCAATTAGTACCACAAATTGTAAATGAAAATGCGAGTATTGGATTTGTACATTTTAAAATTAAACCAAATCAAGGCATTGCAGTTGGCGATATCATTCCAAATACGGCCGACATTTATTTTGATTTTAATCCGGTGATTGTGACCAATACGTTTGAAACCGAATTTGTAGAAAACCTAAGCACGCCAGATTTTACCAATTCAACGGTTGTACTTTCTCCAAATCCGACGAAAGACCGCCTTCAAATTCAATTGAATGGCAGTGAGACTATCACACAAATTTCGGTTTATGATGTAGTTGGAAAACGTGTTTACTTTCAAGACAAACTTGAGCTAAATGCCATTTCTGTTGATTTTTCCAATTTACACCAAGGAGTTTATATGGTGGAAGTGATTACGGCTTCGAATCAGAAATTAGTGAATAAGGTGATTAAACAATAATAATTAGACCGATAAATTATAATCTAAGGGTGAAAGAAATTTTGCCCTTTTTTATGTATAATTTTCTGTAAACAAAATTTCATTTGAAGCACTTCTCCCCTGCCCGGGATTGAAGCGGAAAGCCCGGAGCAAAAAAACACTAATTTTCTTAAAGCAAAAAAGCGACCAAAGGAAGCTCTTTTTGGTTTATAAAAATTGTGTTTTTTTGTGAGGACTTGCAGTGAAAAGCCCGATAAGGCCCAAAAAATTAAAAGAATTCGCTTCGGTATTCCCAAACTTTTAAAAGAAACAGACCAAAAAACACCATTGAAACGACAAATTTTATAAACGTGGAAGCCAAAAAACCAATGAAAGAACCCGTCGCTGCTTTGAATGCTTTTTGTGAATCGTTGGAATCATTGATCATTTCACCCACAAAAGCTCCCACGAACGGACCAATAATAAATCCAAACGGAATGGGTGCCAAAATGCCAACGACCAAGCCAATATTAGTTCCCCAAATGCCATATTTACTGCCACCAAACCGCTTAGTTCCTTTGGCGGGAATGACGTAATCGAGGATGCCTACAATCAGTGCCACAACTAAAGTCACACCCAAAACAGTGTAGCTCATCGGCACGGCTTTGGTGAGATACAATAACAAAAGTCCGACCCAGCTGATGGGTGGTCCGGGCAAAACCGGTAAAAAACTGCCCAGAATCCCAACAATCATTAAAATGAATGCGATGAGTAAAAGTGTGATATCCATAAAATAATTTATTACTTTTGGTTAATCAAAAATACGCCTTGTTTTATTACAAACGAAAAATGAACAAATTTCTTTCCATTTTTTCTTTACTTTCTCTTTTGGTTTCCTGCCAATACTTCGAAAAGCGTGTGCCTTCGGAGGAGGAATTATTGCAAAAAAGATTGAAGGAAATCAATTGGAATGAAGTCACCGTTTATCCCTCGGTGGCGGAGTGCGATAGTATTTTGGATAAAGAATTACAAAAGGAATGTTTTTTTAAGTATTTAACAGAAATCATTCATCAAAAAATCGCTCCGGATTCGTTGCTAACCAATACGAAAATTATTGATACAATTGAAGTTAGGGTAACTGTTTTTCCTGATTCCAAAATTACGTTTGAACCACTTTTCCCAACCGATAGTTTAACGTATGATAAACAAAAAACAGACAGTATCATCAAAGCCAGATTAACCGATTTTCCTAAAATTGAACCAGCCCAAAAAGAAGGAATTCCCGTGAAAACGCAATTTATTTTACCTATCATTTTGAAAGCGGATTAAGATTTAAACGTTCTTCCTTTCCATTCATACTTTCCAAACAAAGCGTAAAATGCTACAGCCGAACTGAAAAATGGGTAAATGAAACTCGAAATCAAAAGATATCGAAATCGTTGATTAAAGAATTCCGCCGACTTCAAAATAATCACACAATCTACCAAAAACTTAATTGCAAAATACAAAAGCAGGTTTCTAAAGGCAAATAAGTCCATTGTCCATAAGCAAAAACCAATCACAAATAATAAATTAGTTAAGAAAACTAGTATTGCCAAACTCCTTGACAACCAATCCACATAAACACTCGATTTACTTGCCCATCGTACTCTTTGAAAAAACAATGCTTTCCAACTCAATTCGCTTTTTGTAAACACAATACTAAGTGCGTTTTTACAAAAACCTACCGCTTGAGGTTCGTATTGAATCGCTTTTTGCAACAAAAAAACGTCATCACCACTAGCTATTTCAGAGTTCCCTTGAAAACCATTAAGTTCTTTAAAAAATGATTTTTCATAAGCAAAATTTGCACCATTACACATAAACGGCTTTTTAATTCCAAAACTACCAATCGTTACACCTTGCAAACTCAAAAAATCTAAATTCTGAAATTCATATAAAAAACCATTTTTGGAAAGAAGTTTAACACCGGCGGCGACCATTCTTTTATTTTCAGTTTGAATGTACGAATCAATTATTTTTAACCAATTGGATTGAACCATACAATCGGCATCTGTTGTAATTATCCACTCTTTTTTTGCAATAGCAATCGCTGTATTAATAGCATCTTTTTTGGGTGAATTTGAATTTCTCACATTTTTAATTGAAATAATTGAAAGTTCATAATTCGTCATTGAAAATTCCTCATCCGAATCATCATCCACCAAAATCACTTCAATAAGTTCCTTTGGATAATCTAAACAAGATAGTGATTGTAGAAGGTTGGGTAGATTTTCAGCTTCATTTCTAAAAGGGATTACAATTGAAAAACTTGTTTTTTGTTTATTGTCTGAAAACGTTGATTTCATTTTATTGAAACCATAAATAAATGCAACAATAAAGATTGAATAAATAAATAGAATTAAATAAAATCCAATTAAAATCATTTACGCAAAGGTTTGTAGTTTAAAACAAAAACACTTCCAATCAAAACCGGAATAACCAAATTCAACAACCACATTACTGTTGTGACCGAAACTACTGTCCATTGATTGATACCTAATTTCCCAAATAAAAATACAGCAACGCTACCTTTCACAACTACATCCATCAAATGTATGGTTGGTACAACAGAAGCAAAAAAATACATTGTAAAAATGGTTAAAAGTGCATCCGGATAAGGCAAGTTTACATCAAAAAGTAGCAACAAAAAATAAAATTGATGCGAAAAAACCAAATAACGTAAAATGGAAAATTGAACGTTTGCAAAATGTTTTCTTGCCGGAAATAAATGAATCTTTCCAATCAAATTATCAATTGAATAACCATAAAATCGCCATTTTTTAAAATAAATCAGACCTAAAATAAGACCGAAAGCAAGAATGACCGGCAACCAAAATAAAAAACCGGATGTAAAATAATTTTCTTCAAAAAAATTGGGCGACAAAACAAAGAAGAACACACAGCCTATTAGTCCAAAAAATAGAGTGACAAGCATCTGCACACTATTTCCTAAAAAATTTAAAAAAATAATCTTTTTGGTTTGTTCTTTGGAATAGTACATTCCTTTTGCAACATATTCACCAATCCGATTGGGTGTAAAAATTGAAGCGGTTAAAGAACCGAGCGTTTGTTCAACTGCCTTCTTGAATGTTATTTTTTTAAAACCTGAAACTAAGTTTTTCCATTTTAAACATTCCAGCAACCAATTCAAAAATGACAAAAAAACAATTCCTAAAAAACTCAAGAAAGTGAATTTTTGAGTAACTAAATGCCAATCGGACAAGTCTTTGGTTTTTAATTGAGCATATAAAAACGCTACGGCTCCACAAACGATTAAAAGTTTGAGGAGAACCAATAGGAATTGTTTAGCTTTGTAAGGAATTGCATTCATCAACACAAAGAAACAAACTTTAAACCTGAAACGTTAAACTTTAAACAAAAAAGATTGGCAAACGAACGCATCATCTTAGGCATTGACCCAGGAACCACCATTATGGGATTTGGTTTAATTAAAGTCGTGAACAAAAAAATGGAATTCATTCAGCTGAACGAATTGATTTTGAGTAAATACGACGACCATTATACCAAATTAAAAATCATTTTTGAACGCACCATCGAGTTGATTGAAACCCATCATCCGGATGAAATTGCGATTGAAGCTCCGTTTTTTGGCAAGAATGTCCAATCGATGCTCAAACTCGGAAGAGCCCAAGGGGTTGCGATGGCTGCTGGATTATCCAGACAAATTCCGATTACCGAATACGAACCCAAAAAAATAAAAATGGCCATCACCGGAAACGGAAATGCCAGTAAAGAACAAGTGGCTAAAATGCTGCAACAATTATTGGGTTTGAAAGAATTACCTAAAAATTTGGATTCTACCGATGGTTTGGCGGCGGCGGTTTGTCATTTTTTTAATAGTGGGAAGATTGTTGGAACTACTAGCTATTCTGGTTGGGATGCTTTTGTAAAGAATAATGAGAGTCGAGTTAAGAAATAGTGGTTAGTTATTTAAATAAAAATATCAAATGTATATAGGAAAACATTTTTTAGCAGAAACAGCAATAAGTGGAGATAACGTACTACATGAAGATTTCTTCAATTTTAATATTTATGCTGAAAAAGTAAAAAAACTTATTCAATTGAATTCCAGCAACAATGAGCCGCTTACAATTGGCATTTATGGAAAATGGGGAGATGGAAAAACTTCGTTTAGTAATTTAATTAAACATGAAATTGAACATTTTGAAGATATAAATAAAAAGGAATATTTAGTTTATGATTTCAATCCTTGGAGATATTCTACAGAAGATGAAATACTTTTTGATTTTTTTGATGGTCTTAAAAAGCAGTTTTATGTAAAAGATAAAAGCAAACTTCAAGTAGCTGGCGAGTTTCTTCAAAAATATAGTAAATATCTAAAAGCTGTAAAAATATCTGCAACTGTAGGTTTGCCTAAATTTTTGAATTCAAAAATAGAATTTATGCCTGACAAAATTTTAGAAGCATTAGGTGAAGATTTAAAAGGTGAAGAAATTACTATAGAAATTTTAAGAGATAAGGTTAATGCAGAAATAGATAAGTCTAATTATAAAATATTAATTTTCATTGATGATATCGATAGATTAGATGATAATGAAATTTACACCTTATTCAAGCTAGTAAAACTTAATGCAAATTTTAATAATTTCATTTTTATATTAAATTTTGATGAAGAGCAAGTTGGAAAAGCATTGAAAAAAAAGTCTGGAGGAGAGGTTGAAGATGGAAAAAAATATTTAGAAAAAATAATTAGCATTCCAATTCATATACCAAAAATTGAAAAAAGTTATTTAGAAAGGTACTTTAGAAATCAATTAGCTATCATACTTAATAATTTAGATCTAAAAATTGATATCCAACAAGATATTAATAGTCGAATTGATTTCAACAATTATGAATTTAAGAACCCCAGACAAATTAAACGTGTTTTAAATAGTTTTTTTATTAGTGCTTTTGCATTAAATAATGAAGTAAATTTAATTGATTTATTTTCAATTGAATATATAAAAATTACAAATGTCAGTTTATACACAACTTTAAAAGGTATTAGTCCGTCAATCGAGCAAGACTCACTTTCCAAACTTTTTGAAGATAACAAAGAAGATGGTTTCAACAAATTAATTGAAAAAACACTTCAAGGTTATAATAATAATTTTTTAATAATTTTATTCGATAAACAACGTTCTAGTGAAAGTTTATCAATTAGAAATCCCGAGTATTTTGATAGATATTTTTCATATCATATAGGTAACAAAACCCCAAGTTTTTTAATAGAAAGTATAGTTAATAATATAACAAAAAGTGAAGATCATCTATTAAGTTTATTTAAATATGATGATGCTTATTACAAAATATTAGAATTAATTTATAATTTTAAAAATAAAGTAGCAGAAAGAGATAAGCTTTATTTAGCAATAGTAAAAAACATAAAATTATTAGCAGATTCTGAAACAGATTTTTATGGCATTGATGATAGAAATAGAATTATTGAAAGAATAGCAACCTATTTGGATGAAAACAATAATGTTGATAACGAAAATATTTCATTAGAAATATCCAGATGTCTTGATGTTTATCAATTGTGTTATTTTACAAGAAAGTTTAAAGATAAAGAAACCAACTTTAAACCCAAATTAGAAAAAATTATTGCAGAGAAAGCTGAGCAAACTTTTAATTCCGAGACCCCTATTTTTATTATTCCAAGTCAACCAGCTAAAATGACTATGATATATTGGAAAAAACACAACTCAAAAATTTTTAATAAACATATTAAAGATTCACTTAATAACTTATATAAAATCAAAAAGTTAATACGGAATTTTCCTGTTTATATGTTAAATGAATCAACTTATGGAGGACTAATTGAAAGAGATTTTGACTTCATGAGGTCTCTTATTGATATTGATTTTGTGTATAAGCAGATAGGAAAATTTGGAGAATCAATAGTCTCAGATGTAAATATCGATAATTTTCCAATAATCGATGAAACTAGTGAATATAGTGAAGATGATAACTTAAAGCAATTTATCTATTGGTATAAAAAAAATGAATTAAAAACTTAACACTGACCAATTAAATGTCAGGCATCTACATCCATATTCCTTTTTGCAAGCAAGCATGTCATTACTGTGATTTTCACTTTTCAACTTCTATGAAGAAAAAAAATGAAATGGTTTTAGCTTTAGCTAAAGAAATTCAGTTGCGGAAAGAGGAATTCAAAAATGAAATAGTAGAAACGATTTATTTCGGTGGAGGAACACCATCAATATTAACGATTTACGATTTACAATTGTTGATTGATGAAGTTTACAAACATTATAATGTCGCTGAAAATCCTGAAATAACAGTCGAAGCTAATCCCGATGACTTATCCTCCGAGTTGTCATTTCGAGGAACGAGAAATCTCTTTGAAGAACTCAAAGCAATCGGAGTAAACCGTCTTTCCATCGGCATACAATCCTTTTTTGAAGACGATTTAAAAATGATGAATCGTGCTCATAATGCCATTGAAGCCCAAAATTGTTTGGAAGAAGCCACAAAATATTTCGACAACATTTCACTCGATTTGATTTACGGCATTCCGGGAATGAGTAATGAAAAATGGATTCAGAATATTGAAACGGCCTTATCTTTTGGTATTCCTCATATTTCGAGTTATGCGTTAACGGTTGAACCCAAAACCGCTTTACATTCGTTTATTCTAAAGGGAATTATTTCTGCACCGGAAGACGAAGTGGCTCAGGAACATTTTGAAATTTTGGTTGAAAAACTAGAAGAAGCAGGATTCATTCACTACGAATTATCCAATTTTGGAAAGGAAAACTATTTTTCAAAAAACAATTCGAGTTATTGGTTGGGCAAAAAATACATTGGCATAGGTCCGTCGGCTCATAGTTATGATGGTGAAAAAAGAGGTTGGAATGTATCGAATAATACAAAGTATATCAAATCCATTCAAGAGGGAAAATTACCACTTGAAACCGAAACGTTGTCCAAAACCGATCGGTACAACGAATATGTGATGACGGGATTACGAACCATTTGGGGCATTTCACTCGACCGAATTCAAACCGAATTTGGACAAACCTACTTAGATTACCTCAACCAGCAATCGGCCAAATACATTGAAGATCATTTGCTTTTTGTGAATGAAAACGTTTTGCGGACTACTCGAAAAGGAAAGTTTTTGAGTGATGGGATTGCATCAGACTTATTTTTATTAAATTTGGAATAAAATGGAACGCTGATTTTACGGATGCCAGCAACGCTGATTAATTCGTAATATCCGCGTTAGAATATCCGTTAAACCCGCGTTCAACTATGCTAGCAACCATCACCCACCAAAACAAAACCTTCCAAGTAGATTTATCAAAACCCATTGATATTTCGCTGCCGTTATCCAATACTGAAAAAAATCCGATTGCGTGGTATATTGAAAAACCGCTGATTGAACCCGTTCGTTTTGGTTCCTGGGTGGGAAGTGTGAAAGGTGGTGCAACGACTAATTTCAATAATATTTTTTTCAATCCTCATGGACACGGAACGCACACAGAGTGTTTGGGACATATTACAAAAGAATTTTTCAGCATTAATCAAGCTTTAAAAAACTATTTCTTTACTGCTCAACTGATTTCCATTCAACCGGAAAAACAAGGTGAGGATTTTGTGATTACGAAAAGTCAAGTTGAAAAAGCTTTAGGTAATTCAAATCCTGAAGCAATTGTAATTCGAACGCTACCGAATTTAGAAGAAAAAAAGTCTAAAAATTATTCGCATACCAATCCACCCTATTTGCATGAAGATGCGGCGATTTTTATTAGCGAAAGTGGCATTCAACATTTATTAATCGATTTACCGAGTGTGGACAAAGAAAAAGACGAAGGTAAATTATTAGCTCACAAAGCCTTTTGGAAGGTGAAAGATGTGAATAATCTAAATGACGATGCACGAAAAAATGCCACGATTACAGAATTGATTTTTGTGGATGAGGATGTGAAAGACGGTACTTATTTGTTGAACTTACAGATAGCTTCTTTTGAAAATGATGCTAGCCCGAGTAAACCTATATTGTTTAGTTTAGAGTAAGGAGTAGATAGTTGGTAGTAAGGAGTTAAAAATAAAATATGGATTATAGAGATTTATTAGCCTATAAAAAATCATTTGCTTTGGCGATGATGATTTTTAAAGTTTCCAAAGAATTTCCAATGGAAGAAAAATATTCATTAACCGATCAAATAAGACGAAGTTCTAGAAGCGTGACTGTTACATTAACAGAAGCGTATAGAAAAAGAACATATCCAAAAAACTTTTTTAGTAAATTAACTGATACCGAAGCAGAAAATTCAGAGACTCAAGTTTGGCTTGATTTTTCATTTTCTTGTGGCTATTTAAATGATGAAAAATATTCCGAATTAACTAGTTTAAATGATGAAATTTGAAAATTGATTCGATATATGATGAATAACCCTGACAAATTTGGATCAAAAAAAATTTGAATTATTCGTCTTTATTCTTCCTAGCAAAACTATTTACTCCCTACTCAAAACTATTTACTCCCAACTAATCATGAATATTCAACAACTATATGAATTCTGCCTTTCTAAAAAAGCCGTCACCGAACATTTCCCATTCGATGAAGATACTTTAGTTTTTAAAGTCGGTGGAAAAATGTTCTGTCTCACTTCTTTGAAAGATTGGGAAAACGGAACTCCATCATTAAACTTAAAATGCGACCCTGAAAGAGCATTAGAACTTCGTGCGGAATATGATGCGATAACGGCTGGTTATCACATGAGCAAAGTGCATTGGAACACGGTTGCTTTTCACAGTGACGTGGATGATAAAATGATGCGGGAATTGATCAATAATTCGTATGAATTGGTATTTATGAGTCTTCCCAAAAAAGTTCGAGATTTAATTTGATTTTTTAGTTATGCAACAAGTGTTACTTTCTAAGTGGTTAATTATATAATATTTTATGTTATAAATTAAAAGAATAACCTAGCTGAACCCTATTCAGGAGTTTTACTATTTATTTTAAAAACTCTAACTTACAAATCACAAATTTCTTCAATTGTTTAAAAATAATTGCTAGTTAGTTTATTTACTAAAAAACCATTCGTCTACACTTTTCTACTGTTCGACGATACATTTTATCGCTTAAACGAAAACAAATGAATCATTATCCTTATTTAAAATACTTTTGAAATTGGATAAATACACATTTAAAATGACAAAAACACTGAACATTCTTCTAATTGAGGACGATGCCATAGAAGTAATGAAATTCAATAGGGTAATAAAAACGCTAAGTTATAACCACAAAATCATTGAAGCTCATAACGGAGAAGAAGCATTGGAAATACTTAAAATCAAAGAAATCATTCCAGATATCATTTTACTTGATCTAAACATGCCTAAACTAAATGGTTTGGAATTTTTAAAAATTTTAAAAAGTGATGCAACTTTAAAATACATTCCTTCGATTATTTTGACCACTTCCGGCAATCAAAAAGATTTGTTAGAATGTTATAAAACAGGCATTGCCGGTTATGTATTAAAACCCTTAAAATACGAGGATTATACAGAAAGAATCAAAAAACTACTTGACTATTGGAGTATTAATGAACTTACATCACAATAAAATCAGACTTTTATGTACGGAATTGTAAACAAAGCCATTCAAGATTTAGTTATTACTAATTTTGGAGAACAAAAGTGGGAAGACATCAGAGAACGAAGCGGAATTGAAGAAGATTTCTTTATCAGTAGTGAACCTTATGATGATGCGATTACTTACAAATTGGCTGTAGCTGTTTCAGAGGAAATGAATATGTCTGTAAGTGATGTATTAATTACCTTTGGAGAATGGTGGGTAATTAAAACAACAAAAGAAAAATATGCCGGCTTAATGGAATCCGGTGGTTCTACACTAAGAGAATTTTTAGTCAATTTACCCTTATTTCATAATAGAGTAATGTTAATTTATCCAAAACTAACTCCCCCTGAATTTAAAGTTAGTGATGTTTCAGACAAAAGTCTTAACTTACATTACTTTTCAAAAAGAGAAGGATTACAAGAATTTGTTAGAGGTTTAATACAAGGTTTGGGAAAAATGTTTGATACCCCGGTTGAAATTGAACTTTTACACTCTCGTGATCATGGAGATACTCATGAAATATTTAAAGTAAGTTGGTAAAAAAATGAATAATTTTAAGTTCAATTTTAATGTAGAAGAATTCAATAAAATTTTTCCTTTTTACATTTTAATAGATAAAAAATTAAAGATTAAAAGTATTGGTAAAACACTAGCAAAACTCCTACCTGAGGAATTTAATGGTTATAATTTTGATGATATATTTGAATTTCAACGGCCGCATTTTGAGTTTTTAAATTCTGATAATTTTAATCAAACGCTTAATCAACTTGTAGTTATATCTCCAAAAATTGATCAATCAATTTCACTTCGTGGTCAAATCAATATTTTGGATGATAGTTTTCTTTTTGTTGGAACACCATGGTTTAATTCGATTCAAGAGGTGGTCAATAAAAAATTTACACTTCATGATTTTGCCTTTCATGACCCTTTGTTAGACTTATTACATGTTTTAAAAAACCAAGAAATACACAACGAAGAGTTAAAAGAACTTCTTCAAACGGTAAACAATCAACGGAAACTTCTAAAAAAAGACAAACAAGAGCTTCATCAACTTTCAGTTGTAGCAAGTGCTAACAATAATGGAATTATTTTTACAAAACCTGATAGAACGATTTATTGGTGTAATGAAGCCTATGAAAAACTAACCGGCTATTCAAAAGAGGAAATATACGGAAAAACACCTATTGAAATTGGTCGATTACCTGAGTCTGACACAAGTGAAATCAGGAAAATGATTATTGCTTTTGAAAATAAAGAAGCATTTGATGTAGAAATTTTACACAAAACCAAGTCAGGAAAAACTTTTTGGTCACGAACAAAAGGGCAACCTATTAAAGATATAAACGGAAAAACTGTACAGTATTTTGTCATGTTTGATGATGTTACAATCAATAAGCTAAAAGAAGAACGGTTGCGAATTTTATCATCAATAGCAGATGTCAATATCAATGCGGTTGTAATTTGTGATAAGTATGGGAAAGTGGAATGGGTAAATACAAGTTTTGAGAGAATTACCGGATATTCCCTAAAAGAAATGATCGGAAAAAGTCCCGGCTCCATTTTACAAGGTGATGAAACTGATCCTGAAACCATAACTTACTTAAAACAACAAATTAGGGCCGGAGAACCCTTTAACTGTGAAATTTTAAATTATTCAAAAAGCAATAAAAAATATTGGATTCGTATTCAGGGACAAGCCTTAAAAGACAGAAAAGGAGAAGTTTTAAAGTATTTTGCCATCGAAGAAGATATTAGTTTAGAGAAAAAGTATTTTGAAAACATTAAAGCAGAAAAAGTAAAGTACAGTAACATCATTGCCAACATGAATATGGGATTGTTGGAAGTAGATAATAATGATAATATTCTTCTTGCCAACCAATCATTTTGTGAAATGAGTGGTTATTCTATTAACGAGTTAATAGGAAACAAAGCTTCTGATTTATTATCAAACAAAAAGGATAAAACAACAATCGCTTTAAAGAACGAAAAGCGAAAATCGGGCATTTCTGATTCTTATGAAGTCAAGGCTAATACCAAATCAGGTGAAACAAAATATTGGATGATTAGTGGTGCTCCAAATTATAATGAAAATGGAGAAGTTGTTGGATCTATTGGAGTTCACCTTGATATTACGCAACAAAAATCATTAGAACTACAAAAGGAACAATTATTACTGCGATTAGAAAAACAAAACGAACAATTGAATGAATATGCTCAAATTGTATCACACGATTTAAAATCACCGCTACGAAGTATTCATTCTTTAATTAGTTGGATTAAAGAAGATAACTTAAAAGAGTTTAGTGAACAAACTATTGACTATTTAAAATTAATAGAAAATAAAGTAGAAAAAATGGATCACTTGATTCAAGGAATTCTAACGTATTCTAAAATGGACACATTAGACCTTTCAAGTGAACAATTAGATGTTAACGATGTGGTCAATAACATTATTAATATTATCCATATTCCAGAAAATATAGAAGTTAGAATTAATAATTTGCTTCCAACAATTGTTGCCGATAAATATAGAATTCAACAATTATTTCAAAATTTAATTGGCAATGCCGTTACCTACATTGACAAACCTAACGGTTTGGTTGAAGTTGATTTTTCAATTGAAAAAAAACATTATATTTTTTCTATCAAAGATAATGGCCCCGGAATTGCTAAAGAAAATCAAGAAAAAATATTTAAAGTATTTCAATCATTTACAAAAAATGAAAAATCTACCGGTATTGGATTATCCATAGTAAAAAGAATTGTAGATAACTATAAAGGTGAAATCTGGATTGAAAGCCAGCTAACGGTTGGCACAACTTTTTTTATAAAGCTACCAATTAAAACATAATTAAAAATGAGCTCTTACTACTTAAATTCTTTGTCTGATTTAAAGAAAACCATTCAATCGATACAAAATGACGCATTGATTCAATCGCTAATGGTATGTGTAACTGACAAAAGTTGTGATTCTGTTATCACTTTAATTGATGAACTTAACACACTTGATTTACCTTTTTTTGGCGGAATTTTTCCTGAAATTATTGTTGAAAATCAAAGAAAACAAGAAGGGTTTTTAATCATTCCTTTCCATTTTAAAGTCGATAATTATGTTGTAAAACTTGAAGATGAAGCCGAAATAGGAAATCAAGTTGAATTCATTTGTGACAATATCGGTCAAAACGCAAATACAACTTGGATTTATGTGGATTGTTTTAGTAATAATAAAACAATTTTGACTGAATCGTTATATCAAAATTTAGGCTATACCTTTACTTACGTTGGTGGTGGAGCGGGTTCACTTTCATTTGAACAAATTCCTGCGGTTTTTAACAATACAGGAATTTATAAAAATGCTGCTGTTTTAGCTTTTGCAGATACCCATTTATCGTTGGGAGTTGCACATGGTTGGAGTCCAATTTCAGATAAATTAAAAGTCACAAAAACCAATGGCAACAACATTATTTCGTTTGACTGGAAACCTGCAGTAGAAGTGTACACTTCTATTGTTGAAAAACATGCTAAAAGTAAATTTGATAACAAAGGCTTTTTTGAATTAGCCAAATCCTATCCGTTAGGAATGGTTAAAGTTGGAGGTGACATCATTGTTAGGGATCCCATTATGATTAAAGACAACGAATTGGTTATTGTTGACCGAGTGAATGAAGGTGAGTTTGTTCAAATTCTTAATGGAGATATGAATTCGCTACTCGCTGGTGCTAAAAATGCTCAATTTTTGGCTCACGGATATCAAAACAACAAAAACGTTTTTTGCATCGATTGCATTTCAAGAGTACTCTACATGAACGATGATTTTCAAAAGGAAATTGATATTATAAAAGGAAATCAAACGCTCAATGGCGTTTTAACAATTGGTGAAATTGCGAATAACAGTCAAACTTTTCTTGAAATATATAACAAAACAACAGTGGTCATTACATGGTAAATTCAGTTGATATTAATAGTATTCTTTTAAGCTTAATTTATAAAATTTCTTCTTTAAAAACGGAAGAGGATTTAATAAATAAAGCTACACCCGATATTTTGAAAAAATTCAATTGTTTTGCCGGTGTTGTTGTTTCTTTTGTGAATAATGAAGAAAAGATTATTATACCCAAAAACTACATCAATAAACCAAATTGGGTCAGTTTAAAACAACAGATTTTAAGTACGTTTCAACAGGAACAATTTGATAAAATTGAAATTAAAGGGGATGAAAATAATTTTTATTACGCCTTTAGATTATCAAAATATGGTTTACTGATTCTTGGAAGTTCAAACCGCTTTGAAGATGGTTTGTTTCATGAAATGTATAATCTGGCAGAATATTTTGGTAAAAATCTAACAAATGCAATATATGAGTTAGAACGAGCTGATAAAGACAAAATCATTGCACAACAAATTCAATTACAAGATTTCTTGATTGAAATTTCTTCAAAATACATCAACGCCGATTTATCCGATTTAAACGGGATGATTAATCAATCACTGAAACAAATGGGGGAATTTGTGGAAGCAGACAGAAGTTATATTTTTGATTATGATTTTGTGAAAAACACCACTAGTAACACCCATGAATGGTGTGCAAAAGGAATTGAGCCAGAGATTCACAATTTAGAAGAAACTCCAATTGAATTTATTCCGCAATGGTTGGAATTTCATAAAAAAGGTGCTGCTTTTTATGTTGAAGACGTAAAACTGCTTCCGGATGATGGCGAATATGGATTGAGGGCAATTTTAGAACCGCAAGGCATTCAAAGCTTAATTGCCATTCCGATGATAAAAGCGGATGAATTGATAGGTTTTGTTGGCTTTGATTCTGTAAAAAAGAAACACAACTATTCTGATAGCGAAAAAAATATTCTTTTTGTTTTTTCTAACATGTTGGTTAACGTAATGCAACGAAAAGAAAATGAAGAACAAATTAAAGAACAAGAAGCCAAAAAAGAAATTTTATTGCACAATCTAGAAAAGCAAAACAAAGAATTAAACGATTATGCTCATGCTGTTTCTCATGATTTAAAAGCTCCTCTGCGAAACATCAATGCCTTAATCAATTGGATTAAAGAAGATAATCAAGATAAATTTGACGAATCTACAAATGAATCTTTTGATATCGTTTTGTTTAATGTAGAAAAAATGGACAATCTCATTAAAGGTATTTTAGATTATTCTTCCATTGATAAGATTGAATCTATAAATGCTAAACTTGATTTAAACGAACTCGTTACAGAATGCCTACGAAGCATTTTAATTCCAACAAATTTTGAAATAATAGTTCCTCCAAACTTCCCAACTATTTACGGAAATGCTTATCGAATTAAGCAAATTTTTCAAAACTTAATTCAAAATGCAGTGTTGTACAATCAAAATGAAAATCCTAGAATTGAGCTTGGATTTACTGAACATGAAAATCAATTTGAGTTTTATGTAAAAGATAATGGAGAAGGTATCAAAGAAGAATATCATGAAAAAATATTCCATTCTTTTATTAAACTTCACAACAACTTTAATTCATCCGGTTTAGGACTTTCAATCGTCAAAAAAATCATAGAATCACTTGGAGGAACAATCTGGGTACAAAGTGAAGAAAATCAAGGAGCAACTTTTTATTTTACTATAATAAAAGACAATGGAACAGCCTAATTTAGAATACATTAATCAGCTAGCCGGCGATAACCAAGAATTCAAATCCAAAATTATTGCAATTTTAAAAAAAGAGTTGCCGGAGGAAATTGAATTATATAAAAATTACATTAACAACACCAATTATGTTCTTGCTGCAGGAAGTGTCCACAAGCTCAAACATAAAATTTCTATTTTCGGTCTTGAAAAAAGTTATTATATTGCAGAAGAATTTGAAGAAAATCTAAAAGAAAATTCTACCCATTTGCAATCTGATTTTGAATCTATTTTAAAACGAATGCAAGATTTTTTAGATTCTTTATAAAACGGTACAAGACTTATGAATTGCATCATTATCGACGATGAAGAAATGGCAAGAGCTATCATTGCTCAAATGATTTCTAATCACAACGAATTGAAATTGGCACAAGAGTTTTCCAATGCCATGCAAGCAATAAAATACTTAAATCAAAATGAAGTTGATTTGATATTTTTAGACATTCATATGCCTGATTTTACAGGTTTTGATTTTATTCAAACGATAAAAAATCCACCTAAAGTTATATTGGTAACTTCCGATAAAAACTTTGCCATCGAAGCTTTTGAGTATGAATGTATTGTAGATTATTTGGTCAAACCAATTACAGAAGAACGTTTTCAAAAAGCCATTCAAAAAGCAAATGCAGCTCAATTTTCATCTTCATCAACAAAAGAATCCAAAACAGTTACTGAAGATAATACCAACGAATTTTATGTAAATATTGACAGAAGATTAATTAAAATTGAATTCAATTCGGTTACAGTGGTTGAAGCCAAAGGTGATTATATTCACATAAAAACCGATACTAAAAATTATATTGTACATTCCACTTTAAAAAAAATAGAAGATAAATTACCCAAAGATTTATTTTTAAAAGTACACCGTTCCTTCATTATCAACACCAAAAAAATTATTGACATTGAAGACAATAGTGTTTTAATTGCCAAAGATGTTATTCCTGTTAGCAGAGCAAACAGACCTGAATTGATGAAAAGATTAAATCTACTTTAAATCGGATTAAATTTTATATTCATTCAATAAAACGTTTACCCTTTTTCAATTTGCAAATTCCGGTCAAATTGACCACCCAATTCCGATTTAAAGTGACCACCTGATTTCGGTTGAAAGTGACCACCCAATTTCGGTTCAAATTGACCACCCCGATTTTTCACCTAAAATTACTTTT
>NZ_JBIIVK010000048.1:0-26953 GCF_044339515.1 Flavobacterium sp.
GAGCAATTGTCCTTTTTTTAAAGCCTACTTTTTTAAAGCAGATAAAATTAAAATATAAAAAACTGATTTTCAATTTAATAAGAAATAAAAAAGTCCGATTTTAGTTTTTATCGGACATTAATGATTTGGATTCAATAAATAAATAATTTCTGTCGTTTACCGATTTTTGAATGTAGTATGACGAAAATGTTACTGTAAAGTTAATTTCTTGTCTAAATTTGCAAAATATTTATTGTCTCCAAATTATGAAAAAAATTACTTGTATCCTATTTTTACTCTTAGTCTATTTTCCGTTAAGTGCTCAAAATGTTTTGATTAACGAAGTTATTACTTCCAACACAACAGTGATAACCGATGAAGATGATAGTTATGAAGATTGGGTAGAATTGTATAACACGGGAACAGAAGCTATCAATTTAGAGGGCTATGGATTAACCGATTTATCTTCAAACCCTTATCAGTGGGTTTTTCCTGCTTATTGGATTGAGCCGGGCGAACATTTGTTGGTGTGGTGTTCTTCAAAAAACAGAACCGATATCAATTTACCCCTTCATACCAATTTTAAAATAAGTTCAGGCGGAGAAGTGATTACACTCACCAAACCCAATGGCGAAATTGAAGACAGTTATCCTGCTGTTTTAGTCCCTCAAAACTTTACTTATGGAAGACAAACTGACGGCTCTACTGTATTTGTTTATTTTCCTGAACCAACTCCGGGAGCTTCTAATAATACCTCTACAGGCTACACCGATGTGTTAGCACCCCCAACTTTTTCGGTAAGCGGAGGTTTTTATACAGAGAGTTTTAATTTAACGATTAGTCATCCGGATCCTGCTGTAACAATTATTTATACAACAGACGGTTCTGATCCTAATATCGATAATTTAACAGGAACTACTTATCAATATAAGAATGAATATCCATATGAACTTGGTGCTCAACCCTCAACTACTTTTTTAACAAAAAGTTTTCAGTCCAATCAATATGATAACCCGATTACGATTGTTGATAGAACCAACGAGCCTAATGATATATCAACTATTTCTTCAACTTTTGACTCAGATCCTTCCTATTATATCCCTGATTATACTATTTTTAAAGGTACGGTTGTGCGTGCAAGAGCCTATAAAACAGGAGCATTAACTAGTAACATTGTTACTCAGAGTTATTTTGTTTCACCACAAGGAACCGAACGTTTTTCGATTCCGGTAATATAATTAAGCTTGGATGAAAATAAGTTTTTTGATTATTATGACGGTATTTATGTTGCTGGGGTAGATTATGACAATTGGAGAATACAGAATCCTGATGTAGAACCTCTATATTATTCAGAGTCTAACTATGATCGTTCAGGAGACGAATCCGAACGAGTTGGTCACTTCAATTATTTTGTTAACGGAAATGAAGTTTTGAACCAACAAGTTGGAATCCGAATCAATGGCGGTGGTTCTCGAGCTTTTCAAAATAAATCTTTACGATTATATGCTCGTCCTGAACTTGGTGCCGGTACATTTAATTATCCAATTTTTCCCAATGAAAACTATAATAGCTATAAACGCTTAGTATTACGAAATTCAGGTAATGATTTTTTTAATACGTATTATAAAGATGCTTTTACGCATGAATTAATTGAAAAGACGGGATTAGATAACCAAGCTTATCAGCCATCAGTAGTCTTTTTAAACGGAGAGTATTGGGGAATGTTAAATATTAGAGAGCGTTTAGACCGTCATTATTTTGAAAGAAAGTATGGAATTGTAGAAGAAGATTTAGAAATTATTGCAGATGGTTATCAAGTGGATGAAGGTACTGAAGACCATTTTGAAGCGATGTATTCCTTTTTTGAAAATAATTCTCTTACCAACGATTCAAATTTTAACTATATAGAAACACAAATGGATGTAAATAATTTTAGAGATTATTTCATTACTAATATTTTTATTCAAAATACAGATTGGCCAGGATGGAATACTTTGTTCTGGAGAAAGAACACCACCTTTAATCCCAATGCTCCTTATGGAAACGACGGTCGTTGGAGAACTGTTATTAAAGATACTGATGCCGGATTTAGTTTAATGTATGATATTAATGATCATAATACACTTGAATTTGCTACGGCCACTGGCGGAACAGAATGGCCAAATCCGGAATGGTCAACTTTGATTTTAAGAAGATTGCTTGAAAATGAAGACTTTAAATTGAATTTTATTAATCGATTTGCGGATATGATGAATACTTTTTTCTTACCAGAAAGAGTAATTGCGTTATCCAATCAGTTTGCTTCGGTTATTCAACCTGAAATTGGTGAACAAATTGATAGATGGGCAGCACCTTATTCCTTCAGTTGGTGGTTAGAAAGTCAGAATGTTATTGAAACATTCGCATCAGAACGACCTGATTTCCAACGCGAACACATCAGAACAAAATTTGGGATTTCATCAAATGTAACAGCAACATTAAATGTAAATGATGATACAAATGGATTTGTAAAAATAAATACAATTGATATTAATTCTGATACTCCGGGCGTTTCAGCAAATCCATATCCTTGGTCAGGAATTTACTTCCACAATATCCCAGTAACGTTAACAGCTATTCCTTTGGAAGGTTACACCTTTAGTCATTGGAGTGGTGATGTGGATAGTACAGAGGCACAAATTACGTATACACCAATCGGAGATTTTTCAGTGACGGCAAATTTTGTGCCTACCCAAGAACCATCAACTCAAGAGCCAATTTTTTTTTGGGTGATGGATGGAAACATTGCCAATGATACACCTTTAACCAGCATCAATTCAACTTTTGAAGTTGGCACAGAAGGTGTTTTAAGTTATGAATCTTGTTTGGTGGGTTATCCTTTTGACAACACACATCCTAATTGGAGAAAAGGTTCTATGGAAAGAAGAAACAGTCCGACGGATATCAATTATATTCCTGAAGCTAATAACGATTTGCCTTTTGCATCGGCGAATATGCGAGGATTGCAAATTAAGCAACCTTTTCAAAATGAAGGTTTAGAGAATACACTAGTTTTTAGTTTTTCAACGCTAGGATATGAGGATATTGTATTTGGATTTGCAGCGAAAGATGAAAGTGCCGCAGAAGGAATGTTACTTGATTATTCTATCGATGGAACTTCATGGATAACTACGGGATTGACTAATTCAAATCTTCCATTAACAACGGAATATCAATTGTTTGAAACCGATTTTTCAGGAATTGAAGGAGCGACAACAATGGTAATTTCAGGATTAGAATTCGTTTTTATGGTAGCAATATGACCGTTGATAATGGCAATCGAGTGACGTTTAATAATTTTAGTGCAAAAGGAGTTGAGATGCCTTTAGGAATTGTAGAACAAAACAATTCGAGATTTATTGTTTATCCAAACCCTGCAAACGAAGTTTTAAATGTAATGCATCAGCAAGGAGAAATGGTATATCAGTTAATCACCATTGATGGAAAAGTCATCAAATCAGGAAGTATCGAAAATCAACAAATCAACATAAGCGATTTGCAAAGTGGCATTTATTTGTTGCAATTGAATTCTGATGGAAAATCGGAAACCAAGAAAATTGTGAAACGTTAAAACAATAAAAATATTAAAAATAGAAAAGGAGTTTGTTTAGGCAAGCTCTTTTTTTATGGCATTTTCAGTAAAAAGCTGTTTCTTGCAGAAAAATAAGCATCTCATTTTTTGAAATTTTTTAAAATTATATTCGATTTCTATATTCAATCCTCTTTGCATGTTGCATTTGCTATTTTTGCATTGCTTCATGTGACTGAAGTTTCGCTTGAACTTACAGGAAATAGAAATCTTGAATGCATTATTTTTTTCGGAACAATCGTTGGGTATAATTTTTTAAAATATTTTGAAGCCTTTCAAAAAGGAAATTACGATTTCAAAAAAAATCATTATGTAATAGGATTGACTTTTCTTTCTATTATTGCTGTAATATTCTTTTTTCTGCAATTGAAAAGTGAAACTCAAATCTTTTTTATCAAAATAGGATTATTGGTTGCACTTTATCCCTTTTTGCGAAAATTTGGTTTTTGGAAGTTGTTTTTAGTCAGCTTTTGTGTGACGGCAATTACAGTTTATGCACCGATTTTTCAACAAGTTTCTTTATCAAACAATGAAAAAATCATTTTGCTTCAGCGGTTTTTAATCGTTATCAGTTTGATGATCCCGTTTGAAATTTTAGACAGTCAAACGGATAATGAAACGTTGAAAACCCTTCCACAACGATTCGGAATTTTGAAGACGAAATGGTTTGGAATTCTTATTCTGTTACCGTTTATCGTACTGGAATTTTTTAAAGAAAAAATTGAAATATCAACTTTTGTAATAGCCATTATAACGGCACTTTTTATCGTATTTACTACCTTTAAAAGAGATAAGTATTACACTTCTTTTTGGTTGGAAAGCGTGCCGATTTTGTGGTGGATGGTATTGGTTAATACCTGACAGGTTTCAAAAACCTGTCAGGTTTACTAGTCTAACCTCTAAAAACAATTCGTTCCTCCACTTTTGGTTGACTCGCTTTTCTTTTTCCTCTGAAAAATAAATACAAATTGATGAAAAGCATTATTCCTAGATAAATTGAAAATCCACCAATTTTGCTACTCAATTCTTCAATCATAACTTGATAGGAATCGGTGTATAAATACATTTCCATAATTAATAAGGCAAACCCAATGTTGAGCAAATAGAATCCGGTTTCGAATAATTTATTGGTGGCCTTGGCAATTTCTTCTCGGCCTTTAAAAATATCGGTCATGTAGACCAAACTGTTTTTGAACAATGTTTTTGAAACATAAATGGTGAGAGCAATGGCTATCGGAAGATAGATGCAGTAAGCAAGGAGTGTTTTTGTAGTTTCCATGATGTAAAGATTAATTGATTAATTTTTTAAGGTAGTTGGTAATCATATAAATGTTGAAGTAATGTAGAATTCCAATGATAAAAAGGATGACGGAAGTTTTATAGGTAATTATGCCAATCAATTGATTAATTGTTTCGATTTTCTCCCAACTTAATATCGTAATGGCACAGTAACCAAGATTCAGTAAATAATAGACTAACAATAAATTTTTATTCACTTTTTTGCATAAATCTTCATGGTTGGGAACTAATTGTGAGACAAACACATTTCCGTTTTTGCACAAAATTTGTCCCACCACAACAATGATAATGGCGGTGATGGTAAGGTAAATGAAGTAGGAGAGGATGTTGAGGTTCATAACTTTTTAATTAAATTATCAAAAGCTTTATTTAAATCTCCATATTCAAAATTAAAGCCGTTTTCGTTTAGTCTTTTCGGAATAACATTCCTGCTTTTTAAAACCAATTCAGATTCTGTTCCAATCATTATAGCTTCTAATTTTAAAAGTCTTTCACCAACCGGAATTCCAATTACAACCTTTAAACTTTTTTGAAGTGTCTTCATAAAATCACGATTCTTAATAGGTTTTGGTGAGACGATATTGATGATTCCAGTAAGTTTTTCATTAATTATAAATTCAACTGCTCTAGCAAAATCTTTCTCATGAATCCAACTTATAAATTGATTTCCACTCCCTTGTGTTCCACCAAATCCAAACATTATCAAATTTTTCAAAGGAAGAAATGCTCCACCTTTTTTTCCTAAAACAATAGATGTTCTAAGTGCTGTTTTTAGTGTTCTTGGTGTTTCAATTTCGAAGAATGACTTTTCCCAAGATTTGGCTACATTCATTGAAAAATCATCGCCAATTTCTCCTGAATATTCATCCATTTCTTTATCTATCGAATGTCTGTAAATTGTAGAAGTTGATGAATTTAACCAATGTAATGGTGGTTTTTTACATAGTAAAACTGCTTGATTTAGAATTTTTGTACTGTCAATTCTAGAATTTAAAATTTCTTTTTTATTATGTACAGTATATCGACAATCAACAGATTTTCCTGTAAGATTGATTAAGACATCCGTATTTTCTAATTCATTTTCCCAACCAGATAATCTTTTGGCATCCCAATTCACATATTTAATTGTATCTGAAATTTTAGTTTCTCCACGGGTGAGAATTATAATTTCATCAAATTTGTTTTTGAAATGATTTACTAAAACGTTTCCTAAGAATCCTGTTCCTGCTGCTATGACTAATTTTCCCATCTTATCTATTATTTTAAACTTTCAGAAAAAAATGAAAGTTGTTGTTAAAAAAATTTACTTCATGATTTTCACCACCAATTTGGCCAACCAATTGTCTTTGTATTCTGTAATTTTATCCAAAACATTATCGGCTTTTAACACAAAATCATACAATTTAGTGGTTTGATCTACAAAATGTTTTTCAGCAGCGGTTCCGTCAGATTCAATAGCTGAAACTTCTTTCAAGACTTTCAAAGCAGGTTTAATTTCACGTTTGCTGCGTTCTCTTGAAATTTTTACGGCTAATTCATCTAAATCTTTTTCGGCAGTAAAAAACTCTTTGCGTTCGCCGGCTTTGTATTCTTTATACACAATTCCCCAATCCATTAATGCTCTTAAATTCATTGAAGCATTTCCACGAGAAATTTGCAATTCCTCCATAATGTCTTCCATCGAAATCGGCTCGTGCGAAACCATCAACAACGCATGAATCTGAGCCATGGTCTTGTTAATTCCCCATTGCGAACCTAAAGCTCCCCAGGTTTGAACGAATTTATTTTTTGCTTCTTTGAATTCCATGAGACAAAGTTATGTAAAAGTTTTTAAACTTTCAAAAAAAAATGAAAGTTTGTGTTGAATTTTTAAAAAAGCATAATATTGGTGAATACATTCACTAAAAAATATATAAATTTGGTGAATATAATCACCAAATAATATATAAATTTGGTGAATAGAATTATTTTTGTACTTTTGTAAAAAAAGCAAAGCCATGATAAATAGGGATTTAACCAATATCGTAATCAATAAATTGCATAAAGGCAAAGCAATTGTGCTTATTGGGCCAAGGCAAGTTGGTAAAACCACTTTAATCAATGCGTTATTAGCCGATAAAGCCTATCTTTTTTTAGATGGTGATGACCATTCCGTGAGTGAATTGCTTTCAAATGCAAACACAGAACAGTTGCGGAGTATCATCGGAAATTATAAATACGTTTTTATTGACGAAGCTCAACGCATACCCAACATTGGACTGAAACTGAAAATCATGGTTGACCAAATTAAAGATGTTCAAGTGATTGTATCGGGTTCATCTGCTTTTGATATCAATAACATAACGCAAGAACCCTTAACAGGCAGAAAGTTTGAATACCAACTTTTTCCCGTTTCTTGGAACGAATTCGAGCAAAATGTTGGTTATGTAAAAGCACATCAACAACTGGAATTACGCATATTATATGGCATGTATCCCGATGTCATCAATAATTTTGGCAACGAATATGAAATTTTGAAAAACTTGGTTTCAAGTTATTTGTATAAAGACATCTTAGCTTTGGCCGGCATTCGAAAATCTGATGTTTTGGATAAAATTCTTCAAGCTTTGGCTTTGCAAATTGGGAGCGAAGTAAGCTATAATGAAATTGCACAACTCGTTGGAGTAGATAAAAACACGGTCAATACTTATATTGATTTATTGGAAAAAAGTTTTGTTGTGTTTCGATTAAACAGTTTCTCCAAAAACATTCGGAACGAGATAAAAGCCAACAAAAAAATCTATTTTTACGACACGGGTGTGCGAAATATGGTCATCGGAAATTTCAATGCATTGGCTCTCCGTCAAGACAAAGGTGCGTTGTGGGAAAATTTTATGATGGCCGAACGAATGAAGTTTTTGTCTTATTCACAAAGCCTTGCCAAACCTTATTTTTGGCGAACCACTACCCAGCAAGAAGTCGATTATATCGAAACCAATGCCGATGCCGTTAGTGCGTTTGAATTCAAATGGGCAAGCACCAAAAAAGCAAAATTACCAAAATCGTTTATAGAAGCCTACAATCCGAGTTTTATGGTGGTGAATCAAGATAATTTCAGGGAGTTTTTGAAATAAGTTTTGGGCGTTCCCCTCCGCAAGCTACGGGTCAGGCTTTTCGTTACAAGTCCTCGTTCGTCGTGCCTCCTCTCTGTGGGCTTTCCACTTCAATCCTTAACGCGGGGAAGTGCTGGTAGAAGAATAAGTGCTTTCACAAAAATTTATCATTTTCCATTTAAATAATATAAGTTCTTGTATTTGAAAGTATTTATTTTTCAAGATTTTTTTCAATAAGGTGGAAGATTTTATTTTGTGAGTAGTACGGAATGTTGCGTAAATAAAATTTTAACTTATTTTTATCTACATAATTACATATAAAATTGGCGACTGATTCAATTTTTTCAGAACTTTCATTATAGCGAAGTGAAGCATTTAAAACAATTTGAATAAATTTTATCTCATCTATTTTTATTGCAATTTCTTTATACTTTTCAATAAAATAAAAATGTCTGCAATTGCGAAGCATCTCTATAATATCAGCACTTTTTCCGTTTAATTTTTTAACTTCATAATAAAACTCAAAAGCTTTACTATCTCCGTTTTGATAACTGTTTCTCGCATTTACTAGAACAACATTGTGGTATTTTTTGTAGTGGTCATGAGGACAATTTTCTTTAATAAAAAGATAAGTTTCTATTTCAAAAATGTATTTTCCATAAATAGACAAAAGATTGGCTAACTTTTTATTTTCCTTTGTAGTTTTATACAAATCAACCAAAATTTCAACATACGGCATATCATATTTTCCATTGACATTTCCGTTGATTTGTTCGCTACAATATTTTTCTACCAGCTCAAATTGATTTATTTTATACAATTCTTTTATTAAATCAAGATTGTATTCATTTTGGTATTTCCTTGGTCTAAATTTTAAATAATGAATTTTAAACAAATTATTATCGACATAAACTTTGAAAAAAAATTGTTCAAAATCAATATTAAACGTAAAATAATCTAATTTGTTTTGAGCGTATATTTCGTTAATGTTTTTTTCAATGAAATTGGCAATCATCTGTCTCTGAATTTCATTTGTCTCTGAAAAATCATATATTTTTTTACAGAAATTAAAATCTTTTAACATGATTTTTTTATTAAAAAGTAAAGAAAAATAAAAAGAGGTACATTCTTTCCACACTTCAAAATCTTTAATACCAAAATGAGATTTCAGCAGGTTATCATAAATAGATTCCTCCAATCGGGTAATCTTTATACTCGAAATATAATAATCATAATGTATTTCTTCCATCAAAGTAGTCAAAATTGAAATCAGTTTATATTTAGAACTTGTGATAGGTGAAATATAAATATGATCATAAAGCGGTTGAAAAGATATGTTTAAAGCATCAACTATTTTTTTTACTTCATTGGTTTCAATTGTTTTTCTCTTTCCTACAACTGACGAAATACATTCTTTGATGGTATTTTTAATAAACTCTTTATCTAAAACTATATTTTTTTTATCAAAAGTGTTTTTGAACAAGAATGCAATCTCCTTGTTTTTAGATATCAATTCTGAAACCCAAATTCGTAATCTTTCATTATCAACGGTTTCTAGGAGAATATCTGTTTCTGAAAGTTTTCTTTTGAGGGGTTTTTTAATAACAGTTTTTTCAGTCTTTGGGTTTGAAATAAATACTGCTAATGCAACAATGTGAATACAAATTCCACCTTGTTCACAATCACATTGAGAGTTTTTTATATTTTTTTTATTATCTAATACTATTTGAACGTCAAAACTGTTTTTGCCTTCATCAACATAAGCAACAAAAGTATTTTTCTCTAACTCGTCTAAATCTCTTACGTTGAGTTTTTTTGTTAGTTTTAACTTGGCTTTATTTTCAGAAATGAAAGTAGATATATTCATCTTATTTATTTTAATTTACATCAATCCAGATTTCTTCAACAAAGCCTCAACCTTCGGTTCCTGACCTCTAAACTTTTATTTTTCCAAACTTTTCACTTGCCTACTCAACAACGCTTTCATTTGCGTTATCGCAATCGCATTCAATTGAACCAATCGTTCCGCTTGCGTTTGCCCTTTGTGAATAAAAACCGAGTTTAAACTTTCTAAATTGGATAAAACAACCAATTGTTCAATTGTTGCTTGATCTCTAATGTTGCCTTCTGCTTCAGGATTTTCATCACGCCATTGTTTGGCAGTTTTACCAAAAAGTGCCACATTCAATAAATCGGCTTCGTTGGCATAAATAAAATTTATTTTGTTTTGTCTAACTCCAACGGAATCAAATTCGCTTTAATTGCATCCGTATGAATATGATAATTCACTTTCGCTAAAGTTCGCTGAAAATTCCATTCCAATTTTAATCGGTCATTTTCATCGTCTTTTAAACGTTGAAATTCTTTGATAAGATAAAATTTGAATTCTGCACTTAACCAAGAAGCAAATTCAAATGCAATATCTTTATGAGCAAAAGTTCCACCATATCTGCCTGTTTTTGAAACAATTCCGATTGCGTTCGTTGCGTCTATCCATCTTTTGGGTGTTAATGAAAAACTATTTAATCCGGCATTGTTTTTAATTCCATCGAATTCGATGGAATTAAAATTTGGATTATTAAATTTTTCCCAAAGACCATTAAATTCTATTGCACTTCTATTTCGCATCCAGTTTTGCAAAATGTAATCACTTCTTTCGCTGTCTCTGTGTCGAGCAATATCTGTCAGCGAAATATAATCGTTCTTATTCTCTTCATAAAAAACAATTTCAACACCTTGTACATTTATTTTTTTACTTTTTGGCATATACTTTACTTTTAAAATTATTTCAAAAATAGAAATTTTTGGCGATTTTCAGACAACGCTAAGAAATTCCCGTCGTGGCGGTTTAGGAGGTAAGTCCCGCCCTCTTCAACAACGCTTCTACTTTCGGTTCCTGACCTCTGAATTTTTTATACAATTCCATCGGCAATTCTGTTCCGCCTTTTGAAAGCACGTTATCTTTAAATTTCGTCGCTACTTCGTGATTAAAAATGCCTTTTTCCTGAAAATAGGCAAACGCATCGGCGTCCAAAACCTCCGCCCATTTATAACTGTAATATCCCGACGAATAACCACCTTGAAAAATATGTGAAAACGACGTACTCATGCAATTTTCTTCCACGTCCGGATACAAAGAAGTGCCTTCAAAAGCCGCTTTTTCAAATGCTTTTACATTGTCAATGGTTTGTGATTTTCCGTGATACGCCATGTCTAAAAGCCCAAAACTCAACTGACGTAAAGTAGCCATTCCTTCCAAGAAACTTGCACTTTCCTTGATTTTTTCTACATACTGCTGCGGAATCACTTCGACGGTTAAATAATGCTTCGCAAACAAAGCCAACGCTTCCGGTTCGTAGCACCAGTTTTCCATCACTTGACTTGGCAATTCCACAAAATCCCAATACACCGATGTGCCGGACAAACTCGGATAGGTTGTATTCGCTAGCATTCCATGCAACGCGTGACCAAATTCGTGAAACAAAGTTGTCACTTCATTAAAGGTGAGGAGCGAAGGTTTCGTTTCAGTTGGTGGCGTAAAATTGCATACAATCGAAACGTGCGGTCTTTCGTTCACACCATTTTTAATGTATTGTGGTTTAAAAGAAGTCATCCAAGCTCCGTTACGTTTTCCTTTTCTTGGGAAAAAATCAGCGTAGAAAACGGCTACAAATTCATCTTGAAAATCTAACACTTCAAATGTTTGCACATCTTCGTGGTATGTATCAATATCAAAAACTTCTTTAAATCTAATTCCGAATAATTTTTCTGCAATGGTAAACGCTCCGTTCAACACATTTTCCAATTTAAAATACGGTTTCAACAATTCATCATCCAAACTGAATAACTTTTGTTTCAATTTTTCAGAATAATAGGCTCCATCCCATTTTTCCAATTGTTCAATTCCGTCTAATTCTCTTGCAAAAGCAGTCAATTCTGCAAATTCTTTGTGAGCAGCCGGTTTGGCTTTTTCCAACAAATCGTTCAAAAACGATTTCACTTTTTCCGGATGTTGAGCCATTCGTTCTTCCAATACAAAATGCGAATGCGATTCATAACCCAATAAATTTGCTCGTTTATGACGTAATTCTACAATGCGTTTGACATTCTCTTTGTTATCAAATTCATTATTTTGGAATGCTTTTTTTCCGGCTGCAATGGCAATTTCTTTTCGCAATTCGCGGTTGTCAACATACGTTACAAACGGCAAATAGCTCGGAAAATCTAAGGTGAAAACCCAACCTTCTAATCCTTTCGATTTGGCTAAACTTGCCGCCATTTCCTTAGAACCATCAGGCAAACCTTTTAAATCTGCTTCGTTGGTAATGTGTAATTGATAGTTGTTGGTTTCGGCCAACACATTTTCGCCATACGTCAATTTTAATTTGGCTAATTCGGTGTCAATTTCACGTAATTTTAATTTATCTTCTTCCGAAAGTAACGCACCGTTTCGTGAAAAACCTTTGAATTTTTTATCTAATAAAGTGGCTTGTTCAGTAGTCAGATTCAATTTATCTTTTTGATCATAAACGGCTTTTACACGTTTAAACAAATCTTCATTCAAGGCAATATCATTGCTGAATTCCGTCAACAAAGGTGAAACTTCCTGAGCAATTTTCTGCATTTCATCACAGGTTTCAGCCGAATTCAAATTAAAGAAAATAGAAGATAATCGGTCTAACGCTTCACCGGAAAAATCTAATGCTTCAATCGTGTTTTCAAAAGAAGGAGCATCAGGATTATTTACAATACTATCAATCTCAGCTCTTGCTTTTGCAATTGTAGCTTCAAAAGCCGGTTTGTAATCGGCTAATTGTATTTGCGAAAAAGGTGCGGTGTTGTGTTTGGTTTCGAAATTTTGGGTAAGTGTTTTCATGTATATTAAATGGAATGATAATTTCACTCCTATTTTTATAATTTAAAATTTTCTAAATCTTGGTGCGTATTCCAAAAACGAAGTAATTCTAACTGATTGGAATTGATTTTGTAATAAAGTGTGATATGTTTTGTAATGACAACTTTGTTTACATTTTTGTAATTAGTTGAAATAAAATCTACATTATTTTTTGTCAATAAATGAATAGTTTTCTCTACTTTTTCAATAAAATTAAGCGTTACTTGAAATGACCATTCCGCTTCCAAATAATCAATATTTTGCCAATAATCTTTTTTGGCTTGCGGAGACCAAATAACGATCATCTATTTAAAATATTTTGAGTAGCGATTTTTAGTTTCTTCCATCACCATATTATGAGAAATTCCTTCATTCTTTTCAAGCGAAATAAGTGCTTCATCAATAGCCAATTTTTGTTTTTCGGTTAAAGTAGATTTTGATTGAATTAAATGAATAATTTCTTCAATCAATACAGGATTTTCAAGGTCTAAAATAACCTTTGCCAGTTCTATTTTTGAAGTTTTAATATCCATATTCATTTTTTATCAAAGATAATTATTTTTTCAATCCTTCCGAAGCTTTTAAAACCGCGTCTTTCAAACCTTCTTTATAAAAAACTATTTTATCCAACACACATTTATCGTGACTTCCGATAATTTGTGCAGCTAAAATTCCTGCATTTTTGGCTCCGTTCAATGCTACTGTCGCCACTGGAACACCTACCGGCATTTGCAAAATTGATAAAACGGAATCCCAACCGTCAATGGAATTACTCGATTTCACTGGAACGCCAATGACAGGCAACGGCGACATCGAAGCGACCATTCCCGGCAAGTGTGCCGCTCCACCGGCTCCTGCAATAATCACCGAAATGCCGCGAGTGTGAGCATTTTTACTAAACTCAAACAATTTTTCAGGTGTTCGGTGTGCTGAAACTATATCCACTTCGGTTTCTATATCAAATCCTTTTAAAATGTCGATGGCTTCCTGCATGACCGGCATGTCGGATATACTTCCCATTATGATGGCTACTTTGCTCATTTTTTTGTTTTTGTTTCAGGTTTAAGGTTTCAAGTTGATTTTGTTATTAAAACTGCTAACTATGACTGATCACTCTTATACTATTCTTCACTTCTTCCGCCACTTTTCTGGCTTCCGTCATATCTTCATTCACAATCGTCACATGTCCCATTTTACGGAAAGGTCGGGTTTCTCTTTTACCATAAAGATGAGGTGTTACACCATCAATCGCCATGATTTTTTCAATATTTTCATAAACCACAGGTCCGGAAAAACCTTCTTCACCCACCAAATTTACCATAATTCCGGCAACTTTACTAGCCGTATTTCCTAAAGGTAATTCTAAAATGGCACGTAAATGATTTTCAAATTGCGAAGTATAACTGGCTTCAATGCTGTAATGTCCTGAATTATGTGGTCGTGGAGCGACTTCATTCACTAAAATTTCATCATTTTCGGTTTGGAACATTTCCACGGCCAATAATCCCACATGATTGAAAACTTCTGAAACTTTCAATGCTATTTCTTGAGCTTTTTGAGCCACTTTTTCATCAATTCGAGCCGGACAAATCACGTATTCCACTTGATTGGCTTCGGGATGAAATTCCATTTCCACCACCGGATAGGTTTTCACTTCTCCTGAAACGGAGCGAACAACAATAACTGCCAATTCATTTTTAAACGGAATCATATCCTCAATTAGACAGGGCGTTTCTGGTAAGTCAGTGATGTCTTTTTCCGATTTCAGAATTTTTACGCCATATCCATCATACCCAAATCGATCTTGTTTCCAAACACACGGATACGTTAGAGTTCCCTTTAAAATTTCGGCCACTAATTCACTTTTATTTTCAAAAGTTTTGGCATTGACTGTTGGGATTTGATTACTCAAATAAATATTTTTTTGTGTGATTTTGCTTTGGATGTTTCGCAATGTTTTTGGCGAGGGAAATACTTTTTTGCCTTCTGCTTCCAATTGATCTAAGGCATCTAAATTGACATTTTCAATTTCGATAGTCAGTACATCTACTTTTTTGCCAAATTGATAAACGGTGTCAAAATCGAGTAAATTTCCAACTTCAAAATAATGAGTTCCATATTGGCAAGGTGCATCTTTGCTTGGGTCTAACGCATAGGTTTGGATGTCAAATTTTCGGGTTTCAGCTAAAAGCATTTTACCGAGTTGGCCCCCGCCTAAAATTCCTAATTTAAAATCGGAAGAAAAATAATTCATGGTGTTGTGTTGTTGTTTTGCAAAGATAAGTAACAATTAATGGATTGAAAACTTATTTCATTCTTTTCAAAATATTCCTCGCCGCCGCTTTATATCCGGCAGAATGATTTATAATATTGGCTTAAAAATAGGATAAATTTCTTTAGCAGATTTTTTTAAGTAGTATGTTGTGAGAGTTTAGTATTCATAAAATAAAAAAAGCAACTAATTAAAGTTGCTTTATTTCCTAGGAACCTAGACATAAACATTAATTCTTTCAAATTAAGAGGGAAACATCTGAAGTTCCTTTTAGTATTGTTGAATAATAATTATCTTTGATAAAACTATATGCAAATATAATAAATTATGATAAAAGTAGTACCAAAGATTTTGTTAAATAAAATTGAGATGTTTTTTGTGGAGAAATCTATGGAGCTTTTACATAGAGAAACTATAGATACTAATAGACTAAGAATAAACAATCCTTTAACAGTTATTAAAGAGCTTGTTCAAGTTTGTGAAGATTTAAAAGACAATAAGTTGAAAAATACTGATTATGCTAAAAGTTTATTCGGTGAAGCTTTTATGATTTTGTCTAAAGAACATTATTTGTCTTCCTCAACTATAAATATTAATTATTTTATTGATTTGATTGATCCTAAAAATTTTGAAAAAAAAGAGTTTTCAAAAATAATATACTCAGGAAATCTAATTATCAAAGACAATGAAAATTATATTGATGTTCTTTTCGAGCAAAATTTTAATACTATCCTTCAGAATAGAGAAAATGAAAATATTACCTATGATGTATTGTTTCAATTTAGCAAGAAAATAGAGTTTTTATATACCGAATTAATATCAATTGGATATTCAAAATTTTATTTATCGAGATTTTTATCAGCAATATTTTCAGGTTTAGATGATATTTCATTTGATGAAAGATTTGAAATAATTAAATCTTTGAAAGATCGAGAAGAAGAAGAATTTGAAGTTGTTTTTGGATTAGATACAACAAAATCTGATAATATTAAAATAAGACAATTATCAGACAAAGCTATGATTCTAGATAAAAGTAAGATATTCAATTTATCAGTTAAAACTGATGGTTTGATTGACGATTTTATTGAAAAAAACCAACAACATTTATTATTTTCATTAAAGATAAAAACTAAAGATTATTATCAAGCTTTGAATAAAGCTAGAAGTAAAGTTTTAATTATGCTTGATGTTATATATTTAGGACATAGCAATAGAACTATTTATTTGACTAAAGAATGTTTTATAATTGGTTCTAAAAGACCAAATAAGGCCAGCACATTTCCTACTTCATATCAAATTGATGGTTATTATAAAGATAATAGAAAATTATATAATGAATATCTTAATAGGTTTGCCACTTTACAGACTTTAAATATAAATAAAGAAACAATTAATAAAATAAATTCTGGAATACGATATTTGAGAATGGGTGGGGAATCTGACGAAATAATTAACAAATTTTTGAATTATTGGATTGGTTTAGAATATGTTTTTTCAACTTTTGAGGCAGATTCTTACACTGTTGGAAGGCTAAAAGATTACTTTAAAAGATGTCATTCATTAATTTATTTGAAAAGAAACATTAAAGAGTTTCATCGAGATATAAGAAAATTAAATCAACAACATATATTACCACTATATAATGAAAATTTAGATTATTTAAAAAGTGAAGAAAGTTATGATTTGTTGATTAATAAAAGTATATCTCCTCTAATTGTATTCAGAGCTCAATATTATAGAAATTTATTGATTGATGGTAAAAAAATGAAAGATACTTTAGAAAAACATCAAAAAAATTTAGAATGGAATTTGACAAGAATTTATAGAGTCAGAAATGAAATTGTTCATAATGCAGCTTTAAAAGAAGATTTGACAGTATTGACATCTCATTTAAGATATTATTTAACATTTATATTAAATGGGCTAATGGATTTTTTTATAAATCATCCTGTAGATGTTGATAAGGATAAATTTTTTTCAATAGATGACTATTTTTTATTTCAAGATCTTAAATTGTCTAGTTTATCTAGTTATAATAAAAATGAAATAAATTTTATTGATTTAATAGATATCAATAATCCATTAGAAATAATTATATAAACTTATTTCATTCTTTTCAAAATATTCCTTGCCGCCGCTTTATATCCGGCAGAATGATTTGAATAATCCTGACTTAGGATTGGCTTCAATTCCTCATAAATCCAATCGTATTTTTTTCCTAAAACGAATAAGGCTTTCATAGCATACGCTTTAGAGGCTACTTTTTCATCCTGAATCAATCGGTCAATCAAGGCTTCAATCAAAATATGTTCTTGTTCTTGAGATAATTTTATGCCATTTTTACGATGGTTACTTTTCGCTAAAAACATCGCTATACGAGTGGCAGGTCGCAATGAGGAATCATTTTTAATTTTAGGTAAAACTTCACAAAAAGCATCTAAATAAGGAATCAGTAATTTCAACTTTTTTTCACCTACTAAATCCAAACTCCAAAAGGCTTTGACATGCAATTCATGATGAATGTCAAAAGCTATTTCAATGAGTTCCTGCAAATTTTCATCACTCTTCATCGCTAAATTACTAATCGTAACTCTGCTTTTTACATGAGCTGTGCCGGCTTCAATTTTTTGATATAGTTTTGAATTCATTCGGTAAATATACCAATTTTACAAAAAATGTCTGAATTCGTACTTCTTAAAACTTTAGACTTCCTTAAATTTGCACTTTATTAAAAATCAGAACATGATACACCTTCACGACAAAACATTTGTGCCGTTTATTTCTTCAGAAGAATTGAATTTTGCTATTAAAAATTTAGCCAAACAAATGGACGATGATTTTTTTGATGAAGTTCCTGTTTTTGTTGGTGTTTTGAACGGAGCTTTCATGGTTTTGTCTGATTTATTGAAAGAGTATCGTGGTATGTGCGAAGTGAGTTTTGTGAAACTATCCTCTTATGAAGGCACACAAACTACTAATCAAGTGAAACAATTGATTGGTTTAAATGAAAATTTGGAAGGTCGAACAGTTGTAATTGTTGAAGACATTATTGATACCGGAAACACCATTGAAGAATTGAAAGCAATTTTTAAAGGGAAAAATGTAAAACACCTTAAAATTGCCACTTTATTTTTAAAACCTGACGCATATAAAAAAGATATCAAGATTGATTACGTAGGTATTCGAATTCCAAATAAATTCATCGTAGGCTATGGACTTGACTACGATGGTTTAGGAAGAAATTTACCGGATGTTTATCAACTTGCAGAATAAAATCTAACTAAATCTAACTATCCAGAAATCTAATAATCCAACAATCTAAATAAAAATGATTAACATCGTTCTTTTCGGAAAACCAGGTGCAGGAAAAGGCACACAAGCTGAATTTTTAAAAGAAAAATACAATTTAACGCATTTATCAACGGGTGATATTTTTCGTTTCAATATTAAAAATGATACTGATTTAGGCAAATTAGCCAAAACGTTCATGGACAAAGGCGATTTAGTTCCGGATGAAGTGACCATTCAGATGCTTCAAAGTGAAGTGGATAAAAATCCAGATTCTGCCGGTTTTTTGTTTGATGGATTTCCAAGAACAATTGCTCAAGCAGAAGCATTAGATGCTTTTTTAGCCTCTAAAAATCAAGAAATTACAGCTACAGTTGCCTTGGAAGCTGATGATGAGATTTTGGTGAAACGTTTATTAGAAAGAGGAAAAACATCAGGACGTCCCGACGACCAAGACGAAGAAAAAATTAGAAACCGTTACCAAGAATACAACGAAAAAACAGCTCCTTTGATGGAATACTACAAAAATCAAGGAAAATTTCATGGTGTGAACGGAATTGGAACCATAGCAGAAGTAACAGAACGTTTAAATTTGGTATTCGATAACTTGAAATAAATCTTATTTATCAAAAAAAATGGCTAAATAGTGCTGTTTTTTTTAGATATTTGCAAAATTAAAAGGAGCTTCATCCGGATTGTCGGAACTGTTGCTCTTTTTTTGCTAAAAAATACATATGGAAATTTTAATAATTTTATTTTTAATTGTATTGAATGGTGTTTTTTCGATGTCTGAAATTGCACTTATTTCAGCTAGAAAAAGTCGTTTGGAAACTGCCGCTAAAAAAGGCAATCCTGCTGCAAAAGTAGCATTGGATTTAGCTAATTCTCCCAACAAATTCTTGTCAACCGTTCAAATCGGAATTACCTTAATCGGTATTTTAACGGGTATTTATTCAGGGGACAAAATTACGACGGATGTTCAAGATTTTGTAGCAGGATTTGAAGTTCTGCAACCTTATGCCAATTCAATTGCAGTTGGAATTGTAGTGGTTGTTTTAACCTTCTTTTCATTGGTTTTAGGTGAATTGGTTCCAAAAAGAATTGGTTTAAATTACCCTGAGACAATTGCTAAAGCAGTAGCTGTTCCGATGAAAATTGTTTCAAAAATTACGGCCCCGTTCATTTGGCTTTTGACTATTTCTACCGAATTTATTTTAGATTTATTCAGAATTAAACCTACCGCTGACGGAAAAGTAACGGAAGAGGAAATTAAAGCAATTATCAAAGAAGGTACAGAAGTGGGTGAAGTTCAGGAAATCGAGCAAGACATTGTGGAACGTGTTTTCCATATTGGCGATAGAAAAGTAAATTCACTCATGACGCACCGAAAATCAGTTGATTATCTATCTTTAGATGATTCACCTGAAGAGTTGAAAAATAAAGTTTTGAATGATTTACATTCCTTTTATCCGGTTTGTCATGAAAATTTAGATGAAATTATTGGAATCGTTTCTCTAAAAGAATTATTCCTGAATTTTGAAAAAGGGATTTTTGAGTTAAAATCAATGCTGAAAGAGCCGGTGTATTTTATTGAACATACTTCCGCCTATAAAGCGTTAGAAGTGTTTAAAAAATCAAGAGTTCATTACGCCCTGATAGTTGATGAACATGGTGTTTTTCAAGGAATTATAACTCTTAATGATATTTTAGAAGCGTTAGTTGGTGATGCTTCCGATTTTTATGATGAAGAATTTCAATTAGTAGCCCGTGAAGATGGAAGTTGGTTAGTTGACGGACATTATTCTCTTCATGACTTTTTGACCTACTTTGATATGGATGAGCATATTAACGATTATGATGTTACTACCGTTAGCGGATTTATTATCACCGAATTAGGAAACATTCCTAAACAAGGTCAAAAATTAATTTGGAACAAACTCGAATTTGAAGTGATTGATATGGATGGCGTTAAAATTGATAAAATCCTAATCAAAAACTTAAAAGAATAAAAAAATAGTTATCAGTTGGCAGTCATTAGTAAACAGTTGATTTAACTTATTCTCAGATAACTGACAACCGACAACAGAAAACAAAACTATGACAGAGGGAAATTTTGTAGACTACGTAAAAATATATGTTTCATCCGGAAAAGGAGGGAAGGGTTCTTCGCATCTACACCGTGAAAAATTCATTGAAAAAGGTGGTCCTGATGGTGGCGATGGAGGTCGTGGTGGTCACGTTTATATAAAAGGAAACAAAAGTCTTTGGACGCTTTTTCATTTAAAATTTATTAAACATATTAGAGCAGGTCACGGAGGAGATGGTGGAAGTTCAAGAAGTACGGGTCATGATGGCGAAGATAAATTTGTAGAAGTGCCATTAGGAACTGTTGTAAAAGACCAAGAAACAGGTGAGGTTTTGTTTGAAATCACTGAACACGATGAAGTAAAAATCCTTGCAAAAGGGGGTAAAGGTGGTCTTGGGAATTGGCATTTTCGTTCCTCAACTAACCAAACGCCACGTTACGCACAACCCGGAATGCCAGTAGAAGAGGTAGATGTAACGTTAGAATTAAAAGTATTAGCCGATGTTGGTTTAGTAGGTTTCCCAAATGCAGGAAAATCAACTTTACTTTCAGTCATGACTTCAGCTAAACCCAAAATTGCGGATTATCCGTTTACCACTTTAAAACCGAATTTAGGAATTGTGGCTTATCGAGATTTTCAATCGTTTGTAATGGCCGATATTCCCGGAATTATTGAAGGTGCTGCAGAGGGGAAAGGATTAGGGCATTACTTTTTGCGTCATATTGAGCGGAATTCAATTTTATTGTTTTTAGTTCCGGCAGATACAGCTGATATCAAAAAAGAATACGAAATTTTGTTGGATGAACTTCGTCGTTATAATCCGGAAATGTTAGATAAAGACCGCATTTTAGTAATTTCTAAATGCGATATGCTGGATGAAGAATTGAAATCGGAACTTGAAAAACAAATGAAAAAAGAGTTCAAAGGAGTGAAATATCATTTTATTTCGTCTGTTGCCCAACAAGGTTTGCAAGAGTTGAAAGATATGTTGTGGAAAATGTTAAACGAAGAATAAGTAAAAATTATATATTTCTTACAAAAGCATCCCTAATCGGATGCTTTTTTTATGGAATTCTAAAAAATAAGTTAAAAAACACGATAACGATGTAGTTTTTAAGTCTAAAATCAACTGTGAAAACCCAAAAAAAAGTATATTCGCAAACAGTAAAAATGAATCAAAAAATGAAAAAAATTATTTTAAGTTTTGTAGCATTAATTGCATTGGCTCCGGCAACAGTTTTTGCTAACGAAGGAATGTGGTTTTTAATGCATATTCAGCGTCTAAACCAACGTGATATGCAAAAAATGGGATTGCAATTAACAGCTGAAGAAATTTATAGCGTTAACAATTCCAGTTTAAAAGATGCAATCGTGCAATTCAATGGGGGTTGTACAGCAGAAATGATTTCCAAAGATGGTTTAGTGTTAACTAATCACCACTGTGGTTATGATGCGATTGCTGAATTGTCTTCACCGGAGAGCAACTACTTACGTGACGGATTTTGGGCTCAAAACCGAAAAGCAGAATTAAAACCAAAAAGTTTATTCGTTCGATTCTTCGTACGTATGGACGATGTGTCTAAAAGAATTTTGAGTTTGGTAAATGATAAAATGACAGAAGCAGAACGTGAAGCCGCTATCAACAAAGAAATTGCTAAAATTCAAAAAGAAAACGATGGTGGTGGAAAATATACCGTTTCTGTTCGTTCGTTCTTTCAAGGAAATGAATACTACTATTTTGTTTATGAAGATTATAAAGATGTACGTTTAGTAGGAACACCAACTGAAAGTATTGGGAAATTTGGTGGTGATACAGACAACTGGGAATGGCCTCGTCATACTGGAGACTTTTCACTATTTAGAGTGTATGCAGATGCTAACGGAGCTCCAGCAGAATATTCTGAAAATAATGTGCCTTTAAAACCAAAACACCATTTACCAATCAGTTTAAAAGGTGTACAGGAAAATGATTATGCTATGATTTTAGGTTATCCTGGTCGTACCAACCGTTGGATGCCTGCAGAGGGAATTGAGCAAAACGTAAAATATGCTTATCCTGCTTGGGTTGAAGGTTCAAAAATGTCGATGGATAAAATGAAAACGCACATGGATAAAGATGATGCTGTACGTTTACAATATGCTTCAAAATATGCACAAATTGCCAATTATTGGAAGAATAGACAGGGAATGATTGATGCTCTTTCTCAATTCAAAACAGCTGATTCAAAACGAAAAGTAGAGAAAAAGTTTGACGCTTGGGCCAATAAAAAAGGCAATAAAGAACAATATGGAAATGTAATCAAAGACATCAATGCGTATTATGCTTTAACAAACGAAAAATCGAAGCATGATAACTATTTAATGTCATTTTTGAGAGGTTCTGCCTTTGGTGTTACACCGGCTCGTTTGGGTAATCAGTTGACAAATTATGCCAAAGCTCAAGCCAATGAGAGAACTCAAATGAAACCTCGTTTAGTTGAAATGATTGAAGGAACATTTGAAAGTATGTACATTCCAGCAGAAAAAGATGTGTTAGCTGGACAATTAGGTTTATATGCTAGTAAAGCGAAAGGTTACACACTTGCTCCAAGTGTTGAAGCCTTGGTCAAGGAAAACACCAATTTTGAAAGTTATGCAGCCAATGCTATCGATTTAAGTATCTTCTCGTCAAAAGAACGTTTAATGGCCTTTTTAGAGTTGCCAAATGAAGAGTTGATTAAAAATGATCCATTGTACAAATTGTCTTCTGATTTGTTAGACCATTACAATAAAAAGTCAGACGAGTTAAAAGCGGCTGAAGAAAAGTACCAAATTGGTTTCAGAAAATTAGTGGCTGGTTTGAGAGAATCAAAATTAAGTCCGATTTTATATCCGGATGCTAACTCTACTTTACGTCTAACATACGGGAAAGTTCGTTCATTGCCGGCAGACAAAAGAAATGATGCAAAAATCAATAACTATACAACCTTAGAAGGAATGGTGAAAAAACACAAAGCAGGCGATCCTGAATTTGATTTATCACAACCTTTGATTGATTTGTATAACAAAAAAGATTTTGGTCAATATGCCGATAAAGCAGGTTATATGCCGGTTAACTTCTTAACAGATAATGACATTACAGGTGGAAATTCTGGTTCTCCGGTATTGAATGGAAAAGGAGAATTAATCGGATTAGCGTTTGACGGAAACATCGAAGCGATGGCGGGAGACGTTATTTTTGACAAAGATTTGCAAAGAACGATTAATGTTGATATTCGCTTTGTGTTATTCATCATTGATAAATATGCCGGTGCGAAACATTTAATTGACGAATTAACTATCGTAAAATAAGTTTTTATTAATTCTATAAAAAATCTGCTTCAGTGATGGAGCAGATTTTTTTATGGTAAAGATTTCTAAAATAATTTAAATAGTAATTTCATTTCCTTATTTTTGAATTCAAATAAAAAGCATGACTACTTTTAGACTATTTTTTTTATTCCTATCCTTTCAACTGATGGCGAATTCCGATTTTGAAAAAGCCGAACAATTATTCCAAAAAGAAAAATTTTTGGAAGCTAAAGTTTTGTTTGAAAATCACTTAAAGTCAAATCCTAATCATACTAAAACATTAGAATATTTGGGAGATATTGCCGGAAAAGAAAAAAATTGGGATGAAGCAATTTTATTTTACAAAAAAATAAAAATCCAATTTCCTAAAAATGCAAATTATCATTACAAATATGGTGGTGCGTTAGGAATGAAAGCCAAAGAATCCAATAAATTTAAAGCCTTAGGAATGATTGATGAAGTTGAACAATCGTTTTTAACTGCGGCTAAATTAGATGAAAAACACATCGATTCCCGATGGGCGTTGGTAATGTTTTACATAGAATTACCCGGAATTGTGGGAGGTAGCGAAACGAAAGCCCAAAAGTATGCCGATGAATTGATGAATTTGTCAAAAGTGGATGGTTTTTTAGCCAAAGGACATATTGATGAATACTTTAAACGATATGCAAAAGCAGAGGTATATTTTAAAAAAGCCCATGAAATCGGGAATTCTAAATCAACATTTCATAGGTTGTATAATTTGTATAAAAACAAAATGAAGCAACCCCAAAAAGCGGAAGAATTAAAAAAGAAATTTGAAAGTAAATAATTTGTTGTTAAGTGACCAATTACCCATTACCAATAACCCATTACCATAAAAATGAGAATCCACTTTATCGCCATCGGCGGAGCCGCCATGCACAATTTAGCACTTGCTTTACATCACAAAGGATACCAAGTTACCGGAAGTGACGATGCCATTTTTGAACCTTCCAAATCACGTTTAGCAAAATTCGGATTGTTGCCTGATGAGATGGGATGGTTCCCTGAAAAAATCACATCAGATATTGAAGCAATTATTCTCGGAATGCACGCCAAAGCCGATAATCCTGAATTGTTGAAAGCAAAAGAATTGGGTTTGAAAATTTATTCCTATCCTGAATTTTTATACGAACAATCCAAAAATAAAACCCGTGTTGTAATTGGTGGTTCACATGGGAAAACAACTATTACTTCGATGATTTTGCACGTCATGCATTATCATAACATCGAAGTCGATTATATGGTAGGAGCACAATTGGAAGGTTTTGATACGATGGTGCATCTCACCGAGAAAAATGATTTTATCGTTTTGGAAGGCGATGAATATTTATCCTCTCCAATTGATAGACGACCCAAATTTCATTTGTATCAACCCAATATTGCTTTACTTTCAGGTATCGCTTGGGATCATATTAATGTGTTTCCAACCTTTGAAAATTATGTAGAACAATTTGAAATTTTTGTCAATCAAATTACCAAAGGTGGCATTTTGGTGTACAATGATGAAGATGAAACGGTAAAAAAAGTAGCCGAAGAAACGACTAATACTATCCGAAGATTGCCCTATCAAACACCAAGTTATTCTGTTGAAAATGGAACTACTTATCTCGATACGCCCGAAGGGCCAATGCCTATTGAAGTATTCGGGGCTCACAATTTGAACAATCTTGCCGGAGCCAAATGGATTTGTCAAAATATGGGAGTCGATGAAGCCGATTTTTACGAAGCCATTGCCAGTTTTAAAGGAGCATCCAAGCGTTTAGAAAAAATAGCCGAAGGAAGAGGAAAAGTAGCTTACAAAGATTTCGCTCATTCGCCCAGTAAAGTTGCTGCTACTACAAAAGCCGTTAAAAATCAATATCCGGATAGAAAATTAGTAGCTTGTTTAGAATTGCATACTTACAGCAGTTTGAATGCCGCATTTCTAAAAGAATATGAAGGAGCTTTGGATGCTGCCGATGTTGCGGTTGTGTTTTATTCGCCAGACGCAGTAAAAATCAAACAATTGGAAGAAGTAACGTATGACCAAATTGCACAATCTTTCAAACGAAATGATTTAATTATTTATACCAATCCAACCGAGTTTAAAGATTTTTTATTTTCAAAAAGTTTGGATGATTCTGCTTTGTTATTGATGAGTTCAGGAAATTATGGTGGGTTGAATTTTGAGGAGGTGAAGGAATTAGTCAATTAGACAATTAGCCAATTTGGCAATGATGAATTAATTAGCAATATTAAGTGACATATTGACTAATTGGCATATTGCCCCATTATCCACCATACCGAAAATGCCCCACAATCCTCCAGCTAAACAAACAATCTTCCAATACCTGTCCGCTACCCACATTGTGCAAATTAAATTACGTTTGCCATCGGCTGATTTTTTGTGCGTAACAATGCCAATGTGTGGCAGTTTGTCGCCAATCATCCAAGTTACTAAATCACCGGTTTTGTAATCTGATGGGTTTTGAGTTACAGCTAATTTTTCTCCTTTTCGTTCAAAAAATACTTCTAAATTGGGAACTCTGCGGTGATCGATATTAGTATCCGGCTTTTTTAATCCCCACTTTTTTAAGTTTGGATATTTGTAGAAATTGGCTTTCAAATCTTCATGTACTTCTTTTTGCAAATCGATTCCTAATTTTCGATAAGCACGGATAATCACATCCGTGCAAACGCCTTTGTCTTTTGCCACATCTCCGTTTGGGTATTTCAACTTCACATAACTTGGGTCATAAGTAACTTTATCTTTTGTAAGTTCTAAAGCAGCATTTGACAATTTTAAAGAAAATGATTGTTGATTTATTGGTAAAAGAAGAAAAAGGAAAATGGATAGAAAGAGTTTCATACAAATTAAATTTAATTGATAACGAAATGCACTTTCAATTTACTACAAAAAAAATGCCTCTTTTTGCAAAGAAGCATTTTTTAGAAAAAAATTTTGATTGTCCGTTATTAGTCATAACCCTGTAATGCTTGCTATCACTAGCCTGTCGAATAATTTTTCTTCAAAATACCGTCTATTAAGCTTGTAAACGAACTCATTTAGGTATAATTGTA
>NZ_JBIIVK010000049.1:0-26772 GCF_044339515.1 Flavobacterium sp.
ACTACTGTTACAATTGGTGTACATCCATTATCGATTGTTCCATCACAATCGTTGTCTAAACCATCGTAGCATACTTCTATAGCTCCAGGGTAAACCAAATTGTTGGTGTCATCGCAGTCACCGCCCAGTAATACATATGTTTCACCAGGAGAATTACAAGTATTGATTAATGTCGAATCAACTCCATATCCATCTCCATCAACATCAGCATACCAATCTAATGGTAAACATAAAGTTGTTAATGAAGCAGTACCTGGTGAAGAAAATTGATTGGTTTCTGTATTATATTGATATAACCAAAAAGTGTAGTTTGTACTTGATGTAAGTCCGGGAATATTAAATCCAAAAGGACCCGCTCCGCCTCCATCTCCTGGAGTGTCACCAAAATTATATTCTGATGCAGTTGTAGGATCTACAGGTGCAGTAGCAGTTGGAGAATAAAACAATCTATACACAATATTTCCACCTACATTATTTGGACCACAAGCTAAAAATGCACTTGATGCGGTTGGATTCATTGATACAAAACCAACCGGTTGAGCAGGAGGAGGAGGGAAAGAAAAATTAACAGTATAAGTAAGTTGTACAGAATCATCTTCTGCAGTAACAACAACAGTTGCACTTCCAGGTAAAGCAGTTGCTTGCGTAATCACTGCTGATGCAACTCCACTATTTGGTGTTGCTGCGGTAATTTGTGGTATTTCGGTTGTACCAAAAGGTATGTTGTAAGTGTAAGAAAGTTGAGAAGGATTAAATCCATCAACAGGTGCAAAATCTACTTGTAAATCACTTAAAGTCGCATCTGTACTTACACCCGGATTATTCCAAAAATAAACATTATCTAAATAGATGTCAATTGGAGTTGTACTTCCAGGACCATTTGCTGCAAATTTCATTTGAAAAACGTTATCCCATGTCATACCGCCAAAGGCACTTTTAGGAATATCAACACTAACCCATTGTCCTTGAACGTGATTGATAGTCACTAAAACTTCAGCAGGTCCAGAGCCTGCGTTAATAGGGCTTACTTGAATTATAGCATTAGAAGTAGCAGCATTTGTCCAAAGATCAACATGCAAAAATTCCATTGATGACAAATTAGTTGCAGTAAGTTGAGTTCCTTGGTAATTAAAATTTGGATAATGAAGAATAGTATTACCTGAAGCAGGAACTGCAACAAAATTGGTGTTCACTAAATTATGTCCTGATTGTCCCCAATTTGGATCATAATTCGTTGCAATATTGCTGTAAGTATTACTGTAGACAGAAACAACGTTAGCTGAATTACGAGTTGGCACTGGTGCATTCGTTGTTGGAGGCACCAAAGGAGCTGGAGCAAATAACGTTGTATTTGTTGATGAAGCAGGAAGCGAGTATGCCAGAGTTACAGTATTATATTGATATAACCAAAAAGTATAATTTGTTTGAGAAGTAAGTCCTCCAAGAGCAAATCCAAAAGCGTTTGCACCATTAGCATCACCAGGAGTTGAACCAAATGTATATTCTGTGGCAGTTAACGGATTTGCAGGAGCTGTAGCTGTTGGAGAATAAAACAGTTTATAAACTATATTTCCGCCTGTATTATTTGGACCAACAGCCAAAAATATACTTGACGACGTCGGGCTAACCGCAACAAAACCAACAGGTTGTGGAAGTAAAGTTCCGGATAAAGTTGTTCCTGTTACTGAGTTAGGTGAAGAATATAATCCAGTAGTTGAATTATATTGATATAACCATAAAGTATAATTTGTAGCCGAATCTAAACCGGTTAATGTAAATCCAAAAGCACTAAAACCATTTCCATCGCCTGGAGTACTTCCAAAAGAATATTGAGTTGCTGTTAATGGATTCGCAGGAGCAGTTGCTGTTGGCGAATAAAATAATCGGTATTCAATTTCACCACCAACATTATTTGGTCCTACAGCCAAAAATAAACTTGAAGAAGTTGGAGTATTTGCTACAAATCCAACAGGTTGTGCTGGAGGAGTATCACCACCGCCACCTTCGTTTAGAACAAGTTCAACATCATCGATATATACTGCAGCAGTTGTGTTGACTCCCATATTAGCCATATGGAAATTAAGCTGTGCATTATTATTTGTAGATGTAGCGTTGAAAGTATAACTGTAAGTAGTCATCGTAGTGGTTAGAGCAACAGCATTATTTCTGAATTGGTCATTCCATATATTTGTATTTTGGATATTTACAGATATGTTTCTGTTTGCTGCTGCACGAGCTTTAAAAGTTAGCGTATAGGAAGCAGATCCTGTAAACGACAAGTTTGTCTGTTTCAGCTCTGTATCCCAAGGATTTCCCCCTGCGTTTGCGGTGCTGTAGAAAGCTTCTCCTGAAGCAACTACTCCAGGAGGGCCAAACACCCAACCTGTTGTTCCATTTTCAAAATCACCATTGGTGAGTAAGTTCTGCGAAATTCCTATCACTGATAAGAATAACATAATAAGTAATGTAAATTTTTTCATTTTAATATTGATTTTTTGACACTCAAATTTAATTTTATATCACAAACAATCATTTTTATGTAACTGTACAAAAACTATACAGTCAATTAAAACGTTTTCGTAGATTTAGTTTTCGTTGTAATAGCTGTATTTAAAGGCTTAAGAGAATTGTTTATTTTATAGACTTTACTTTGAAAAGAAAGACATTATTATTCAAATGTTGTGTTAATGTATTGGTGTTTGTAGCTTTTTTCTTTTTTTTAAAATAGTAAGATATTACTTAGTGTACTTTTTTTATGTGAAAAAATTGTGCTTTTTTTAATGATTGACAACTTTAATTATTGAATTAATAAATTTATATTCAACATTTTTTTAAATAAAAAATTGATAAAATATAGGTTTATACTCTATTTTTTTGAGGATATAATAAAATAAAATGTTTGCATTTTTATAAAATGAGTAGTTTAATGTTAATATCTCTTTTTTTATTGAAAAAAACATATTTTCAATAAACTTAGCTTAATTTTGAGGTCACAAGTCTTTTCAATTACATGTTACAAATCAAAAAAATTTCTTTTTCGTACAACGCAAAAAAGGACATCAAACAAGTTAATTTTACAATTCCAGAAGGAAAAAATTTAGCTATTATAGGGGAAAGTGGATGTGGTAAAAGTACGTTATTGAAACTCATTTATGGTCTATATGATTTGGATGAAGGTCAAATATTTTGGAAAAATCAAGAAGTGTTAGGTCCAAAATATAATCTAATACCCGGAATGCCATACATGAAATATTTAGCACAGGATTTCGATTTAATGCCATTTATAACTGTTGCAGAAAATGTTGGTAAATACCTTTCCAATTTTTATCCGGAACAAAAAAAACAACGCATTACCGAATTGCTTACCATTGTTGAAATGACGGAGTTTGCTGATATCAAAGCAAAATATTTAAGTGGTGGACAAATGCAACGAGTTGCCTTGGCGAGGGTTTTGGCTTTGGAACCTGAGGTATTGTTGCTTGATGAACCTTTTAGCCACATCGATAATTTTAGAAAAAACAGTTTGCGTAGAAAATTATTTTCATATTTAAAATCCAAGAACATAACCACCTTGGTGGCTACACATGACAGTACTGATGTACTTTCTTTTGCTGATGACGTAATTGTGATGCAAAATGGAAAAACAGTAGCACAAAATTCAACCAAAGAATTATTTCAAAATCCCAATACAAAATACATAGCCTCGCTATTTGGGGATGTAAACGAAATTCCGGGTCACTATTTTAATCAAATTGAAACATTGCTTTTATATCCACATCAGTTAAAAATTATACAGGAATCAAATCTAAAAGTTACTGTTACAAATACTTTTTTTAAAGGAAATTTTTATTTAATTGAAGCTACTTTTCCAGGTGGAATTTTATATTTTGAAAATGAAATTTTTATTCAGCCTGAGAAAGTTGTGTGTTTAACAAAAAAATAAACCCCGAAATTTTTCAACTTCAGGGTTGTTTTCTTTTTATTAGAAGCTTTTTCCGGATTATAAAGTTTCAGGTTTCAAGTTGTTCGCAGAGCCGGTATTTCTCAACCTGAAATTTGAAATAATTCCTAATCTACTTCAAATACTTCTCTAAAAACTGATCTTGTTCCCACAACAAATGCAAAATATTGTCTTTAGCAACATAACTATGACTTTCTTTTGGGAGAATTACCATTCTAACCGGAGCACCTAAGTTTTTTAATGCTTGGAAATAACGTTCGGTTTGTAGAGTAAATGTCCCCGGATTGTTATCGGCTTCACCGTGTGTTAACAATAAAGGCGTTTTCATTTTGTGAGCATTCATGAAAGGCGACATGGTATTATACACTTCAGGAATATCCCAGTAATTGCGTTGTTCACTCTGGAACCCAAATGGAGTTAACGTTCTGTTATAGGCACCACTTCTTGCAATTCCACAGGCAAATAAGTTCGAATGAGTGAGTAAATTTGCAGTCATAAAAGCACCATAAGAGTGTCCGCCAACGGCAACTTTTTTTCTATCGATGTAGCCTAATTGATCTACAGCATCAATAGCAGCTTCGGCATTAGCAACCAATTGTTCAATAAATGTATCGTTTGGTTCAGTTGAACCTTCGCCAATAATTGGAAATGAAGCATCATCCAAAACCACATAGCCTCGCGTTACCCAATAAACAAATGAACCATAGTATGGAAATGTAAATTCATTTGGGTTTTTATCACTTTGCCCGGCCGAATTTTTGTCTTTGTATTCGGCAGGATAAGCCCAAATTAAAAGTGGTTTTTTTTCTTTTTTCGATTTGTCGTAACCAACAGGAAGATATAATGTTCCCGATAATTCAACGCCGTCTTTTCGTTTGTATTTAATCACTTCTTTGTGTACGTTTTTTATACTCTCAAACGGGTTTTTAAAATCGGTTAATTGCGTTAATTTTCCTTTTGATTTAAAATTCCTGTAGTAATAATTCGGGTATTCATTTTTCGATTGAATCATTACTAAAGCTTCACCTTTTTTAACATCTTCCAACGACATGATATCTTCTTTTTTGTCTTTGTAGGTCGATTGATACAAACGTTTTGTTTTTAACGTGCTTAAATTAAATTCATCTATAAAAGGAAATTGACCTTCTTTGGTGAATCCGTCGCCAACTAAATAAGCTTTGTCATTGTCTAACGTTAAAACAAACTTCCCATATTGATTTTTCTTTGTTTCAAAATTCCCCGGATCGGAATAAATATCTTGGTAATTTCTGTCGGAAATCACTTTTGGTGCTTGTGCCGGATTTGATGGGTTAATCAAATAGGTCTTCATATTTCGTGTGTCGTACCATTGATCCATTACGATGGCTGTTTTGTCATCTCCCCAGGTTATTCCGGCAAAACGTTGTTGTGTTTTTACTAAAGAAGTTGGATTATTATTAAAAGGAGCATCCCATAAAAATACTTCATCTCTAAAATCAACTTTATTGGCTTGGTCGCCCTCGTCTAAAGCTTCAACATATGAAAGTGTCGCGGCTTTATCTGCTCTCCAACCCATACTTCTTTTTCCTTTTCTAACCGAAGAAAAACCCTTTGGCATTACCTCTGTCAGTGGAACTTCATTTACTACTTTAACTTCCTTACCCGACTTATCATATACCACTGATTTTTGAGGAAAGCGACTTAACGGAACGATGTATGAAAAAGGTTTTTGAAGGGTGGTAATCATCACAAAATTACCGTCAGGAGAAATGCTCTCACCGGCATACATATCTGCTTTTTTAAACAATTCTGCCTTTCCGTCTAAAGTAACTTTGTATAATTCGGAAGTAACTAAGGTTTCAAAATTCTGTTCGTCCAACGGATTTTTTAGTAAATCCTGGTAGGTTCTGTTCTGTGAAACACTTCCATCTCCTGAAGAAACAATAGGTCCGGTCGGTAAATCTTTCTTTTGATCGATAAGAGCCGGACGATTTTTTACCAACATTTTTACTAAAATCGTTTGGTCATCAAACCAACTAAAAGGATTTCCCATGTTGGCGTTTACGGTAGCATCCGTTAATTTGGTAGCTTGAGCTGTTGCAATATCTAAAACCCAAAGTTCTACTCCGGTATTGGTTGTGTTTGAAAAAGAAAGTTTCTTCTCATTGGGTGACATTCCAAGGTTACTAATTCTTGGGTTTTCCGGTAAACCTTTCACTTGTACTTCATTTTTTTCGGCTACTTTTCTCACTTTCAAATTTGTGATATAAGTAACAGTGCTGGAGATGTTGGTAATCGGATTAATGCGAAGTCCTCCCAGACGCATTTCTTCTTGACTTAAATCGTCTAACGTTTTGTATGTGCTGCGGTAGGATAACAACATATATTCCTTTTTGCTATCCATATTGACTGATGGTGCTCTCTCATAATCGGCCAATTCCAAAATTTCTTTCGGTGGTTTTTGATACGATAGATTCTCTTGGGAAAAACCGAAAAAGCCTACCAATAGTAGAAGTAAAAATTTAAATTTCATAAAGTTTTTGATTGATTTATTAGTGCAACTAAAATAAGACTATTAAAACGCAAACTTCTAAAAAATCTGTTAAAATAAAGAAAAGGGAGGAATTAGATTGAATATTATTCTCTGAAAATACTCATGCTGGCTTTTGCTCCGGTAGCTAAATTCCAGATATTTGACATGATAGTCGCATCAAATTCATCCAATACTGCAAACTGAGCGGTGTTTGGGCCGGAATCTCCTTGGTTTAACGCAACAAATTCTAAATTGTTGAATCCGGGTGCTAATTCAATGTAGTAAACAGAAAATTCCCCATCCAAAAAAATATTAGCTTCCACCACTTTGTCATTCAAGATGATGCTTACACGGTCTCCATCAATGGCTTGGTGATCACGACATAAAACTTTGACAAATTTTGATTTACTGATAAAACTACCATAATGTTTACCGCGTTTGAATTCTTCCATCATTTCGTTTTCACCATTTAAATTAGGTTGAAGATTGAATTCAGGTTTCACAAAACCATAATTTTTAGTCAAGTCAATTTCTTTTTCTTTGCGAAATGGAGCGTTATAATTGTCTGATTTTTTCTCCTCTTTTTCTTTAGGAGAAAAAATGGAAGTACCGGACGAACTTGGTGTAATACCAAAATTTCCATTGGGAGAAATCGATTTGCTCCCTGTATCAAATTGTGCATTTCCCACAAGGGAAAAACAGACAATTGCTACGATGGAAAGGAAATATTTCATACACCAAATATACAGTTTTTAACAAATTAGTATCTTAATAAAAACCTAATTTTAAAAAACATAACACAACAATAATGCCAAATAAAACGGTTTGTTTTTTATCAACTTATAAAAAAAACGTTAACAATGTCTGCTGTTTTTAAAAGATTGCTAAATTTGTTAGACTAATTTTATTAAAACAGCAGATTATGTATCATTCAAAAATTTCCGGATTAGGGTTTTATGTTCCTGAAAATGTGGTGACTAATGACGATTTATCGAAAATTATAGACACTAACGACGAATGGATTCAAGAGCGAACCGGAATTAAAGAACGTCGACATGTGCAAAAAGGAGATGGAAACACGACCACTTCGATGGGTGTAAAAGCAGCCAAAGTAGCCATTGAACGTTCCGGTTTATCGAATGAGGAAATCGATTTTGTGGTTTTTGCAACATTGAGTCCCGATTATTATTTTCCTGGTCCCGGTGTTTTGGTGCAAAAGGAATTAGGTTTACGAACAGTCGGTGCCTTAGATATTAGAAATCAATGTTCGGGATTTGTATATGCTCTTTCTATTGCCGATCAATACATTAAAACAGGCATGTATAAAAATATTTTAATCATTGGTTCTGAGTTACATTCCTATGGTTTAGACATGACGACTAGAGGTAGGGGAGTTTCTGTAATTTTTGGCGATGGTGCCGGAGCAGCTGTAATTTCTAGAGAGGAAGATACAAGTAAAGGAATTCTCTCCACACACCTTCACTCCGAAGGACAACATGCCGAAGAATTAGCGGTTATCGCACCAGGAATGGGCAAACGATGGGTGACTGACATTATTAAAGATAATGACCCAAATGACGAAAGTTTTTTTCCGTACATGAATGGACAATATGTATTCAAACATGCAGTGGTTCGCTTTAGTGAAGTAATTAATGAAGGTTTACAGGCTAATAACCTTGATGTATCTGATATCGATATGTTAATTCCGCATCAAGCAAATTTACGTATTTCACAATTTATTCAACAAAAATTTAAACTGACCGACGAGCAAGTGTTTAACAATATTCAAAAATACGGAAATACTACAGCTGCTTCTATTCCCATTGCCTTGACTGAAGCTTGGGAACAAGGAAAAATTAAATCAGGCGATTTGATTGTATTAGCTGCTTTTGGTAGCGGTTTCACCTGGGGAAGTGTGATTATACGTTGGTAATTTTTACTGCCTTTTTGGAGTTTGGGTAACGAAATTTTTAAACTTAACTATTAATACTAAATACAATACAAAACCCGAAGTGTTATAGTACTACTTCGGGTTTTTGATTAACTAAAGCAAAATATAAAGAACCATTTTTAAATTTTAAAATAATCCACCACCTTGGGTTTCGTTTTGATCGCGTTGTTTACGTTGTAATGCTCTGTTTTTTCCTGCACCAAAGCGGTAATTGAAATTCACATTCACCATACGGCTTTCCCATCTAAACTGACCGGTCGTTATGTCCGGATTTTCACCATAAAAACGAGCTCTCATCGTGTTGAAAATATCATTAACGCGAATACTTATAGAACCTTGGTCTTTGAAGATGCTGTATCTTGCTGCCAAATCTGTACGCCACATTTCTTTATTGCTAAATTGAATGTCTTCTATTCCTGCTCTGTACATGGTGAACCAAGTGATGTTTACTTTTTTACTCGCTTTAAAGTTATGATTCATTCGGGCATTAAAAGGAACGGATAAAACAGTTTTTTCAACTAAATCTTGATTTATATCTTCCACTACACCGGTTGCATTTCGAAAATACACATCCGCACCATAATTTACACTCCACCATTTTTTTAGGTTTAAATTTCCGGAGGCTTCAATACCATATTCTGTGGTACTTTCAAAATTGTCAAAAGTCATTAACTTTTTGTTGGGGTCATATGGACTTTGAATAAATACCTGATTAATAGGGTCGTTAATATATCTAAAAAACACACCGGATGTAATGGCTCCAATTTTGGTAACACGCGTATAATTCAATTCTACCGAGTTAGTAAATTGTGGTTCTAAATTTGGATTTCCTTCCTGATCGATAGTCGGGCTACTCCAATTTCTAATTGGATTAACTTGTCCAAGATTTGGGCGATCCACTCTTCTGGAATAACTTAAGTTAAACGTATTTTTTTCGGACGGAACATAAGATAAAAAGGCAGAAGGATAAACGGTGAAAATATCATCTTTAAATTGTCCTGCGTTTTCACCAATTCTTCTGAAATTGGCTTCTACTTGAAAACTCTCCAAACGCATTCCCACTTGATAACTCCATTTTTCCATTTGTTTGCCTAAATTGGCATAAGCACTCTGAATATTTCTTTTGTAATCAAAATCAGAGAAATAGGTGAAATCTCGGTCAAAGGTGTTATCTGTTCCATCAAAACGGCTTTCTAATCCTAGTTCTAGTTTGGTTTTTTCATTGATTGGATTAACAAAATCAACATTTACAATCACATTTTCGCCTAATGTTTCAATTTGATTGGTTTGCAACAAATTGTTATCGCCATCCAAAAACACACTGTCTTCCGGTCTGTCGTTGCGGTTGTAATTGATTTCTACGTCGAAAGTTTTTTGGGGTTTTTCAAATTCATATTTATAACCTAAATTATAAACTTCATTTCTACTTTCAACTAATGCTAAGTTGTTTTGAACGATACTTGAATTAACTCCGGAGAAATAATCAATACGGTTATAAAATTCACCTTCTGTATCATTGATGTTCTGATTGGTGAAGAATGAAAGTGTATTTTTTTCATTGATATAAAAATCAACTCCAGCCTTTATAAAATGATTTTTATTAAAATTGTTGATAATGAAATCAGAGCGATTTGAATTATCTGTATCCACTATATCGGTGGTGTTTAAAAAGCCTTTGTTATTCCATTTTCCATGATTTAGTGAATAAGTGGTATAAAAATTAAATTTGTTTACACGGTAATTCAAATCCAAAGAAGCGTTTGCTTTTGGCGTAACCCCAAAATTCGTTCCGGCGTTAATGCTTCCGTTAAAACCTAAATTAGAATTTTTCTTCAAAATGATATTGATAATTCCACTCATTCCCTCCGGATTATATTTTGCAGAAGGATTTGTGATCAACTCAATTTGTTTAATCGATGTGGAAGGAATTTGTTGTAAAGCTTGTGAAGCTGACATTTGTGACGGTTTACCATCGATAAAAATCTGCACATTCGGATTTCCCCGCAAAGTGACCGAATTGTTTTGAGGATCAACACTCACTGACGGAATGTTGTTTAAAATATCAGATGCTGTTGGACCAGCATTAATTAAGTCGGGACCAACATTTACCACTTTCCTATCTATCTTTTGTTCAATAGTGGTTCGTTCTCCCACAACTTCTACTTCGGCAAGTGACATCGCATCTTCGGATAAATAAATAGTGCCTACATTTAAATTTTTTGAGGTGACATTTATTTTTGCTGAATGCGAGGTATAGCCGATAAATTGGGCTTCAAAATCATAATTTCCCAAAGCGATTTTGTCGATAGTAAATTCACCTTTTTCATCGGTAATTCCACCTGAAATAATTTTATCGCCCATTTTTATCACAAGAGTTGCATAGGGGATAGGGGAGTTGTTGGATTTGTCTAAAACTTTTCCATTTACGGTTGCTGTTTGTGCAAATAGTGATGAAAAGGCACATAAAAGCAACACAAGGGTAACTTTGATTCTCATTTGATTGATGATACAAAGGTATTCGGTTTTTATTATTATGCAATACAAAGTACTATGTATTGTAAAATTTTAACAAACGTTTATGCCTTTTTATTAATAGACTGTTAAAGGAATATTTTGTTACATTATTTAACAAAAAAAAGACCCTCACGTGGAGGGTCTAATTTTCTAAACAACAAAACAATATAAAACTATCTCTTTAATGAAAAGTGAGATTTAAACTCTTTAGTTTGATTATTTTCTTCATAAGTTACTGTAAACCAGTAGTCAGATGATGGCATAGCAACACCGTTATAGTATCCATCCCAACCATTTTTAGAAGGGTAGATTTGAGACAGTAATTTACCATAGCGATCGTAGATGTAAATCACTGCATTAAGCTGTTCTTCTAAATCAACAATGTTCCATGTTTCATTATGACCATCTCCGTTTGGTGTAAAGAATTTAGGATAATTTACGACCATAACTTCATCGGTAACACTTCCACAACCATTTTTATCTCTTACGGTTACAATGTGAATTCCTGAGGCAACATTATCAAACGTGGGGCTATCTTGAAACGGACCACCGTCTAACGAATATTCATAATTTCCTCCCACACCGGTTGCATTAATGGTAATGGAATTAGTTGAACTAAACGCCATACTTACAGTAAAACCAATGGCAGCTGGTTCTGAAGCAATAACAGATACTTCAGTAGGTTCAGAGGAACAGCCTGTAGCATTGCTGGTCGCTATTACACTATAGATTCCAGGTTCGGTAACTTGAAGTGTGCTTCCTGTAGCACCGTCAATTAATGTAGTATCTAAATACCACTCGAAAGTGTGTGTGGAAGAGGATAATCCACTTACTATTGTGAATGGGTTTAATAAATTACCACTTTCACTTTCCACACAAACTATACCATCTACCGGAGTTGGTTCCGGAATTTTGTGTACGATAAACGTGATTGGAAGTATATCAAAACAATTCGGAGCAAGCGTGTTGTTAACTCGAACATATACTGTTGACAAGGTTGAATCTGTGATTGAATTTGTTCCTGCAGTTGCATCAGCCAATGTTGGATAATAATCAACGGTAAATTCTGTGCCCGTTTGAGTTCCTAAAACGATACTGTTTAGGCTATTCAAATCAAAACTAGTTACTCCGTCATTTGTACCGTCCTCATCACAAACTGTTCTGTTTATAGCGGGGACAGCATTTGCAACTGGAGTAGGTATAATGGTTACTTCGAAAGAAGTCTCATCAGAGCAATTGGGAGAAAATCCGGATTGAGCATAGATATAAACCGTTTGAGAAGTTGTAATTGAACTACCAAAAGCCAATTGACCACCTGTTCCATTCGGACCATTGTAAAATCTTCCTGTTGTTAAGGTTGGAAGTTCATAGCTTGAACAAATAGTTACATCATCTACTTCATCCACGTTAAAAATTGTAACTGTAAATGTTTTCTGGTCGAAACAATTTGGATTAGTTCCTGTTTCAGCATACACGTATAGTGTTTGAGAGACAGTTAATTCTGTTCCTACTGCGAGTTGCGTGCCTCCACCATTTGGTTCAGTGAAATAATTTCCAATAGAAAGGGGCGGTAACACGAAAGAATTACAAACATTTACATTGGCAATTGGTGCAATATCCGGTGTTTCATAAACAGTAACCGTAAATGAAGTTTGATCAATACAAGAAAAGGCAGGACGAATTTGATTTTCTTTATAGATATAAATAGTTTGTGTTGATGTAATTGGTGTTCCAGGAGCTAATAGAGTTCCGAATCCGTTAGGCCCATCAATAGCAGTATAGTATAGATTACCGGGTGTTAAAGTTGGTAAAGTAAAACTATCACAAACTTGTACATCGGCTAAAGAATCTGCCTGAATTTCAAATACATTGATTTGAAAACTTGTTTCCGCTGTACAACCATTTTGTTCTGCATAAATATAAATTACTTGAGAAGTTGTAATCACATGGCCTCCTTCAAGCATTGTACCGGTTCCATTTGGACCTGTAAAATAGTTACCTAAAGTTAAGTCAGTTAGAACATAATTATTACACCCGTCAATGTCTGATCTCGAATCAATTTTCGGAGGGGATAGAACGGTTACTTCAAAACTCACTGAGTTCTGACATTCCAAACCATCATTAAGATAGATATAAACTGTTTGTGATGATGTTAATTCTGTTCCAGGGAACATTGGTGTACCGGTTCCGTTTGGTCCTGTAAAATAGTTTCCTAATGCTATTGAAGGTAAAGTATAAACCTCGCAAGCTGATGTAACATCCGGAGTTTCAATAACCGGCAAAGAGATGGTTACTGTAAAGTTTAAGTTATCTGTACAATTTGGAGAGGATTGACTTTGAGCATACACATAAATAGTTTGTGTTGAGTTGATTACGGTTCCGGCCGGAATTTGTTGACCACCTCCATTTGGTTCAGTAAAATAACCTCCAATCGCTAAAGATGGTAATGTGAAACTAACACATTCTGTTGTTGAAGTGGGTGCTTCTAATCCAATGTATACTGTAAAACTCGATTGATTGGTACAAATTCCGTTTGCAGCGTAAATATAGATTGTTTGTGTCTCAGTGATTGCAGTTCCCGGAGTAATAATATTACCCAATCCATTGGCAGCATCATAATATGTTCCGTTCGATAAAGTAGGGAGCGTGTATGACGTACAATCAAAAACAGTTGGCAAAGAATCAACTTCAGGAGCTGGAATAACTTCGATTTCAAATCCTAAATCAATTGCACAAAAAGGCGGTTCTGTTGATAAATAATAAAAATGAACAATTTGTGATGTTGTAAGGGCCATTCCAGGGAAAAGTTCTGTTCCACTTCCATTTTCACCTGTAAAATATTGTCCAAAGGTTAATTCTGGTAAAGTGTAGCTATTACAATATTCTCCACCACCAATCGATATATCATCAGGGTTGATAATTGTAACTAAAAAGCTGCTCTGATTTGGGCAAGAAGGTTCAGTTGGTAAAGTATTGTAAATATAAATTCGTTGGGTTTCTGTGATTACATCACCGGCAAATTTTTCTTCTCCTGTTCCATTCGGACCTGTATAATATTGCCCATTTGTAATTTCCTGTAATGTATAGCTAACACAAACGATTACATCTTCAAAACTATCTACCTCAGGAAGTTGTTGAACAACTAGGTTGATCGGAGCAATTGAAAAACAGGTTGGGTCTGTTGCATTTTGAACACGAACATAAATTGTAGTTGACGGAGTAAATAACTGATTATTACCGATAACGTTTGTTGAATTTGTTGCATGTTCTAAAGTTCTATAATATCCAACGATAAAGTTTGATGGATTTTGATCACCCAAGACACTATTCGTAATTGTTTGATTAAAAACAAACCATGATCTATCTTCTAAAGTGAGATGTTCACAAGATAGTATATCATCAATTTGATTTGCAATTGGTGGATCGGTAACCAAAAGTTGAAATGATTTAACCACATAACAATCTCCGTCGTGTTTTTTAATTCGTACATAAATGGTTTGATTACCGGTGCTATTTATTACATTAGCCAACGGATTAGTATTCGAATTGGCTTGAGCTTCTGACGAATGGTATGAAACCACTGTATTTGGATGTAAACCTGCAGTAACAATTGGAGTGTTAATTGCTAAATTAAACGGATAGGAAGAGGCTCCCGTATCGCATTTTAAAATATCAATAGGGTTAGGAGTGCTAAAAACACCATTAAATTCTACTACTATTGAATCTACCACAGTTTGACAAGGAAATGCATTATTGATATAAGTTAGTTCATAGGTTCCGGATTGTGTAACTGTTAAACTAGAACCAGTTTCTGAAGGTAAAACAACGCCATTACGTTTCCATACAAAAGTGTATTCGCTTGAATTTAAACCACTATTGATTGTGTATGATTCACCATCGCACAATGCCGTATTGTCGGTCACAGTTAAGTCAGTTCCTAGTACATTTTGTCCAATGTTGAAGCTGTTAGCTGATAAAAAGATAGCAGAATCAGATTGAGGGTCAATTCTGTCTGCAACAACTAGCTTAATTTTGTAAGGTGTATTAGGGGTTAAAACTGCCGAAGCATTCATCACTACAGTTTGACCATTAAAGTTTATTGGGGATAAACCTGCATTCGCTCCACCGTTAAACGAGCCGAAAAATTCTGAATTTACAGACGGACATGCCGAATTGTACAAAAAGTCTCTCACTGTAACCACCGATATCGGTGTATTTGTTCCCGGCACAACAGCTAAGTTTGTAGTTACTCCTGTATTTAAATTTGTCAATAAAAAAGCAAAAGCATCTGAAAATTGACATTGGAAATTTCCATATTCCTCTGAGGCAAATAAGAAATCAAAATCAAAATAAGGCGATAATGCTGTAAAATTAAATTCTAATACCGTGGCATTGATAGACGTCATCGATATTCCGGCATCAGCCAAAATCGATTCCAAATCATCATCTCCAGGCCACGTGTTCAACCCATCATTCAACATGGTGTTGTTTGGTCCGGGTGCGTTTGACACATTTCCTGTACTTAATATTACACCACTTTGCATAGGAAAATTGGGATTGGTATTCTCGAAATAGCCAATTCCATTTGAAGATCCAAAATTTGAACCTGTACTCCAATTGACATTGGTCACCGATAAACAGGGTGAATTAACAAGTACGTTTGAAACTAATTCTGGGACAGTGTAAGTCGTTGTGTTTACTGTAATGGATTGAGAAAAGCCTACTAAAGGAATTAGCAACAGTAAATAAAGTAATTTCGTTTTCATGTTTTTAAATTTGGGTGAACAAGAATAAGTTGAATTTTGACTCTGCAAATAAAATGATATATATCGATTAAATGCAAATAAAATCGATGAAATGCATTAAAATAAATGTATACAATATAAAATACTTACAAAAAATAATTCTAAATTAACTTTTTCATTACTAAAACAGGTGAATATTAAAAAACCCTAGGACAAATAATGAGATGCATCAAAAATTTTTAGAATTTAAAATTATCTTTGTCCCATTAAAAGATTAAAATGAACTTAGAAAATATTTTACACTCCTCAATTCAAAAAGCTATTCTTCAAGTATTTGAAATTGAAATCGAAAAAATAGAATTTCAGTCAACCCGAAAGGATTTTGAAGGTGATATTACGGTAGTTATTTTTCCGCTATTAAAATTAATCAAAGGAAATCCGGCAGATATCGGTAACAAAATTGGAACCTATTTAGTCGAGCATGTTGCTGTAGTTGAGAAGTTCAATGTGGTTTCCGGTTTTTTAAATATTGTAATTGCCGATAAATATTACATTCAATTCTTTTCGTCAATAAAAAATGATGCTTCCTTTGGATTTGTTTCTCAAAATAATGCTGAAAAAGCGGTAATGGTGGAATATTCTTCGCCAAACACAAACAAACCGTTGCATTTAGGGCATGTTCGAAATAATTTATTAGGTTTTTCAGTCGCCGAAATCATCAAAGCGTCTGGCAAAAAAGTCTATAAAACCCAAATCATTAACGATCGCGGCATTCACATTTGCAAATCGATGTTGGCTTGGCAAAAGTTCGGAAACGGACAAACTCCAGAATCAACCGGTTTGAAAGGAGATAAGTTGGTAGGGAATTATTATGTGGCATTTGATAAAAAATACAAATCCGAAATAAATGAATTAATCGGAAAAGGTCAAACGGAAGACGAAGCAAAGAAAAATGCTCCCATTATTCAAGAAGCCCAACAAATGCTCCTAGATTGGGAAGCCGGTAAACCCGAAGTCATCGAACTTTGGAAAACCATGAACCAATGGGTGTATGATGGTTTTAATGAAACCTACAAAAATTTAGGAGTCGATTTTGATAGTTATTATTACGAATCCAATACGTATTTGTTAGGGAAAGAAGTGGTTCAATTCGGTTTAGAGAAAGGAATTTTTGAAAAAGATCCGGACGGTTCAGTGTGGATTGATTTAACCGAAGACGGTTTAGACCGAAAAATTGTACTTCGTTCAGACGGAACGGCCGTTTATATGACGCAAGATATCGGCACCGCTATTCAACGTGTCAAAGATTTCCCGGATGTGGGCGGAATGGTCTATACCGTTGGAAATGAACAAGATTATCACTTTAAAGTATTGTTTCTTATCTTGAAAAAGCTCGGTTTCGATTGGGCAGAAAATTTATATCATTTATCGTATGGAATGGTGGAATTGCCTTCCGGAAAAATGAAATCCCGCGAAGGAACTGTCGTGGACGCTGATGATTTGATGGTAGAAATGACCGAAACTGCGGCTAAAATTTCTGAAGAACTAGGAAAATTAGACGGTTATTCCGATGAAGAAAAACAACGATTATACAAAATCATCGGATTGGGAGCATTAAAGTATTTTATGTTGAAAGTGGACCCCAAAAAATCAATGCTTTTTAATCCGGAAGAGTCAGTGGATTTTGCCGGAAATACAGGTCCGTTTATTCAATATACCTACGCTCGAATTCAATCGATTTTACGTAAAGCCGACTTTGATTTTTCTACAGAAATAGTAACAATAGCGTTGCATCCGAAAGAAAAAGAACTGATAAAACTGTTGGAATCCTATCCGGATCTCATTCAAAATGCAGCTCAATCCTTTAGTCCGGCTTTAATTGCAAATTATACCTATGAATTAGTGAAAGAATACAATTCGTTTTATCAAACGGTACCGATTTTACCGGAAACGGATGAGCAATTGAAAAAATTTCGAGTTCAACTCTCTAAAAAAGTGGGCGAAACCATAAAATCAGCGTTCTCTTTATTAGGAATTGAAGTGCCGGAACGCATGTAAAATTACATAGATTTATATCTTAAAAGACAGTCAAAGAAAGGCTGTCTTTTTTGTTTGTTTTAAAGAGGAATTTAATACATTTGCACTCTATTTTTTGGACGCTGTGGGCAACAAATTTTCTTATTTTTTTCAAACGTTAGTAGTCATTTGCATTTCTGCGTTGTGCTTTCTTTTTTTCAAAGAAGTACTACCGAAACGTATTTTTTCTGAAGCAAAACCTTCCGCCAAAAATGTGGTGGTCGACAGTATTTTGTTGGAAGCAGTAGCTTTGGACGAAAAAACCAAGAGTACAGCAGAAAAAGGAGTTGATACCTTCCGCAGAAAAAAAATTGTTTTTGAACAAATCGATGGCATCGCTTTTCCACCTGAAGAGTACGAACAATACAAAGGGTTTCAGTTTTTAATTCCGTTCTTCGAAAAATTATATTTGTTGGAGACGGAACAAAAAGGGGATATCCGAATTGCTTATTTTGGCGATTCTATGACGGATGGCGATTTAATTGTACAGGATTTTAGAAACGCTCTTCAATCGCAGTATGGCGGAAAAGGGGTAGGTTTTGTTTCTATTACTTCTGAATCTGCAGGTTCAAGAAGTTCTGTTACGCACCAATATTCCGGTAATTGGAAAACACAATCATACCTTAATGTCAAGCGACCACTCAAACCCTTTGGTGTAAACGGTCATGTGTTTTTTGCGAATGATACACTTTCCAATCCATGGGTGAACTACAAAGCCGGTCACGGTGTGCATACCTCTCAATTGAATAATCCTACTTTGTTTTATGGAAATTCTGATAATCAAGAAGGAGAACTTATCGTTAAAAGCGGAAAAGACACTATTGTTAAAAAACTAAGTCCGGATAAGTTGCTGAACACGTTAGCAATTTCCAATACAGCCCTAAAAAGTTTTAAAGCATCTTTTCACAAAGCCGATTCAATTCCGATTTACGGATTTAATTTTGATGATGGGAAAGGGGTTCATGTGGATAATTTTTCTAACCGTGGCAATTCCGGTTTACCGATTTCAACTTTTAATGTGAAATTGATGAACGAGTTTCAAGAACGTTTTGACTATGATTTAATTATTTTGCATTACGGAACCAATGTACTGAATTATGGTTCCTACAACTATGATTGGTATGAACGAAGTATGACTCGTGTGGTCAATCATTTAAAACAATGTTTTCCGGGTGTAACCGTTTTAGTAATTTCTACCGCAGACAAATCTACCAAGTATGATTTGGAAATGAAAACCGACTCTGCTGTAGTTCCCTTAACGATGGCTCAACGAAAATATGCGGTGCAATCCAAAGCAGGTTATTTCAATTTGTTTGAAGCGATGGGAGGAGAAGGTTCGATGACCAAATGGGTGGAAGAAGAAGTTCCGGCATTGGCTGCCAAAGATTATACACATTTTAATTACAAAGGAGCACAAAAAGTGGCCGGTATGCTTTATGAACAAATTCAATCCGGGTATGCTCAATACAAAGAAATGCGGAAAACCAGAAAAATAATTCCCAATAAAGCGGCTGTTGATTCCGTTTCATCTAAAACGACTACCGCGAATGCTCAATAAATTATTTTGTTTTGTATTGGTTGGTTTGGTGCATTTGGGTGTTTTTGCTCAAACCGATTCCTTGTACGTTGAGGTGGATACCACGGAGGTTGTTATTGCCGTGAACGAAATTACAAATAAAAAAGTCTTACACCCCATCTTTGAAAAGATTAAAAAAATCCAAGCGGATAAAAGTGGGAAAATTAATATCGTTCATATCGGTGATTCGCACATTCAAGCCGATTTTTTCTCAGGATATTTTCGTCAAAATTTGCAACAACAGTTTGGAGACGGTGGTCGTGGATTTGTTTTTCCATATAGTTTAGCCAAAACAAACGGACCGGGTGATATACGGTTTTCTTCTAACGAAGCATGGGAAAGTCAGCGAAACATTTATGCGGATAATGGTAATCCTGTAGGGCTAAGTGGTATAGCTTTGTGGACTAAAAACAAGGGTTTTGCGGTAGAAATGAATGTGAAAACCAAAGAAAGCGGTTTTTCCAAACTCAAAATTTTCACACCTAATAATCAAAAAATGTTTGACGTGGCCTTGGCTTCTAAAATCATTAAATTAGAATCAGATATTCCGAAAAAATTCGTGCATAAAATTCGTAGCGGAGAGAGTTTGTCGGTCATTGCGGATAAATACAATGTCAGTATCAAATCCATCAAATCGGCGAATGGGTTAAAAAATAATAAGATCAGAGCAGGAAAAACACTCAAAATTCCATCTGATCAAATGGAAAAAAGGGTCGTAGAACGTTCTGAATTTATTCCGTTGGAGACAATGCGTGAAGAAGGTTTTCATTCGTTTGCATCCGATTCACTCATACATAAAATCTATTTAATTCCGGCTATTGAGCAAACTGATTTTGCTTTAAACGGAATGGTGTTAGAAAATAATAACGCGGGAATTATTTACCATACGATTGGTGTAAACGGTGCTAAATGTTCGGATTACAACAAGTTTCCGTTGTTTTTTGAGCAGCTTAAAACATTGACTCCCGATTTGGTGATTATATCGTTAGGCACCAATGAAAGTTTTGATAAATTGGTTACTGCCGATTATTTCCTGCAATTGAGTGTGATGATGGAGACCATTGTAAACCAAAATCCTTCGGTTGCTTTTTTAATTACAACGCCACCGCCATCGCAATTTAAACGAAAATTTCCAAATACCTTTGTGGCGGATTATACGAAAGAAATTCTGACTCAAGCGGAACTGAAGAACTATGCGGTTTGGGATTTATTTTCGAATTTTGGGGGATTGTTTGGTATCCATCAAAATGCAAAAGAAGGATTAATTGGTGGCGATAAAGTGCATTACACCAAGGTCGGCTACGAAAAACAAGGACAATTGTTAACCGAAGCTTTTTTAGAAGCTTTACAAAATTATAACACCGAAACAGGCAAGTGATACCGCTTTTTACTTTCAATAATTGGCTTGAGCAAAACATCGGAACCATCACTTGGGAGCAAGTGCAAAACTGGTTTGTATTTGACCAACAAAAACCGTTGTTATTCAACAGTGCGTTGTTTTTGGGATTGTTTCTTATTTTTTATTTTTTTTATATTCTTTCCCAAAAAACACATCGGTTAAGGATTGCCTATGTGGTCGCGTTTTCGCTTTTTTTCTATTATAAATCAAGTGGCATTTTCTTTTTGCTGATTATTTTTTCCTCGGTGTTGGATTATGTTATTGCCAAGTTGATTTATGATGAAAAAAATAGTTTCTACCGTAAGTTCTATCTAATTGTTAGTTTAGTGGTGAATTTGGGATTATTGGGCTATTTTAAATACACCAACTTCTTCCTTGAAAATACCAATTTACTTTTTGATAGAAATTTTGAGTTTCAAGATATTATTCTTCCGGTCGGGATTTCTTTTTATACTTTTCAAACCCTGAGTTATACGATTGATGTGTACCGAAAGGAATTGGAGCCCACCAAAAGCTTCATGGACTTTTTGTTTTTCGTTTCGTTCTTTCCTCAGTTGGTGGCGGGACCGATTGTGCGTGCCAGTGATTTTATTCCGCAGATTTATAAAAAGTTAAACTTGACTAAAGAGGAATTCAATGCCGCTTTGTTTTTGATTATTGGCGGTTTGTTGAAAAAGGCCGTGATTTCCGATTACATTTCCATCAACTTTGTCGATCGGGTGTTTGACGCTCCCAACAGTTATTCGTCATTTGAAAATTTAATGGCTTCCTATGGCTATGCGATTCAAATTTATTGTGACTTTTCAGGATATTCAGACATGGCGATTGGGTTGGCGTTGTTAATGGGCTTTTGGTTACCACCCAATTTTAGAACTCCCTACAAATCGGCTTCGGTAACAGAATTTTGGCGGCGTTGGCATATCTCACTTTCTACTTGGTTGAGGGATTATTTATATATTTCGTTGGGGGGTAACCGCAACGGGAAATTTAGAACCTATATCAACTTGTTTCTTACGATGCTCTTAGGTGGTTTGTGGCACGGTGCTTCCTGGAAGTTTGTGTTTTGGGGCGTTTTACACGGATTGGCTTTAGCAGTAGAGCGATTTTTTGGCAGTTTCATCAAGTTACCTAAAAACTATTTTGTTCGAACGATTCAAATCTTTTTGACGTTTCATTTTGTGGCTTTTTGTTGGTTGTTTTTCAGAGCAAAAGACTTTCAAACGGCTTTTGAAATCATTAAAAACATTGGTAACATCACCTTTAACCCTCAGCAGTGGTTGATTATTGCTCAGGGCTACCAAAATGTATTTTTATTAATTGCCATTGGTTTTGTGTGGCATTTTCTCCCGAACAATTTTATCAAATTACTACAAAAAGGATTTGACTCCACACCTTTACTTGGGAAAGCCGTACTATTGGCTTTTGTGTATTGGATAGTTTATGCTACAGCCTCAGCTGGTCCGCAACCGTTTATTTATTTTCAGTTTTAGAAGGTTTTTAGAAGTTTTTATAAAATAAAAATTCGAAAAGGCGGAGAGGCTCATAGAGCATTTTTGATTTTTGGACACTCAATAGATAATACTTATCTTTGAAAAAGCCTACCATAGTTAATCGTAAAATAACCAACAGTATGAAACATATTAACGAAATTCAATTCCGTTTTAATAAGGCTTTTTTGCCTCTGATTTTCTCGTTTTTTTCTATCAGTATTGTTTGGACACAGGAAGTTTATGAGGGGGTTTTGTTTCAAAACGTAGCGGTTTTCAATGGTTCAACCAATAAAGTTTTGGTTGACCAACAGGTACTCATTAAAGGAAATCAAATTGCGGTTATTTCGGGTTCACCATTAGAAGTACCGCCAAAAACAAAGGTGATTGATGGTAAGGGTAAAACACTTATTCCTGGGTTGATTGATGTGCATGTGCACATGGTTTTTGGATCGTTAACCATGCGAGACATGATGATGCCGGATGTAAAGCCGGAAGATTTGTTTCAAAAAGTGTTTGTTGAATCAGAAAAGATGCTCTTGCAAGGGTTTACGTCGGTTCGCGATGTGGGCGGGCCTATTTTTGATCTGAAAAAAGCCATTGATGACGGTGTGGCTAAAGGTCCTCGCATCTGGCCTTCGGGTGCTATGATTAGTCAAACGGCCGGTCATGGTGATTTACGTACTCCGGAGGAACGTTCGAGACGTTTTTTCGGGCCTATTTCTCGGGCTGAAAACTTTGGTGCTACTTTTATTGCAGACGGTCGTGATGAGGTGCTGACAGCAGTGCGTGAAAATTTAAGATTTGGAGCGAGTCAAATTAAGCTGATGGCAGGCGGGGGAACATCTTCTGCTTATGACCCAGTTGATGTCACACAATATACATTTGACGAGATGCGAGCGGCTGTGGAGAGTGCAGAAGATTGGGGAACCTATGTTACGGTTCATGCCTACACACCCAGAGCAATTGAGCGTGCGATAAAAGCCGGTGTAAAATGTATTGAGCACGGACAGCTTTTAGACCAAAAAACAATGCGACTCATTAAGAAAAACAAAGTTTGGTTGAGCACTCAAAATCTCGTTGAGGATACTCCGGATATGGATCCTTTGCGAAGAGAAAAACGAAAGCCTGTGATAGAAGGACAAGAATCCCTATGGCCACTTGCCAAAAAAATGAAACTACAATTGGCTTGGGGAACTGATTTCCTTTTTGAACCGTGGTTAAATGAGGAACGCAACCAGTATCTGATGAAGCTCAAAAAATGGTTTACACCTTTTGAAATTTTAAAAATGGTTACATATGACAATGGGCGTTTATTAGCTCTTTCCGGTAACAGGAGTCCTTATAAAGGTAAAATTGGAGTAATTGAAGTTGGAGCGTTGGCCGATTTGATTCTGGTAGAGGGAAATCCATTGGAAAATATTGATTTGATTGCCGAACCGGAAAACAACTTTTGGGTAATTGTAAAAGATGGTCAGTTGGTAAAGAATAAATTTGCATTGGAAGGCAATTAATAACAAAAGGTAATAGCTTTTTTTTTCATAGCAATTGTGAATTCTAAACTGACTAACAGTTAATTTAAAAATTTCTGTTTATTGCCTATCATGCTATTGGTAATCGCTTAAATTCTTTAAGAAATTATACATTTCCGTATAAAATGTATGTGTAATTTCACTCATTGCAAAAGCCAAATAATCAGCCTTTTACAATGCGGTTAAATTCCTCTAACTGCCCATTTAACAGTAAAAACTCCAAGTATAATTTTAGTAATACTACTTTGTAATCCTTCAACTCTTTTTCCATACTTTGGTTATGTTTTTCCAATTCAAGGATTTCGAATATAGACACTTTACCGGAATTTAGAATTAAATTATAAGCCTCATTGGAAGACAAGTCATTATTGTGTTGTAAAATAGTTTGATAGTTTTTATAAGTGATTTCAAATTCTTTACAAACTCTATTGATTTCAACATCAAGATTTTCATTTACCAGTTGGCTGTTTAGTTCCAATGTGTTTTTTTCAAACTGTAACTCATTGATTTTGTTTTTATTGGTTGAATCAAACCAGGGAAGTTTTACCCTTAATCCAAGTAAAAATCGATCGTTGATGAATAAATCATCACGGATATTATACGACATAATGATGTCTTCAATGATTTGATTTTTTCTGGCTTTTTGATGATTGATGGAGGATTCTAAAAGGTCTATTTTGAGCTTTTGATTCTCTTTCAATATAGCAGTATTGTTTGCTTTCTTGACCTTATCTAATGCTTCTTTGATTTTCTTAACTTCTATTTCGTCAATGCTTTTAAAATAAAAGTCGGTGCTAATATGCTTTTTGATAGAATCCAACAAATACGAATAATTGTTTTTTCCAATTAGAATGAAAATTTAGTTTTTTGAAGGGGTTGTGCAACGGTTACCCGTGTTATCGGCTGCCCTTCTTGTCAGTTCAGGTTAAAGATGTCCTTAACTTTGTTGTCGGATAGTAGGTTTACAAATAGTTTTTTGCTGTGTTCCTTTTCTTGGAATGGTTGAGTTTTAAAAAGGTCTGCATATTTAATTTCTGTCAAGTCATTTAAATCGTTTGACTTGTTAGGTGCTACTTCTGAAATTCGTTTTAAGTATGAAGTGTTGAATTTTAAATTCTCCTTGTCCACCCAACCTGCTTGAATAAATGCTTTTGTTTTTTTGTCGCAACGACACGGATTTGATTTGTTGATAAGCCCACATTTGTTATTCATAAATTGGTAAAGGTCTTTTCTTGCTCTTGAAAGTCTTTGGCGGAAATTGTCTTTGGAAATGTCAAGCATCTCAGAACCGATTGTGTGGTCAATACCGAATATTTCACCAAGTATGTAAACAAGTCGTTGCTCTCTGTCAAGGCAGAGAAGCATACCACTCATACAACCAATTTTCGCATCTTCAATAAATTCTTTCATTTCTGACTTTTCAATTAATGAAAGTTCTGTGTCCTGCATCTGGTCAAGTTCTTCTCCGTATTTTGAAAACGATGTTACATAATCTTCCAACCAATACTTTTTCATTTTTAAGAAATGGTTGAAAGTAATTCGATAAAGCCAAGTTCTAAAATTACTTTCGCCTTTAAAGTTTGCAAGGTTTGTTATGACCTTAATTAAAACTTCCTGCGTAATGTCTTCGGCATCAAATGGACTTAAAGTCATTTTCAAAGCAACATTATAAATGTAATGTTGATGTTTCTTAACTAATGCTTCAAGTGATGATTTAGAACCGTCCTTAGCTGAAGTAATAAGTTCTATATCGTCTCTGTCGTTGTATGATGTATGAAATGGATTTTTCATTTTTTCTTTTTGAATTTAAGCAAAACATTTTGATAGGAAATATCTAAAAGATGTTTTACAGTATCTGTGTTGTTTGCTGTTGGGTTGTTAATAGCTACCCAACCCAGCCAAGCATAGATTGGGTGAGGCATTAGGACATCAAGTTCGGTGAAATCAAAGTCATAATTTATGATACCACCTTTTGCTGGGCGTGTAGGAATATTGCCAAACAAATTTTGATAATGCTTTTTTCCAATTCCAACACTTAGTCTATAAATGCCGTCTCGGTTAAGGTTTGAAGCCTTATCGTTTGGTCCATCGCTTTCCTTAATGGTCGTAAAATAAATGCCTTTGGGCAACGAACTATCAGGATTGTAAAAAAAGCTACGTTCTCGGTATGCGTCTGTTACAATTATTTCCTGATAGTTCGTTAAAATCCAATTTTCTAATTCTTTTGCTGTCATTCGTTGTTTAGCATAGGATTAGTTAAATTCATTTTTACTGAATTAAAATCAATTTTTTCCATAAAAGGAATTACTGCTTCGGTTTTTTCGGCAAGTTGCATTGCTTGGCTGTGGCTCTCTTTATTTTTCCAATAAACAATGTCAGTCCAAAGTGTGTCGCCCGATTGTGTAAGTGTTCGTTTAATAAAGCCTTCCTGTCTTTTCAGAAAGTCGGCTTGCATCTGTTCAGCCGATTTTACAAAGTCAGCACTTGAAACTCCATTGTTTAGTTTGAAAGTGGTAATCTCCACCAGTCCAACTGTCTGTTTTTGTTCTGTCATAACATTTTGATTTTCTGTTTTTGATTGATTACAAGCTGTTAAACTTGCAATGGTCATTACTGTTAAAATTGTCTTTTTCATTCTTGTCAAATTAGATGATTTAACAGTTAGATACTCAAAATGTCCAAGTGTGACAGTTGTGTCGTGTCGGTCTTTTAGGGTTGCCGATAACGTTTTGCATATTTATGAAGTGGCGGCTTTTGAAAACCGATGTTTCTGTTTAGCACTTAACTTTCTTTGATGCACAAAATTTCTTTTTAGCACTAAACCCGCCATTTCATAAATATGCTGTGCTTGTTGCACAACTCCCCAAATATACCAAAAAAATCTTGCAAAAGAGATTCACTTTTTGTAATTTTAGTCATGCAAGGAAAAAAAGAACTCACCCCAAAAATGCTCTACCAAGTTCATTTACAGGACTTGATTCCGGAGCATAATTTCTACCGATTGTTAGACAAAGCCATT
>NZ_JBIIVK010000004.1:0-93175 GCF_044339515.1 Flavobacterium sp.
ATGTGGTGGATTATCCGCTGTTCTTTACACCAAACGGAGATGGATATAATGACACATGGAATATTTTTACGTTAAGAGAGACCAATCCTAACGCAAAAATTTATATATTTGACCGCTATGGAAAATTAATCAAACAAATTATTCCGGCGGGTCAAGGATGGGATGGAACATTCAACGGTCAAAACCTCCCGTCGACCGATTACTGGTTTACGGTAGAGTATTTAGAAAACGATCAAACCAAAACATTTAAAGCACATTTTTCATTAAAAAGATAGAAACCCCATGAATCTGAATCTTAATTTTAAAAAATCTTATTTACTACTAGTGTTATTTGTTTCGCAGTTTACTTATTCGCAAGAAGGTATTGCTGTATATTCGGATTATTTAACTGATAATTATTATCTAATCCATCCCTCTATGGCCGGTGCAGCTAATTGTGGGAAATTAAGAGTAACCAGTAGAGCACAATGGTTTGGACAAGAAGATGCACCAAGTTTGAGTACGGCGAGTTTTAATGCAGGTGTGGGGGAACGTTCCGGAATTGGGGCTATTTTGTTTTCCGATCGAAACGGATATCACTCGCAAAGAGGTATAAAATTAACGTATGCTCACCACATTATGTTTTCACGAAGTGAAATTGATTTAAATCAATTGTCATTTGGTATTAGTGGAGCATTGGTTCAGAGTCAATTGGATGAAACTACTTTTCTAGATAACCAGCCGTTTGATCCAATTATTGGAGGAATTTACCAGAAAGATTCTTATTTTAATTTAGATTTAGGTGCATCTTATAATTACTTAGAGTTTTATGCTCATTTTACCGTAAAAAATGCCATTGCAAACGTAAGACGTGAAATTTACACCGAGTTTGAATCAGATAATTTAAGAAAATTTTTGTTTAGTGCAGGTTATGTTTTTGGAGATAGCGATCGTTTACAATGGGAACCATCTATTTTGTTTCAATTAGTGGAAGAAACTAAGGAGAAATCAATCGATTTGAACTTAAAAGTTTATAAAAACATGGACTTTGGTAAGTTATGGGGTGGTTTATCATATAGAAGAAGTTTTGATGGTGCCCAATTTGTTGACGGAAATAGTGTAAGTGATCAGCGTTTACAATATTTTACACCTATTTTAGGGGTGAACTTTAAACAATTTATGTTAGCATATACTTATTCCTATTTATCAGGAAACGTTCGATTTGACAATGCCGGTTTTCACCAAATCACATTGGGGATGAACTTATTCTGCAAGCGAGAGAAATATCAATGTAATTGTCCTGCAATTAACTAATAAATTATATCCCGGCAGTTGTCGGGATTTTTTTTCATCTATGATAATTAAGTCTGTAAACGGGAAATCACCCATCATTCCAAGTGATTGTTATATAGCGGAGAATGCTACCATTGTTGGTGATGTTCAACTTGGGTCTTTGTGTAGTATCTGGTTTAATGCTGTGGTGCGTGGCGATGTTCATTTTATTAAAATAGGTAATAAAGTAAACATTCAAGATGGAGCCATTATTCATTGTACCTATCAAAAGCACCCAACAATTATAGGTAATAATGTATCCATTGGTCATAATGCTATTGTGCATGGGTGCACCGTTCATGATAATGTTTTAATCGGAATGGGAGCCATTGTAATGGATAATTGTGTGATAGAAAGCAATTCGATTATTGCTGCAGGAGCCGTTTTAACGCAAAACACACATGTTGAATCGGGAACAATTTATGCCGGTGTTCCGGCAAAGAAAGTCAAAGATATCAATCAATCGGACTTTGCAGGAGAAATTGATCGAATTTCAAATAATTATGTAATGTATTCAGGATGGTTTAAGGAAGAATAGTTCTAAAAGTCTTTTTCAATAACTGAGTATTTATTTTTCAGAATAGATTTTAATACCGTTGGATTAAAATTGGTATAAAAGATTTGATTGCTATTCTTTTGTTCGTTTAGTAAATCCTTTTCTGATAAAATATTTTTTGTCTGACGAGCAACAGCTTCACCGGAATCGATAATTCTAATATGCTTTGGTAGAATTTTTTTGATTTGAGGAATCAAATAGGGGTAGTGGCTACATCCTAAAACTAAATAATCAATATTTGCTTCAACCATAGGTTCCAAATAGCTTTTGAGTAAAAAAGTCATTTCTTTAGAAGTCATTTTTCCTTCTTCAATTAGCTGAACGAGACCGTAACCCACTTGTTCTACAATTTTTGTATTGGGATAATTCAACACATTTTGGTTAAATAATTCACTGCTTAATGTTCCTTTCGTGGCTAATATACCAATAGTGTGCGTTTCTGAGTTATTTGCGGCAGGTTTTATAGCCGGTTCAATTCCAATAAACGGGACATCATAACTCGCTCTAAGCTCTTTTATGGCATTGGTGGTGGCGGTATTGCAAGCCACTACAATTAGTTTTGCATTTTGATTTAGTAAAAATTCAGTATTTTTTTTGCTTAAAGCAATAATCTCTTCTTTCGATTTTTGTCCATAAGGTGCATTTTTGCTATCGGCCAGATAAATAGTATCTTCATTTGGCAGTAAGGTGTGAATTTCTCTCCAAATGGAAGTTCCGCCAATTCCGGAATCAAATAGACCTATAGGTGCTGAATTTGTCATACTTCAAAAATAAAAAAAAACTGCTCAATTCCCGTTGATTTGGGTGAGCAGTTTTTATATTTTTTTGATAGATTTTTTAGAAACCTAAATCTTTCTTAACATCTAAAGTTAAATCGGTTCCGTCTGCAAAGATGGCAGAGTTCACATCGATTACATAATTGAAACCTTTTGCTTTTCCAACTTTTGCAATTGAAGCTTTGATTTTTTCCATTAATGGTTTTGCCAAATCAGATTCTTTTTGTTGCAACTCTTTTTGAGCAGTTTCTCTGTAGTCTCTAATTCTTTTTTCCATATCCTGAACTTCTTTCGCTCTTTCTTCATTTACTTTTTCAGTAACAGTTGCCGCTTCTTCATCATATTTTTTTAATTTCGCATAATATTCATCGGCCATTGTTTTGAACTCGGAGTCATATTGTTTGCTAAGTGTTTCTAATTGTTTTTGAGCTTCAATCATAGCAGGCATTTTCGTAATTAACTCATTTGTATCGACATGTGCTATTTTTGTTTGTGCTGAGGCGATTTGGCTTGCACTAAAGAATAAAATAGTCGCAATAAATAAAGTTTTCAATTGTTTCATCATTTCTAGTTATTATTAATTATTGTTTTCGTTTTGCTTTTCTTTGTTTTCGTTTTGTTTTTCTTCTCTTGCTTTTTTAGCAGCCTCTCGATCGGCTAATATTTTTTGTTTACGTTCTTCAATTTGTTTTTTTCGTTCCTCTAATTTTTGTTGTCTTTCCTGTTCTGCTTTCTGTTTTAATTCAGCGGCAGTAGGTTTTGGCTCACCTGATTCAGTATTTTCGTCTGATTTTTTATCAGTGGAAGCCTCACCATCTGTTGTTTTATCGTCTTCTTTTACATCTTTATCAGAAACTGTGCCATTCTTTTTTGCTTCTCGTTCTTCTTTCAATTTAGCACGTTTGTCATCAAAATCTTTTTTCTTTTGTGCAGCAATAGCTTTTCGAGCTTCAGTGATACTATCGCGTTTAGATTTTCTTTCTTCCAGAATTTTTTTTCGTTCTTCTAAAGCAGGGTTGTTATCGTCTTTGTAATCTTCAATACGTTCCTTTTCTTCTAATTCTTTTAGTTGTTTCTTACTCATTTGCTCCCGTTTTGAAGCTCGTGTTAATGAACGTATTACTTGATCGCTGATATCATGTCTTTTCGCAGCAAAAAGTACGGTTAAATCAGATGATTTATCTAAAATAAAATCAAATTTTTTAGCTTCTGCTAAATCTTGTACCGCTGTAAAAACTTGGTCTTGTATAGGTTTTATTAAGACTGCTTTTTGTACGATTAAATCGCCGTTAGGACCAAATCTTTTTTGTTGGTATTCGATAAGTTCTGTTTCAAGAAATTTGATTTCCTCTTCTTTTTCTTCAATTAATTCCTTAGTTAAAAGCACTCTTTCGTTTGCAAGGCTTTCTTTAAAGGCATTAATTTCATTTTGTTTGGTTTCAATTTCTTGTTTCCACTTTTGAGCTTTTAATTCTAATTGATTTTTTGCTTCCGTGTAATCCGGAACATTTTGAAGGATATATTCCATATCAATATAACCAATTCTTACACCTCTGGTTTGAGCTTCAACAGCCATTCCGAATAGTAATAAGAGCAATAAAAAAACTAATTTCTTCATATTCTTTAAAATTATCATGTAAATATAACAGAAATTAACAATTAAAATTGTTGTCCGATAATAAAATGTGTCTCCCAGCCATTTTTTTGTGTTTGTCCGGGTACTGCATCAAAGCCGTGTCCGAAGTCAATTCCCAATAAACCGAAGGCTGGCATAAACACTCTCAGACCCATACCGGCAGACCGTTGCAATTTGAATGGATTATATTCTTGAAAACTATTAAATGAAGATCCTGCTTCCAAAAAGCCCAAAACATAAATAGAAGCGGCCGACTTTAACGTAATTGGATAACGAAGCTCCATGGTAAATTTATTGTAAATTGTTCCACCATCGCCCTGACTTCCGTCTTTATTTAAAGGTACTAGAGATTGATTAGGATATCCACGTAACTGAATAATTTCTCTTCCATCTAAAGCAAAGTTAGCTAAACCATCTCCGCCCAAAAAGAATCGTTCGAAAGGCACTAAACCTCTGTCGTTATTATACGCACCCATAAAACCAAATTCGCCTAACGTTTTAAATACCAGTGCGTTTTGGTTTGTTCCTGCAATTTTAGTGTACCAATCAACTTTTAGTTTAATTTTATAAAATTCTAGCCATTTAAATCTTTCTTGATCTACTTTTCCTTGATCTACCGCTGCATCTTGAAAATTATCTTCGGCAACCGGTTGCCCATTTGAATCAACCAAAGTACCTATCGGAATTGAATTTCCCTCAGAATCATTTGTTATTTGCGTTGTTCTCAGTTTGTAGTCTTTTTGATTTTTTAAGTCCTCATAGTCTACTCCATTAAACAATGAATAAGGTGGAGTGAATTTTGCTGTAATTGAAAATTCTGAACCGTAGACCGGATAAATTGGATTGATTCCTTTGTTGTTTCTTGTTAAACCGATCGTGTAAGCTAAATTTCTTGCAGATCCATCTCCAAATCTAAATAAACCTGTATTATAATTGTTCAAATCGTAGTACTGAAAACTAAGTGATTGAGACAATACAAAAAAGTCATCCGGTACAGTTAACCTTTTTGCAATTCCAACTGAAAGCGAAGTAATGTTAAAACTTCTGCTTCTGTCGACATCTCTGGTTTGAAAGTTATTTAAAAATTGTTTACTGTGTGATAATGAAGTAGAAAATTGAATTGGTTTTTTTCCACCTAACCACGGCTCAGAAAACGTTAAGCTATAAGTTTGAAAGAATGAACTTCCTTGTAAACGCAACGACATACGCTGTCCGTCACCCATAGGGAGTGGTTTATAGGCATCTTTCTTAAAAATATTTCTAGCCGAAAAATTATTAAATGAAAGCCCCAGTGTTCCAATAAATCCGCCACCTCCATAACCTCCTTGCAATTCAATTTGACTTGAACCTTTTTCAACTAGATTATATTCTATATCAACAGTTCCCGCAGCCGGATCAACATTTTTAAATTTAGGATCGATTGCTTCAGGGTCAAAAAATCCTAACTGACCAATTTCACGAATAGTTCGCACTAAATCTTCTTTGCTGTATTTTTGTCCAGGTTTTGTTCGAAGTTCACGATAAATTACATGATCATTTGTTTTGTCGTTTCCAACCACAGTAATCTTATTAAAGTAGGCTAATGGCCCTTCTAAAATTCTTACTTCAAAATCAATTGTGTCGTTGGCTGTTCGAACCTCTACCGGATTAATAGTTGAAAATAAGTAACCATTATTTTGATATAAATTCGTAATGTCATTGGCGTCCGGATTTTTCTTGTTGGCAATTCGCTCTTGCAATAAAACGCCATTGTAAGTTTCTCCTTTTTTAATTCCTAAAACGCGACTTAATCCTTCATCGGTATATATTGTATTTCCTAAGAATTTTATATCACCGAAATAATATTTTTTTCCTTCTTCTACTTTAATTTTTATATCAACCGTATTTTTTTTGTTATTAAAAGTAACACTGTCATAAATAATTCGAGCATCGCGATAACCCTTTTCTTTGTATTTATCCACAAGACTCACAAGGTCTTCTTTATATTTGTCTTTAATAAATTTAGAGCCTTTCCAAAATCTTCCCGGGAATTTAACTTTGGTGTTGGACATGGCCCCTTTTAATTTGCCGTCCTTAATTTGTTCATTACCTTCGATGTCAATACTGGAAACTTTGATTTTCTTGCCTTTATCCACATTAATAACCATTTTAACTTCATTTCCGCTGGTTGTATCAGGAATGGTGTTAATGGCTACTTTAGTATTATAAAAACCGTCTTTTTTGTATTTGTTTTCTATGGTAGTTTTTGTTGTGGTGATTAAATTCTCATTCACAACTTTACCTTTTGTTAAGTTGACCTCTTTTAATAGCGTTTCTGCTTTACTTTTTTTGAGTCCTTGAATTTTAGCTTCATTTAATTTTGGGAGTTCAACCATGTTTAATTCTAAAAAAATAGTGTCTCCTTTGATGCGATTAACATACATATCAATATCACTAAACAAACCTAGCTTACCTAATTTTTTTATTGCTGTACTAATTTCTTCTCCGGGAACAACAATTTTTTGACCTTTTTCCAATCCGGAGAAAGTAACAACTGTTTGTTGATTAAAGGTTATTTTTCCGGTAACTTCAACACCGCCTAAGATGTATTGGGAACCTCTTTCATAAGGTGTAGTTTCTTGTGCTCTTAATTGAAAAATACTTCCCAAAAAAAGTATTGCAAAAATTGACGTAATGTTTCTCAACACGCTTTGTTTATTTAATTTGTTCACTTGTTTTTCCAAACCTACGTTCTCTTTTTTGATAACTAATGATAGCTTCATATAAATGTTGTTCTCTAAAATCCGGCCACAACACATCGGTAAAAAACAATTCTGCATAGGCAATTTGCCATAACAAAAAATTACTGATTCGGTGCTCTCCACTGGTTCTGATTAATAAATCAACATCGGGTAGATTGTGTGTGTAAAGATGTTGATTTATAATTGTTTCATCAATAGATTCTGGCGAAATTATATTATTTTTAACTTTATCACTTATCGTTTTTATGGCGGAAACCAACTCTTCTCTGGATCCGTAACTCAAAGCGAGTGTTAAAGTCATTCGTTTATTTTCCTTTGTTTTGTTAATTACTTCTAAAAGTTCTTTGTGTGCAGTTGTAGGTAAAAGTGATAAATTGCCGATAGAATTTAGTCTAATTTCATTTTTTTGGAGTGTTTTCAACTCTTTTTTCAATGATTTTATTAATAAATTCATCAAAGTATCTACTTCTAATTTAGGACGGTTCCAGTTTTCTGTAGAAAAAGCATATAGAGTTAGGTTTTCAATGCCAAGTTTAGCACAACTTTCAACGGTTTCTCTGACTGATTTAGTGCCTTTTTCATGGCCAAAAGCCCTGAGCATTCCTTGTTGTTTTGCCCAACGACCATTGCCATCCATGATAATGGCTAGATGTTTGGGTAAGTTGTCTTTATTTATTTGTTCTTCTAAAATCATTTTTATTCCGGACAAAAACAAGGGTTTTCTCCAAATGTATACGTTAACGTAAATCCGGTAAACATATACCAATCTTTACTGTTTATATTTCCAAATTGCAAAGGAGAAAGGTTTTCATTTTTTGGATTACTTCCGTCTAAATTGTCGGTAAAAGTAAAACGTGCTCCAACTTCTAATCCTACTACAAAACTTTTGGCCAATTTTGCCTTAAAACCAACAATCATAGGTATGGCTAATGCTCCTTCTTGATAATCTTCACTGGCCTCGTTTTCCACGTAATATAATTCTTTATATGCAAAATAACTCAAACCACTATAAACATAAGGCGTGTATTGAGGCTTCATACTATGTAAATCAAACTCAAAAAAATTAAATTCCATCCCGGCCGAAGCTTCATGAAGGGTGTTTTTAAAATTGAATCCTCTCAAATTTCTGTCAGCCACATCAGCATCTAAATCATTAGATGAAATTTTTCCATATGTATATGAAAAACGATAGGTATGCCTCGTACTTCTATTCCATTTATAAATAATTCCAATAGCAAGGTCATTTGGTGCAATGTAAGTGGTTGGTCCAACGTCACCAATATAATTAGCTCCTCCGGCAAAAATACCTATTTCGTTAATTTGGGCATTTAATCCGGCATAAAAGAGTGTAAAAAACAATGCAATCTTTATTCTATTCATCGATTTTGAAATAGCGTGCAAATATAACAATTATGACTAGTTTACAGCTAAATAATTGCTATTTATCACAAATTAATTTCAAAAAAAACGGAAATAAAAGGGTGGTAGTATAGTTGAAGGGTTTTATTTTTTTTAATCATGGGTTAATTTCGTTTGTCAACACCCCATAATAATTTGTTTCGAAGTGTTTTTAAAAACGTTTCGTCGTGAATTTCAACCATATTAATTTTAAATTGTGTTTTTTTAATGGTTAAAACGGTTTCGTTGTCCATGGTAGCTATTCTGCTATCCAAGGAAACTAAAAACTGAGGCTCTCTTCCGGATACTTTTAACTTGATTTCTGTCTTATCCGGAATAACTAGCGGTCTGGCATTGAGATTGTGTGGAGCTATCGGTGTAATAACCAGACTTTTTACATCGGGAGTTAAAACCGGACCTCCGCAACTTAGTGAATAACCGGTAGAACCTGTTGGCGTAGAAATGATTAAACCATCTGCCCAATAGGAAGTCAAATACTCACCATTTAAGTACGTTTCAACTGTAATCATAGAGGTGGTGTCTTTTCGACTCACTGAAATTTCGTTCAAGGCAAAATTGATATCTCTGATTTCTGTATTTTTCGGACTGCTCTCTAAACTTAATAAAGTTCGTTTGGAAACAGTGTAATTTTTATTCAAAATGGATTGTAAAAACAACTCAATGTTTTCTTTTTGCACTTTAGCTAAAAAACCTAGTCTACCGGCATTAACCCCTAAAATAGGGATTCCGGTATTTCGAACATAGGTAATGGCCCGCAAAATAGTTCCATCACCTCCAATACTTATTAAAAGGTCAAAACTACTGTCTAAATCTTTATAGGTTGAAAATGTTTTGTATTCTTTTTTAAGAATTTCTTCCGCATACAAAATTTTCAAAAAGGCTTCTTCGATTACCAATTCAACATGGTTGTGGTTCAAATACACAAAAATGTCCTTGATAATAGGTCGCGTATCGTTTTGATAATATTGTCCGAAAATGGCAATTTTCATGCTTAGATATTTAAGTATTTATCTAAATAATCTGAACGTTCTTTCAAATTGTTCAAATAATTGTCCTCTTGATGTTCCGAAACGATTTCATAATTGTATCGGCGGAAAGTCTGGATTATTTCGTTCATTCCGCCAAGCGAAAGTTTGATTGTGATTTCTACAAAATCAGCATTTGCCTCAGAAATAAAAACCCCTAAAATCTTACCGTTATTTGTTTCTATAATTTGTGCAACTTGGCTCATCGAAAAATCAACGGTTGGTTTTTTAACGATAATAATTCCGCCTTGTTCTTTTAAAAAAGGGGTTTCTGCAAAAAACTGAACAATATCGTTTAGCTCATAATAACCCAAATAATTGTTCTGTTCGTCTAAAACCGGAATTAAATTGGTATGATTTTGTGCAAAAACCTCCAAAACATCGAGCCAAATCATATTGTTTCTAGCAAAAAAACCCTCCAAAGTGTAACGATAGTCTATTGCCGATTTGTGATTGTCAAAAGTGATAACATCATCGGCTGCAATGCTTCCAATGTAAATTCCTTCCTGCACAACCGGAAAATGAGAAAACGTTAAATCGGTAAAAAAATCTTGAATGTTTTCAATTGTTTCTTTACAGTCAAACGGTTTAAAATCGTTGTTGATATAGTTCGTTATTTCTAACATAGCCTTTTAATTTCGTTGCAAAATAATCAAAAAATACTACAATAGAGCATGTTTTAGTTTGTATTTTTGCAATCATTTTTTAATTCAATCGTTTCTAAATACATGACAAAGTTAAGCGTAAATATCAACAAAATTGCAACCCTTCGAAATTCCAGAGGCGGAAGTATGCCCAATGTGGTGCAAGTGGCCAAAGATGTGCAGCGTTTTGGGGCTCATGGTGTCACCATTCATCCTCGTCCCGACGAACGCCATATTCGTTATCAGGACGCTCGTGATTTGAAACCGATTGTTTACACTGAATTTAATATTGAAGGAAATCCGGTTCAAAAATTCATCGATTTAGTATTGGAAGTGAAGCCAACGCAAGTAACTTTAGTGCCTGATGCGGATGATGCATTAACCTCAAATGCCGGTTGGGATACCATCAAACACAGAGATTTTTTAATTGAAGTGATTCAAGAATTCAAACGAAATAATATCCGAACTTCGATTTTTGTTGATCCTATTTTGTCCATGATTGAAGGTGCTAAAATCACCGGGACAGACCGAATTGAGTTATATACCGAAGAGTTTGCTCATCAATATAGTATTGGAAATAAAGACGGAATTCAGCCCTATATTGAAGCAGCCGTTTTATCTAATCAATTAGGAATGGGTGTAAATGCCGGACACGATTTGAGCTTGGATAATATTCAATTTTTCAAAGAAAATATTCCCGATTTATTAGAAGTTTCCATCGGTCACGCTCTAGTTTGTGAGTCGCTTTATTTGGGAATCGAAAATGTGGTGAATATGTATTTACATAAACTTAAATAGATTATCTTCTCAATTTTTAATCAAAATACATTCAAATGCTATATTCTAAAATTGAAGGCGAAGGAAAACCATTGATAATCTTACATGGATTTTTGGGTATGTCTGATAATTGGAAAACCCTCGGAACTCAATTTGCAGAACAAGGTTTTCAGGTTCACATGCTTGATTTGCGAAATCACGGACGAAGTTTTCATTCAGATGAATTTAATTATACAGTAATGTCCGAAGATATTTTGGAGTATTGCAATTTTCATCAATTAGAAAAAATTGATATTATTGGGCATTCAATGGGTGGAAAAGTAGCCATGTTTTTAGCGGTAAATTATCCGGAATTGATTGATAATTTAATTGTTGCGGATATCGGTCCGAAATATTATCGTCCACATCATCAAGACATTTTAGAAGGATTAAATGCAGTTGATTTTTCATTAAAACCTGAAAGAAATGAAGTGGAAGAAACTTTAAAAAACTACATTCCTGACTTTGGAACCCGTCAGTTTTTGATGAAAAGTTTATATTGGAAAGAACCCGGACAATTGGCTTTTCGATTTAATTTGCAGGTTTTTAATAAAGAAATTGAACAAATTGGGATTGCTCTTTCAAAAGAAGCACATTTAGATAAACCAACACTATTTGTAAGAGGCGGAAATTCTAGGTATATTTTAGACGAGGATTTTGACGCAATTAAAAATCAATTTTCTAAAGCTGAATTTGAAACAATTCCGAACACAGGACATTGGTTACATGCTGAAAATCCGAAATTGTTTTTCGAAATGGTCTTGAATTTTTTAAATAAGTAGATTTTTTTTGTAATTTTAGTAAAAATTTAATCATATGGGATTGTTACTCCGAATTCTAGTTACAGCCGCTTTAGTGATGTTAATTGCTTACCTTTTACCGGGTGTAAAAGTGGATAGTTTTGTTCAATCCATTTATGTGGCCATCATTTTAGGGTTACTTAATCTGTTTATTAAGCCATTGATAATTTTGTTTACGTTGCCGGTAACCATTTTAACTTTGGGACTTTTTCTCTTAGTAATCAACGCCTTTATTGTTTTACTCTGTAGTAATATTGTTGGCGGTTTTCATGTCGAATCATTTTGGACGGCATTGTTTTTTAGTATCATCTTATCGATTTTTCAGTCTGTTGTTTATAAATTAACGGCAGCAGAGGATAAATAACTGTCCTGAATTGTTAAAATTCAAGTCATTACTGTTGGTTGGGTGGCGAAAAAGTTGTACTTTTGCCACCCAATTTTAGTATATAAATAGAAATGAATATCACAAGAACAAATGTGGACGCTTTGAATGCGGTGGTTACCGTGGCGGTTTCCAAAAATGATTATGCTTCTAAAGTAGAAAAAGTATTGGCCGATTATCGTAAAAATGCTTCCATTCCGGGATTTAGAAAAGGAGCTGTGCCAATGAGTTTAATTCAGAAACAATATGGAAAAGCCGTGCTGTTGGAAGAAGTAAACAAAGTTTTACAAGAAAATTTAAACAACTATTTAGTTGAAGAAAAATTAGATATTTTAGGAAATCCGCTTCCAAAAGTAACCGAAGATTTCGATTGGAATAAAGAAGATTTTACATTTGATTTCGAGTTAGGATTGGCTCCTGAATTCTCAGTAGATTTATCTGCTAAAAACAATATTACATCTTTCAAAATCATTGCGGATGATAAAATGTTGAATGATCAAGTGGAGAGAATCAAAAAACAATACGGAAAATTAATTTCGAAAGATACTGTAGAAGAAGGTGACGATTTAAATGTTACGTTCACAAACGAAGCAAACGGAATCAATAGTACAACTTCTATTTCTTTGGATGTTTTTAAAAACAAAAAAACAGCCAAAAAATTCATTGGGAAAAAAGTAGGAGATGTGGTTGAAATCTCAACAAAAGGTTTATTTGATGATGATCATAAATTAATGGATTATTTAAAAGTAGATCACGATTTAGTGCATGGTTTGGATATTGAAGTTTCAGCTAAAATTGAAGGAATTACAACCAGTGAAAAAGCAGAATTAAATCAAGAATTGTTTGATAAATTATTTGGTGAAGGAAATGTAACTTCTGTTGATGGTGTTAAAGTCAAAATCAAAGAAGATGCTGAAAAACAATTTGCTCAACAAGCAGATCAGAAATTCCTAAACGATGTAACTGAATTTTTATTAGAAAGCACCAAATTTGATTTACCATCAGAATTTTTAATCAAATGGTTGCAAAATGCCGGTGAAAAACCTTTGACCGAAGAAGAAGCAAGAGAAGAATTCGCCAAATCAGAAAGAGGTCTTCGTTATCAATTGATAGAAGGTAAGATAATGACAGAGAATAACTTACAAATTACTTTTGAAGATTTGAAAGCATTTACATCTGAATTAATCAAAAAACAAATGGCTCAATTTGGTCAAATGAATCCAACGCAGGAAGACATTGACGGTATCGTAGCCCGCGTACTTTCTAACCAAGACGAAGTAAAAAGATTGTCTGAACAAGTGATGAGTGAAAAGATGTTAGGTCTTTTTAAAGAGAAAGTTAAAGCAAAGTCAAAAGAAGTTTCTTACGAACAGTTCGTTAAAGAAATGTACGGAGAATAAGAATTTTCAAAAAAAGTAGTATATTTGGGCGTCGAATGTCAATTTGACGCTCTTTTACGTTTAAAAGAGCAAATAAAAATAGCCTATTTTAAAAATGAACTTCGGAAAAGAATTTAAAAAATTTGCTACCAAACACCATGGTGTGAATAGCATGTATTACGATAAAATTGTAAGTGGAATGACTCCTTACATTATTGAAGAACGTCAATTAAATGTTTCACAGTTAGACGTTTTTTCTCGATTAATGATGGACAGAATTATCTTTTTGGGAACAGGAGTAGATGATTATGTAGCCAATATTATTCAAGCTCAATTGTTGTTTTTGGAGAGTGTTGATGCTTCAAAAGACATTCAAATTTACATCAATTCACCAGGCGGAAGTGTATATGCTGGATTAGGAATTTACGATACGATGCAGTATGTAAAACCTGATGTAGCAACGATTTGTACAGGTATGGCCGCTTCTATGGGAGCTGTCTTATTGTGTGCCGGTGCTGAAGGAAAGCGTTCAGCGTTACCACATTCAAGAGTAATGATTCACCAACCTTCAGGAGGAGCACAAGGTGTTGCTACTGATATGGAAATCAACTTAAAAGAAATGTTAAAGCTAAAAGACGAGCTCTATCAAATTATTGCTAATCATTCCGGACAATCGTTTGAAAAAGTGTATAAAGATTCAGAACGTGATTATTGGATGATTGCCGATGAAGCCAAAGAATACGGAATGATTGATGAAGTTTTAAGAAGAAAATAGTTGTAGGAAATGGTTTTTTACCAATTACCTTTAACCTATAACCCATTACCATAAATTATGGCAAAAGAAATGTTGGAATGTTCTTTCTGCGGAAGGAAGAAACCCGAAACAAATTTGTTAATCGCCGGTATTGATGCTCACATTTGTGACAAATGCATTGATCAGGCACACGGTATTGTTTTAGAAGAACTAAAGCAAAGCAAGCATTCGCATGGTTTGGGCGATTTGGTGCTCAAAAAGCCAAAAGAAATTCGTTCTTTTTTAGATCAATATGTAATTGGACAAGATCAAACTAAAAAAGTAATGTCTGTTGCCGTTTACAACCACTACAAGCGATTGATGCAAAAAAATCATGATGACGAAGTTGAAATTGAAAAAAGCAACATCATCATGGTAGGTCAAACCGGAACAGGAAAAACATTGGTAGCCAAAACTATTGCCAAAATGTTGAATGTACCGCTGACTATTGTAGATGCAACAGTTTTAACTGAAGCTGGTTATGTAGGGGAAGATGTGGAAAGCATTTTAACTCGCTTATTACAAGTAGCTGATTATGATGTGGCAAAAGCAGAGAGAGGTATTGTTTTTATTGACGAAATTGATAAAATTGCACGCAAAAGTGATAATCCCTCCATTACGAGAGATGTTTCCGGTGAAGGAGTTCAGCAAGCTTTATTGAAATTGTTAGAAGGAACCGTTGTAAATGTTCCGCCAAAAGGAGGAAGAAAACATCCTGACCAAAAATTTATCGAAGTAAACACACAAAATATTCTTTTTATTGCCGGAGGTGCTTTTGACGGAATCGAACGAATCATTTCAAAACGATTAAATCGTCAAGCGGTAGGGTATAGTGCTTCTGCCAATACAGACCAAATTGATAAGGATAATTTGATGCAATACATTATTCCAAAAGATATTAAAGATTTTGGTTTGATACCTGAAATTATTGGTCGTCTTCCCGTGTTGTCTTATATGAATCCTTTGGACCGAGAAACCCTTCGTTCTATTTTAACAGAGCCAAAAAATGCACTTATCAAGCAATATAAAAAATTGTTTGAAATGGATAATGTAGAATTTTCGATTTCAGAGGAAGCTTTAGATTATATTGTAGATAAAGCCTTAGAATACAAATTAGGAGCTCGTGGATTACGTTCGCTTTGCGAAGCTATTTTAACGGATGCTATGTATGATTTACCAAGCTCAGATGAAAAAACATTGCATATCGAAAAAAGTTATGCCGAACATACGTTGAACAAAAACATGTTACAACGACTAAAAGCAGTTTCTTAGAATTACTTACAATACTAAATTAAACTAATCCTGAGGTTTTTGCTTCAGGATTTTTTTGTGGAATTAAATTAAGTTTTTCTTTTTGAGTAGGAGCTTCGCATCGTCTACCTGGTCCGCAACCAAGCCTTCTTGGTCCGCAAGAAAATAAAGTAATTAAAAGAAAAAGTAAAAGTAATTTTTTCATATTAAATCTGTTCCGCAAACTGCATTCGTAATAATTGCTCCAAATAAGTTCGCTCGTTGGAAAGCCTAGGAATCTTGTGTTGTCCACCTAATTTATCACGTTCTTTCAACCAATCATAAAACAAATTTGGTCTGGCAACATTAATGATTAACGGATTTAATGTCATATTATTACGTCTTTTCGCTTCATAATCCGAATTGAGCGTTTGTAATATATCGTCTAATATCTTTCTGAAATAGTTGATGTTTTCGGGTGATTTTTTAAACTCAATCATCCATTCATGAGCTCCTTTTTCCTTGCCATCCATAAAAACAGGAGCAACAGTATAATCAACTACTTCTGATTCAGTTTCATGGCAAGCTTTAGCAATGGCTTGGTCGGTGTTTTCCACAATCAACTCCTCACCGAAAACATTGATAAAATGCTTGGTTCTTCCGGTTACTCTAATGCGATACGGATTTAAAGAAGTAAAACGGACCGTATCACCAATCATATACCGCCATAAACCGGAGTTGGTGGTAATTACAACCGCATAATTTTTAAACAATTCTACTTCGGCCAACCGAATAATTTTTTGCTCTGGTGTTCCAAAGGCATCCATCGGAATAAATTCATAGAAAATTCCATAGTCCAGCATTAGTAATAAGTCGTTGGAATTATTCAAATCCTGAATGGCAAAGAAACCTTCGGAAGCATTATAAATTTCGTAATAATTAAAATCACTGCTCGGAAATAATTTTTGATACTGTTCACGATACGGATCAAAACTCACGCCGCCATGAAAGTAAACTTCGGCATGTGGCCAAATTTCTAATAAATTAGTTTTGCCGGTTTCTTCTAATACTTTATTAAGCAAAACCAACATCCAAGAAGGCACTCCGGCCAAACTGGTAACATCCTCATAAATGGTTTCTTGAACAATAGCCATTAATTTAATTTCCCAATCGCCCATGAGCGAAACCCGGTTGCTGGGTGTAGAACTAAATTCAGCCCAAATCGGCATATTGTCAATCAAAATAGCAGATAAATCTCCAAAAAATGTATTATTATCTTCATATAGTTCTTTGCTTCCGCCCAAGCGAAGACTTTTGCCTACAAACAATTGCGAATCCTCGTTATTGTTTAAATACAAACTCAATAAATCTTTACTGGCTTTGTAATGACAGTTTTCCAAAGCTTCATTACTCACCGGAATAAACTTGCTTTTGGCATTGGTCGTTCCGCTTGATTTGGCAAACCATTTGATAGAAGTTGGCCAAAAAATATTTTGCATTCCTTTTCGCGTCTGTTCTATCATGGGTTCTAAATCTTCATAGGCAGAAACCGGAACCCGTTCGGAAAAAGTATGGTAATTTTTGATAGTATTAAAGTCATATTGCCTGCCAACAACCGTGTTTTCAGATATTTTGAGTAGTGAAAGAAGTAATTCTTCTTGCACTTCATTGGGATATTTCATAAACAATTCAATTTGATGAATCCTTTTTTTTAAGATCCAAGTAGCAATCGAATTGATAATGGGTAGTGGCATTTTTCTCTATTTTAATAATATTGCTGTTTGATTTGAAAATTAAAAATACAAACCTAACTTTACAGCTTCACCAAAAATAATGATTTTTGGTAAACGATGAACTTTAATTGACAAACTTTCTCTTTTATGACATACGAAGGCGTTCTAACCAAAATGCAAACGGAACTTGGTAATCCCATTCACTATTATTTGGTATTTGAAAATAGCTTTTTAAACCTTAATCAATTGTTAGATAAAGAGCTTGAAATTTCATTTCAAGGTTATCAATGTTTGAATTGTGGAAAGAAGAAGAAAATATTTCGTCAAGGTTTTTGTTATGATTGTTTTATGTCAAGTGCTTCTGCCGGTGATTGGATTATGAAACCTGAACTCAGCACGGCACATTTAGACATTGAAGACCGTGATTTGGAGTATGAAAAAAAAGTGCAGTTGCAACCGCATATTGTTTATTTGGCCTTATCAAGTGAAGTAAAAGTCGGAGTTACTCGTAAAACACAAGTCCCCACGAGATGGATTGATCAAGGAGCGGTGCAAGCGATACCTATTATTGAAGTTCCTAATCGTTATTTGGCAGGAATTGCCGAAGTAGCTCTTAAAAGTCAATATGCCGATAAAACCAATTGGCAAAAAATGCTTAAAAATGAAGTTCCCTCTGTTAATTTAGTTCAGGAACGTTTAAAAGCAGGAACCTTTTTACCCAACGAAGTACGAGAATATTACAGTAATCAGCATCCAAATTTGATTGAACTACATTATCCTGTGCTCGTATACCCAAAAAAAGTAACCAGTTTAAATTTAGATAAATCACCAATTTACCAAGGGAAATTATCGGGTGTTAAAGGACAGTATTTAATTTTTCAAGATGGTACTGTTTTTAATATTCGAACATTCGAAGGTTATGTAGTAAAGATTCAACTGTAAGTTATCAACTATTTCGATTTCGAAAACGTATTCTAAATTAAGATATAAAATACTCAATAAACACTGACATTCGTCATGTTTTTTTCCCTTTTTCGGGCAGAAATTTGTCTCATAATTCAAAACCTCACAATTATGAAACGATTATTCAACTTCGAAAAAGGAATTTTGCTATTGTTTTTTATAGCTTCTTCTACCTTTGGTTTCGCTCAAAAGACTTTAACACTTGATGCAAAACCACAATTAAAAATTTCCGGAACATCAAGTTTACACGATTGGGACATGGTTTCTGAAACAGCTACCGGAAAACTTGTAGGAACAGTAGATGGGAATAAATTAACAGCCATTACTTCTCTTGTAGTAGAAATGCCGGCCGAAAGTATCAAAAGCGGAAAAGGCGGTATGGACAAAAATGCTTACAAAGCATTAAAAACGAATCAATACAAAACAGTAAAATTTGATTTAAAAGCAGCTGCAAAAAACACAGATGGCACTTGGAATTTTACCGGGACATTTTCCATTTCGGGTGTAACAAAATCGGTGACATTAAAAATCAAAGAAACAATAATAGGAGGTCAATCTGTTTTTGAAGGAAGTTATTCTTTTAAATTGACCGACTACAAAATTACACCACCAACCGCCTTAATGGGGACCGTAAAAACGGGTGATGATGTTAAAATAAGTTTTACACTAAAATTCAAATAATTCTAAAATCAACCTCTAAATTAATTTAAAAATGAGAAATTTATTTACCCTTGCTCTTGTATTGATAAGTACACTTGCAATCGCTCAAAAGCAACAATATCAATTAAACAACTGGAGACCTTATGATAAGACCGGACTATCTATGTTTGAGGCTCCAAAAGACACAGCATCTACCTTTGAAAATGTGAAAGTACGAATAGGTGGTGCATTTGCTCTCCAGTATCAAGCATTAGACCATGAAAACAATGCTGATCCGGTTTTAAACACAAACAGTGTTAATACCAATCAGTTAGCTAATTTAGGAAATAACTTTAACTTAGCAACAGCCAATTTAGACATTGATGTGGCTTTGTATGATGGTATTAATCTTCACTTGAGAACATATCTTTCTTCTCGCCACCACCCGGAACCTTATGTAAAAGGAGGCTATATCCAAATTGATAAGTTAGACTTTATCAGCAAAGGATTTATGGCAGAAACAATGAAGAATCTTACCATCAAAATTGGTCACATGGAAAACAATTATGGTGATGCTCATTTTAGAAGATCGGATAATGCTTTGGCCATTTACAATCCATTTGTAGGTAATTATATCATGGATGCTTTTACAACTGAAGTTGGAGCAGAAGTTTACTATCAAAGAAATGGCTGGTTGGCAATGCTTGGAGCAACAAATGGAAAATTAAATCAAACGACTAATGCACCAGGCGTAACAAGTCCTTCAGTGATGGCAAAAATAGGCTATGATAAACAGTTGAATAATGATTTACGTTTCAGATTAACAGGGTCTTTGTACAACACAGCTCAATCTGCCAGAACCTATCTTTATGGTGGTGACCGTGCCGGTTCTAGATATTACTTTGTAATGGAAAATACATTGGCAACCTCTTCTGCAAATTATTCTTCAGGTTTGATTACTCCTGGTTTTACTAATGAATTAACCGCAATTATGATTAACCCGTTTGTGAAATACAAAGGATTAGAGTTTTTTGGTATGGTTGAAAAAGTAAGCGGAAAAACAAAAGCGGAAGTAGACGAGAGAGATTTTACCCAATTAGGAGCAGAGTTAATCTACCGTTTCGGTAAAAATGAAAACCTTTATGTTGCCGGTCGTTACAATAACGTAACTGGAGAAACTGCTGCTAACGAAGATGTAGACGTGACTCGTTTCAACATTGGTGGAGGTTGGTTCATGACTAAAAATATTTTGATTAAATTTGAATATGTTAATCAAAAGTATGACGGTTTTGCCAAAACAAATATCTTAAACGAAGGTAAGTTTAACGGATTTGTTGCCGAGGCTGTGATTGCATTCTAAAACAAACAATATGCGTGTTTTTGGTCTCATATTAGTTTTAACAGGAGCACTGTTTTCAACACCTAAAGATTATCTGTTGGTCAGTACGAAACAGTTCACTGTTCAAGGTACTACTTCAATTGGAGGTTTTGAATGTAACTACGATATGAATGCTAAAGACACGCTGTTTTTTAATCAACCTGACAGAACAAAAAAAATTTCGCATAGTGTTCCAGTTAAAAGTTTTGGTTGTGGAAATTTTATTCTAAACAATGATTTTAGAAAAACTTTAAAAGAAAAAGAATTTCCAAATGTTAGAATTGAACTTTCAAATTTTAAAAAAACTGCTGAGAATTTCAGTTGCGATTTAACCCTCAATTTGGTTGGAAAACAAAAAATTTATAAAAATCTCCTATTGAAATCTGATAAAAACCGTTTAGTCGGTAACATTACATTACAGTTTAGCGATTTCAATCTCACTCCTCCCAAAAAAATTGGAGGAGTGATTAAGATAAAAGAAGAAATTAAATTGTCTGTTAGTTTACAAACAGAATAGTAGCGTTAGTTATTTAGTTTTAAAGAAGAACCCCAAATTGTATTTTCAATTTGGGGTTACTTTTTTATTCTTTTTTCTTTTTGTTGCCAAACAAGTTGTTTAAGCCCTCTTTTACTTTGTCTTTTACAACTTCTTCTGTTTTGGTTTTCACTTCTTCTTTTGTTGATGGAGTTGTTGTTTTTGAAGTGTCTTTTGGATTTTTTGTTTGATTTAACAAATTGCCTAAAGCTGAAGTTCCTTGGTTTACTAATTTTTGTTTTTGTTGCTCCACCAATTGATTAACCAAAGCAGTTGTGGCTTGCTTCATGTCCGTAGAGATAGTTGGTTTAGAAAAATTTCCACCCAACACAGCATTTACCGGAATGTTTTTAATTTTTGATGCATCTGCGGGAGATAATTTGGCTATTAAATTGTTTGCTTCTTTTCCTAAATATTTAGCGGGGACATCAAATTTCAGATTGTAATTCATCGATTGATCAAAACCATGGGTTCCACCAATATTTACAGTTACATCTTCATATTTAATGTCAAATGGTTTAACTTTTACTTTTCCATTTTCAAAAGATAAACTTGTTTTTAAATCATTCAAATTCAGTTTTTTCAAATCAATAAAATTAATTTGACTGTCTAAAGCACTTAGCAACGTAGAGTTGGAAGCATTTACAGTAGTAGAAAGTAATTGGCCGGCTAAATCTCCTGTTAATGTTTTTAAATCCGGAGTCATTTCTTTCGCGTCCAAATTACCGGAAAGTTTAATGGTCGAATTGAGTTTGCCGTTTATAACATTCGCTATTGGAGCAATGCTTTTCATCATATCCAATTGGGTAAATGTTTCACTAATATTGACTGTTTTTAAATCCAAATTCATGGCAAATGTGGGCACTTTTGTTTTGGTAGAAACATTTCCGTTTAAACCAATCATCCCACCAAAGATGTTTGTTTTTACATTTTCTAAAGTTACTCTTTCATCTTTCACAATTAATTTTCCTGAAACATCTTTCAAAGTTAAATTATCATAGAAAACCGTATTGGCTTTGGCATTTAGCGTCACATCTAAAAATGCCGGAATCTTCAACGCTTCACTCGGTTTCTGACCTTCTTTGGTTGGTTCTTCAGTTGTCATGAAATCATTTACAGCCAATTGATTAGAACTCATATTGAAATTTCCTTTCAAATTTTGATCGTTAAATAAATAACCATAGAAATTTTCTAAAACACCATTCACATTAATATCGCTTTTTCCTGTTTGTGCGGCGAATTTTTGTAAATTCAACGTACTTGGATTAAACTGAACAATCGCTTCGCTAATGTTCATTCCTTTTCCGTTTTCATCGGTATATTTAAATCCGGTTATACTTACTAAACCTGCATTTTGAATGTTTTGATATTGCTCTTTTTCCACCGATTGCATATCAAATTTTGTTGTTACATCGGCTTTTAAAATTCCTGAAAGCGGTGTGTCTAACTTAATTGGATAGGCTTTGCTGAGGTTTGCTAAATTAATTGTTCCTTTCAAAGCCGCATCAACCAACGGGTTTTCGGAAACATTTCTGATATTTGCTTTCGCATTAAAAACATCTTTGTCAATTTTAAACGACAAATTATCAATGTTTACATAAGTGTCATTCATTAAACCGGTTTCGTTTTTAATTTTGGTATCAATGATGATGTTTTCCACTTTTTTTGGTAAGTCAGGAAATTTAAAGGAAGCATTGTTAGAAGCTATTTCCAAGTTGAATTTTGGAATAGTGGTTTCAGAATACAATCCTTTTGCAAAACCGGAAACTTTAAAATCTCCTGTGGTTTGAATTTTATCTAAATCACCTTTATAAGCAGAAGGAACCAATCCTAAAAAGTTTTTAAACGACGAGGTGGGTGTGTTAAACGTCAAATCATATTGCTGTCCGGCTTCCACTAACTGAATAAAACCGGCAAACTTTAAAGGCAATTGGTTAATTAATGCTTCGTTGTCTTTAAATTCATATTTGCTGTTCTCCAAATCTATTCCTAAAATGGCATCCAATGTTAATGAAACGTCTTTCATATAGTTGGTTTTATCCATATCCAAACTCATCAAGGCATTGGTTTCAGTATCTAAATCTAGTTTGGAAGCGGCGAAATTTCCTGTTCCGGTGTGATTAATTTTATCCACAACCATCTTGATTTTGGAACTTTCATCCAAAAAAGTAAACTTCAAATTTTCAATTGAATAACTCTGAATATTCATCGCAAAAGGCTTGCTATCCGAAGGTTTTTCTTCTTTATCGTCTTTCATGGCAATATCAAAATTGCCAATTCCGTCTTTGTTAAAAATGATGTTTACAATGCCATCTTTGCTGGAAAACGATTCCAATTCCATTGCTTCGCCTTCCGATTTAAACAATTCTTTCACCGACATTTTCAGGTTTAATTCACCCGAATAAAATAATGTATCGCCTTCAAACGGAGCTTTGTTAATAATGCTCAATTTGTCAATCGTTACATTGGCACGCGGAAAACTTTTGAACAAACTCAAACTCACATCATCAAACGCCACATTGGCATCCACATTCTCGTTAATCGATTTTAATACTAATGCTTTGATTTTGTCTTTAAACAAAAACGGGGCAGCTGCTAAAGCAATAATGGCTATTAACAAAAAAATCCCTAAACCTTTTAAAATTTTTTTAATCATAATTATGTTTATTTATTTGGAGCGAATCAATAGTTAGGTTTGGTTACGTAATTCCTGCCCTCCTTTCCAGTTTCATATAAAAAACGAGAGCTAACCAGTCGGACTGGGCTATGGGGATTTTAATTTTCGTTTTTAGGATTTAGTCCAAATTTAGCTCTTCGCCACGAGCTAGGTTAAAACGCTTTTGAAAATAATACACCGCAGCATACAAAACGGGTGTATCTAAAATGGCTATGAGTACTTTAAACAAAAAACCACTTAGTAACAATCCGGGAAACAAATCCCAACTTAATATTTTAAAACTACACAGCAAAAATAATACCGCAAATGTATCAACAAATTGAGAAGTGAAAGTGGAAAAGTTATTTCTCACCCAAAGCATTTTTCCTTTGGTGACTTTTTTCCAAAAATGGAAGATGTAAATATCGATGTATTGTGCCGCTAAATAAGCTATCATCGAAGCTAAAACGGCTAATGCAGTCTGACCAAAAACAACTGAAAAAAGTTCGTCATTCACAGGAGAATTTTCTATCGCAGGAGCGGCATTGGAAATATAAATAATTAATAGAGAAAAAACTGAGGCAAAAATTCCTGTAGTCACCACTTGATTGGCCATTTTCTTCCCATAAATCTCGGAGATAATATCAGTAATTAAAAACGTAATCGGGTAGGGTAGAATTCCCACCGAAATTTCAAACCGATACAACCCGAAAAAATCCCAATAAAAAAATTTCTGAAAAATTAAATTCGACACCACCAACGAAGCAATGAACATGGCTCCCAGTGTGAAATAAATTTTATAGGCAAACAGTTTGTCTTTTGTTTCCAATGCTTTTTTTAACAAAAATAATAAATTAGCAAGGAAACAGTTGTTAACTAAATTAAAAAAAACCTGACAGTTTTTAGTTGTTGAACTTGAACTTGTAACCCAGTGCTTGTCCAAAAAACAATCTGCTATATTATTATAAAAAAATGTTTACTATTTTCATTACAAGAAAATAAAAAACTAAATTTGTTAATCTTCATATTAAATTAGAATTTGAAAAAAAATACTGATTTTTTGAAATAATTTTTTTCAGATTAGATGAATTAAAATCAACTAATAAATGGCTTACCAATGCAAGTAGTTATCGACATATTAGAAAACGAGTTAATCGAGAAATACCCAGACGTTCTCGCAATACTACTACGTGACCAAACTACTCAAAAAAATATTTTTTGGGCAACAGATAACTATAAGAATCTTGGAGAGGCATATAGATTTAGTTCAGAAATATCGCCTGAACTAATCACAGGAGAGAATGGAAATGTTATAATGCCAAGAGTTCACAAAGACAAGATTTTACAATTATCACGCTCCAAAGAAATGGCAGAAGTTTTCACACCTTCTTGGATATGCAACGCACAAAATAATTTGGTTGACAATTCTTGGTTTGGGAAAGAGAATGTTTTCAATAAAGAAATCGTGTTGAAAAATGGCACAAAATCTTGGGAAACAACAAGCGAAAAAATTGTTTTTCCAAAAGGCAAAACTTGGCAAGACTATGTTCGCGATACAAGATTAGAAATTACTTGTGGAGAAGCACCATATTTAGTGAGTAGATATGATACCACAACTGGAGAATTTATCAAGATTGAAGATAGAATTGGACTTTTAGATAGAAAATTAAGAGTATTAAATGAAAATTTAGATATTAAAGAAGATTGGATAAAATCTGTAGAAATAGCCTATAAAAGCACTTATGGCTTTGAATGGCAAGGCGATAGTTTGCTTTTGGCTCGTGAAGCTTTATTAATAACATTTATTGAAAACTTTACACACAAATTTGAAACAGAACCAACTCTTGAATCTATACAAAATATTGCGAAAATTATTTCTTGGAACATCTGGCAAATGGATGGTCTGAAAGGAGTTGTCCCAGTCAGTTGCAAAGATGAAATGGTAGAAGTTGCAGATATTTTTGAAACCAAAACAGAAATAAAGAAATGTAAAGGTTGTGAAACCCAGAACATGAAATTACACAATGGCATTTATTGCAACATTATGGATTGGGAAATTGAAGAGCCTATAAAATTTATATCTCTATTAGAAAAGTAAATAATGAGTGAACAGAATACTATCAATGTAACTATTCTTGATGATTTAATTATTGGAAGAGTTGAACCTCAAATCTATGCTTTTACAACTGAAACAATTCCAAATTTCTTGAAAGTTGGTGATACTTATCGACCAATTGAAAAGAGGTTAAATGAATGGCGAAAGTATTTTCCAAATCTTGAAAAAAAGTATGGAAACGTTGCAAAAGTAGATGACGAAACTTTTTTTAGAGATTATGCAGTTCATTTTTTTCTTGAAAACGAATTAAAAAGAAACCGTTTAAAACCCAATATTTTAAAAGGAATTCCATATTACTCTAATGAGTTTTTTGAAAATGCTACAGAAGCAGATTTACAAGAAGCCATAGAGGATATAAAAAGAGGACATCAAAAAAACGAATCAAAGTATCAATATTATCGTTTTGATGAAAGTCTTCTTCCGATAAAACCTATTTACAACAGAATTGAAGATTATCCACTTCGACCAAACCAACAAAAAACAGTAGACAATTTTAGAAATGCCATCAAAAAAGGCAGATCCAACTTGCTGATGTATGCAGTAATGCGTTTTGGCAAATCGTTCACCTCCATGTGTTGTGCTGTTGAAATGAATGCAAAATTGGTGGTGGTTGTTTCAGCAAAAGCGGATGTTAGAAATGAATGGAAAAAAACAGTTGAAAGCCATATTAAATTTGATGGCTATAGTTTTTTAGAAAGTGATGATTTATATAGAAATGAATTTATCATAGCCGAAAAACAAAAGGCAAATGAAAAAATTGTTTTGTTTCTAACCTTACAAGACTTGCAAGGTGATGAAATAAAAACCAAACACAAAGAAGTATTTGACAATCAAATTGACTTATTGCTCATAGATGAAACACATTTTGGAGCAAGAGCAAATGAATACGGAAAAGTATTAAGAGCAGGCGATTTAAAAGTCAAAGACATTAAAAGTGAAGAAAAACTCAACGAAATTTCGATAGATAATATAGATGAGATTGAAAAAGAGTTAAAAGCAAAAATCCGCATTCATCTTTCTGGAACTCCTTATCGAATTTTGATGAATAGCGAGTTTACCAATGATGATATTATTGCATTCTATCAATTCACAAACATTGCAGAAGACCAAGAACAATGGGATTTAGAAAATATAAATAAAGACGAAGTTAAAGAATGGGATAATCCTTATTATGGCTTTCCTCAAATGATTCGTTTCGCATTTAATCCAAATGAATCTTCACGAAAAAAAATGGAGGAGCTGAAAAAGAATGGTGTTACATACGCTTTTTCAGAGCTTTTTAGACCAAAATCCATTTCCAAAGACAGCAAAACAAATCTTCATCAAAAGTTTATTCACGAAAAGGAAATTCTTGAATTGCTTAAAGTTATAGACGGCTCAGAAAATGATTCCAATTTATTGAGTTTTCTTGACTACGATAAAATACAAGAGGGTAAAATGTGCCGTCATATCGTTTGTGTTTTGCCTTATAGAGCTTCTTGTGACGCATTGGAGGAATTAATCAAGACCAACCAATTTAAACATCTTAGCAAATACGAAATCATCAATATCTCTGGAGTTGATAACGAAAAAAACTTCAAAGACACACAATCAGTTCAAGCCAAAATAAAAAAATGTGAAAGTGAGAATGTAAAAACAATCACTTTGACAGTTAACAGAATGTTAACCGGCAGCACAGTTCCTCAATGGGATACTATGCTCTATCTAAAAGACACGGCTTCGCCACAAGAATACGACCAAGCTATTTTTCGCTTGCAAAATCAATACGTAAAAATTTTCAAAGAGCCGAATGGTGATGTGGTTAAATTCAATATGAAACCTCAAACTTTATTGGTTGACTTTAACCCAAATAGAATGTTCCAAATGCAGGAACATAAGTCGCAGATTTACAATGTAAATACTGAATCTAACGGCAACAGTTTATTAGAAGAACGAATCCGAAAAGAGCTTGAAATATCTCCAATTATCGTTTTAAACAACAATAAAATTGTTCGAATACAGCCAGCAGATATTTTAGATGCTGTTCGTAAATATTCAAGCAGTAGAAGCGTATTTGATGAAGCTACAACTATTTCAATTGATTATTCTTTGTTGGATATTGAAGCAATCAAAGCCGAAATTGAAAGACAAAATAAAATTGGTTCTCGCCAAGGTATTGAAATTAAACCATCAGAAGGAGATGGCGATGATATTGATATTGACAATTCTCCTGAAGATGACGATAATAATAAAATTAAAGTCAATAAACCTAAACAAACAAAAGAAGAAGAAGACCCAACAAACGACTACAAAGGTCAATTTGCTATGTATTATGCAAGAATTTTATTCTTTGCATTTTTGACAGATTCAAGAGTTAAATCCTTACAAGAAATCATTACTCACATAAAGGATAATGCAGATAATTTGCGAATTGCTTCAAATTTGAGTCTTGAAACCACAATACTCGATTTGTTTCAAAATCACATCAATCCATTTATTTTAAGCGAACTAGACTATAAAATCCACAACATTAATTCATTAGCCAACGATACCGCGATTTCTCCAATAGATAGAGCGAGTAATGCAATGAAAAAGTTTAGTCGCTTATCAGATTCAGAGATTGTAACGCCCGAATTTGTGACCGACAAAATGATTGAAGGTTTGCCAGAAAATGCCGTTAACAAGAATACAACGCTTTTAGACATTGCGTCCAAACAAGGCGAGTTTGTCTATGCCGTTTATAAAAAATTCGGCAAAGAAGTAGCCAACAAATTCTACTCCATTCCCACATCAAAAATTGCGTATGAATTTACTAGAAAAGTGTACAAGCTACTCGAATTAGATGTAAAACTAATTGAAGCAAACTACACATCTTATGACTTAATCAGTGAAAACAAATTCATTGAAAAAGAAACCATCAAAATAAACAACCAAAAAATGAAGTTCAATGTAATTGTAGGCAATCCGCCTTATCAGCAAAGTGGTGTAGCTCGTGACGAACCAATTTATCAATACTTTTATGACTTATCAGAAAATTTATCAGAGCAATATATTTTAATATCTCCTGCAAGATTTTTATTTAATGCTGGACAAACATCTAAAATTTGGAATGAAAAAATGCTGTCAGATAAACATCTGAAAGTTGTATTATATGAACAAGATTCATCCAAATTATTTGAACATACAGATATAAAAGGTGGTTTAGCAATCCTTTTTAGAAATAAAAATCAAGTTTTTGAGCCTATTGAAACTTTTACACATTTCCAAGAACTATCAACTATTTCAAAAAAAGTTGATCAAAAAATAGAATTGTCATTTTCTGAACTTGTACAATCGCAAGGGATTTATCGTTTTTCGAATACTTTTTTCTCAGAATTCCCATATGCTGAAAAATTGCAAGGTAAAGGAACTAAAAATAAAATTGTTTCAAAATCATTTTCAAAAATGGATTTTGCTTTTTTGGATAATTGTAAAAATCAAGATTCGATAAAAATATTAGGTTTAGTAAATGCTAAGCGACAATATAAATGGATTGATAAAAAATATTTGTCTTTGCCTGACTCATTCGAAAAATGGAAAGTTATTGTGCCTGAAGCTAATGGTTCAGGTGTAATTGGAGAGATATTAAGTACACCAATTATTGGACAACCTTTTATTGGTCATACGGATACTTTTTTATCAATAGGTGCTTTTGACAATGAAATAGAGGCTCAAAATGTTCTGAAATACATTAAATCAAAATTTACTCGGACTATGCTTGGACTCTTAAAGATTACTCAACATAATACAAGAGCCACGTGGCAAAAAGTACCATTACAAGATTTTACTTCTGCATCAGACATTGATTGGACTAAATCTATTTCTGATATAGACCAACAGTTATATGCAAAATATAAATTGACTAATGAAGAAATTGATTTCATAGAAACTATGATAAAACCAATGGAATAATTATGAAAGCTATTCGATATGAAAAAGATTCCGTTTTAATTCAAGATGGAAAAATCAATGCTTGGGTTGATATTTGGATTGAAAATGAAGTTGTTATTTGTGATTGGAATCAAAACAATTTTGTTATGACTGATTCGAAAGATGTTGCTTTAAAAAACTGGCAAGATAACTTAGAGCATTTTGAAGACGCCACAAGTTTAGCAATGGAAACTTTAGAAAATACAGGAATTATTTTTCAAGACGAAAACGCAAAATGGCATCAAACAGAAAAATATCATACTTTGAAGGGTTCGATTGCTCTTTAGCAAATTAAAAATGGTAGATATTTTACAATTAAAAAAACCTGACAGTTTTAAGTTGCTGTCAGGTTTCTATAATTATTTAATTTTTAACTCAAAAGGCATCAGCGTTTGAATGCCGGTTCGAGCCGTTGCTCTTTTTACTTGTTGTAGCGTTTGATAAGCCTCTTCTCCAATTTCTTCCTTAATCATAGCTTCTTTGGATTTAGCAAAAGGAATACCGTTTTGATTGCTTAAAAATTGCATGAATGTTTTATCAAATTCAGGATAGTTTACCGTTTTATATTTTTTGATTTTTGCTAACGTCGCCGCTTCGCTCAACGCTACATCTAAACCACCTAATTTATCTACTAAACCATTTTGCAATGCTTCTGTTCCGGTCCAAACTCTTCCTTGAGCAATGGCATCTACTTGTTCAAAAGTCATTTTTCTTCCGGTAGCAACGCGATTCACAAAAACGGTGTAAATATTTTCTACCGATTCGGTAGTTACTTCTTTAAATTTCTCATCAATTGGTTTAAACGGGCTATAGCCAATCGCATGATCATGTGTTTTAACTTGAGAAGTACTGATTCCGATTTTTTTGGATAATTCTGTCATATTCGGTAACACACCAAAAACACCAATAGAACCTGTAATTGTGTTGGGTTCTGCAATAATTTTATCGGCATTACAAGCAATATAATAACCACCCGAAGCGGCTAAATTACCCATAGAAACCACAACCGGTTTCACTTTTTTGGTTAGTTCAATTTCTCTCCAGATTAATTCAGAAGTCAAGGCACTTCCGCCCGGGCTATCTACTCGAATTACGATGGCTTTCACTTTTTCGTCTTTTCTGGCTTCTTGCAGTGAAGTTCTCATCGCACCTTCGCCAATCACATTTACATCACCTTCGCCGCCCATGATTTCACCTTGAGCATAAATAATGGCAATTTTATCTTTCGAATCTATTTTTTGAGGCGTTTTTGATACGTTTTTAGCATAATCCATGATCGATATCCACTCATAATCCTCATCTTTTTTAACTTTCAACGCTTTTTTAATTCCGTCGTGGTATTGATCTTCATAACCAATTTTGTCAATTAGTTTTTTTGATTTAGCCATTTCAGGAGTTCTAGCCGATAATTTATTCGCAATACTGTTTAATGAATCTACCGAAATATTTCTGCTTTTTGAAATATCGCTTACAATTGAACTCCAAGCCGAGTTTAATAAAGCCGAAATCTGTTCTCTGTTGGCATCACTCATTTCGTTTTCCAAAAACGGTTCAACCGCACTTTTGTATTTTCCGTGACGAATTACTTCCATTTTCACACCTGTTTTTTCCTGAATATCTTTAAAGAACATGATTTCAGAAGCAAGACCTTTAAAGTCCATTTCGCCCACAGGATTCATATAAATCGTATCGGCAACAGAATTAATGTAATATTCACCTTGCGTAAAATAATCGGCATAGGAAACAATAAATTTTCCTGATTTTTTAAAATCAATCAATTTGTCTCTCAAGGCTTTGGATTGAGCTAATCCTAAACTGCTGTTGCTGTTCAAGATTGAAATTCCTTTTATTTTATCATCGGTTTTGGCATTATCAACTGCGTTTAAAACATCAATTAAACCTACTGATGCTTCTTCATTTAAAATAGTTACCCAAGGATCGGTAAATTTTCCGGTGTAATCTAAAGATACATTTTCCATGTCTAAAACTAAAACGGAATTAGATTCTACTTTTGCAACATCAGAGCCGCTACCAGCAACTGCTCCAACAATCATTAACCCGAAAAATAATATCATACAGAATACAAACAATCCGATGATGGTGGCCAATACATTTCCTAAAAATTTCATTTTATACTTATTTAATTGAATATTGTTTTCCTAATTAGTAGTCTTTCATTGTATTATGTTACATTTTAATTTTTATGTAATTCATTATTACAGAAACTTATTAACAGGATTGGCAAAGATACTTTATTTCTAAAATAGTTTTAGTTATTTTGCTTTTCTATGAATAATCAAAGCCAAGTCATTTTATCGTTAGGAAGTAATTTAGGTAACCGTCTGGAAAACATTCAGTTGGCTACAAAATTCATTCATCAAAACATTGCTACGGTAGTGAAAGTTTCTTCGCTATACGAAACACCTTCGTGGGGTTTTGATAGTGAACCCTTTTATAATTGTGCATTAGTTTTGCAAACTTCAAAAAATGCCGAACAAATTTTAGACGAAGTTTTAGAACTCGAAACCAAATTAGGAAGAGTCCGAAATAACGAAGAAGGTTATCAACCCAGAATAATCGATATTGATGTAATTACTTATAACGAGGAAATCATCAACACCGAAAGATTAAAAGTTCCTCATCCGCACATGCAAAACAGAAAGTTTGTGTTGTTGCCCATGCGTGATTTGAATTTGGATTGGCGTCATCCTATTTTACAAAAGTATTTACCAGAATTAGTTCAATTAGCGGAAGATAAAAGCAATTGCAAAGTAGTACAAAAATTAGAAGCTCCGCTTGAAAAAATAAATCTTCAACAGTTTAATTATATTGCCATTGAAGGAAATATTGGAGCCGGAAAAACTACTTTATCATCCAAAATTGCTGAAGATTTTAATGCCAAGTTAGTTTTGGAACGTTTTGCTGATAATCCGTTTTTACCCAAATTTTACGAAGACCAAAGTCGGTATGCTTTTCCTTTGGAAATGTCTTTTTTGGCCGACAGATACCAACAATTATCGGATGATTTAGCTCAATTTGATTTGTTTAAAGATTTTATTGTAGCCGATTATCATATTTTTAAATCCTTGATTTTTGCAAAAGTTACCTTGGCAGAAGATGAATTCAGGCTTTATAAAACCATGTTTGACATCATTCATAAAGAGATGCCTAAGCCTGATTTATATGTTTATTTATATCAAAACACAGAGCAACTTTTAGAAAATATCAAAAAAAGAGGCAGAAGTTATGAGATGCAAATTCCGGCAGAATATTTAGAAAAAATCAATCAAGGTTATTTGGATTTCATCAAAACACAAACCAATTTAAATGTGTTGATTATTGATGTTTCCGATAAAGATTTTGTAAACAATCAGGAAGATTATATTTTTATTTTAGAAGAAATAGAGAAAAAAATAGCCGGATAAATTACCTTTTTAATGAAAAATGTCCTTTTCGTTCCGCTGTAGCATTGTCAATTTTCAAAACATACCAATAATCATCGGCAGGTAGATTTTCACCTTCAAAAGTTCCGTCCCAAAACGGATTACTTGGAACAATTTGTTTGATTAATTTTCCATAACGGTTAAAAATGGAGATGGAACAATTTGGATAAAATTCCATCCCTTTCAAATAAAAAACATCGTTTAGACCATCGCCGTTGGGTGTGAAAAAGGGAGGAACCAAAAGCACAACAAAGGTTTCCTCGTCGGAATAACCACAATTGTTGATTTTCTCTCGAACATAAGCCGTGTATAATCCGCCTTCGCCAACGGTAAATAAATTTGAATCTTGGTAAGTAAAACCATCAATAGAATACTCATATTCGCCATTTCCTGAAGATATAATTTCAACTGAGTTGTCTTTAACAACAACTGTTTCAATTACCGGAATATCGTATTGAACGATGGTAAAATTTTTTGTTTTAGAACAATTTCCAGCTTCTAAAGAAGTTACCACAACGGAATAATTTGCATTGTTATTCACTTGAATGGTTTGCGAACTTTCTCCGGTTGACCAGAGGTAATTGGCATTTGAAACACCTGCATTTAAAGTGATAACTGTTCCTTCACAAAGTGTAACCGTTTCATCTTCCACATCCGGCAAATCATAAACTTGAACAAGAATTGGAATTCTATTTCCTGATGAGCAACCATTATTTATTCCTTCAGCATAAAAAGTAGTATCTTCTGAAAGAATTGGAGTGGTGAATGAAGTTCCTGTTCCCAAAATAGTTCCGCCCGTTTCAACAGCATACCAATTGATAGTTCCCGCAGTGGTAGAAGCAGTTAAAACAGTTGAATTTTCTCCGCACACCGGATTTGGGTCAACAATTGTAACTGTCGGAATTTGATTTATTGTTGCCGTAACAGCTGTTCTAGTTCCGGTTGTGCAACCAATTTCAAATGCATCGACATAGTAAGTTGTTGTCTCAGTTAAATTTGGTGTTGTAAAGCTGTTTCCGTTTGCTAAGGGTGTTCCTCCGGTTGGTGTTGTATACCATTTTATGGTTCCCGCAGAAGCACTTGCGGTTAGTGTTACCGAACCATCTCCACACCTTGATTGACCTACTGAAGAAGTAATACTCGGAATTGTAATGGTTGTACTTGTTGAAATCTGCAAAACCGGATCACCCGGCATTCCACCATATTCTACGATGAAACCTTTGGGTTGATAATCGCCACTGGCTTCACCCGTATTGGATAAATCATTCCAAGAACCGAGAATACCAACTCCGGGAGCAGTTATGTGAGCATAATCTTCATCACCAATGTTGTTCGGCTCTCCATTGTTCCAATTTGCAAAATTTGGTGTTGTACCATTAATTCCTCCATTCCAAAAAGCAGTACCATTTTCGGGTCCTGTCATCCATCGCCAAACACCTTCATTTGCTTCATCGCTTCCACCAATCCAACCGGCACCGGCTGCTTGTTCGCCGGAAAGTTGAGCTTCATCGGCTGCTGTGATGGTGGCTAAATAACCTTGTAAGCCATAGTAAGTTCGATTTGCAGCTGCTGTTCTTGCATTGTTCCAAGTGATACCAATGGAGGGTACAAACTCGTAATAATGACCATTGGAAGGGAGATAATTCGCCTGACCAACTGTAATGGAAAAAGTTCTAACTCCGCTTGGGTTTGGGGATGAATTTGAATAGACTACATCTTCAATAGCCGAAATTAAATCAGCATAAGTGGGTTGTCCTACAGAACCTGTTAACGTAAGTTTTCCGGTAAGAGCATCCCAACTGAAAATAATAGTAGGATGTGTTCCTGTTAAAGTCAATACGTCTTGACCATTCACATATCCGGATGAAATTTGAATATAAATTGCATCAATTCCGGTATCATCAGGATCGGTGATAGACATGTTGGTCACAATATTCATTTGCGAACCCGGACAATAAATTTGATTACCTGTAGCAATTAAAATGGGAGCATCATTTAAAATAGCTGTTTTTTTTTCTTTAGGGTTTAGAAATAAATTTTTATCAACCAAAGATGAAAAAAAACCAGAACACAAAAATAGAATGAATAAGGAATTGCGAAACAATGAAAATCCGTTCATTTTGTAAAAGTAAGAATTAGTAAGCAAAAGACGCCTTCACTAATTGCTAATTTTCTCCTAAAACTATTAGTTTCGTGAATAAATCCCATACTACAATTCCGGCACTGACAGAAATATTCAATGAATGTTTGGTTCCTAATTGCGGAATTTCAATTACACCTTCCGATTTTTCGATGGCTTGTTGCGAAACACCCTTTACTTCATTACCGAAAATTAAAGCATATTTTTTGTCTTTTTCAACTTCAAAATCATTTAACATAATCGAATTTTCAACTTGTTCGATGGCAAAAACGGAAAAGTTGTCTGCTTTCAATTGCTCAATCACCGAAATCACATCTTTTTGATATTCCCATGCAACTGTGTCGGTGGCACCTAAAGCCGTTTTATGAATTTCCTTGTTGGGGGGTGTAGCCGTGATACCACACAAATATATTTTTTCAATCAAAAAAGCATCTGAAGTTCTAAAAACCGAACCAATGTTATGCAAACTTCTAATGTCATCTAAAATAAGGATGATTGGCGTTTTTTGAGCATGTTTAAACTCTTCAATATTTTTACGTTCCAGTTCAGAATTGGCTAATTTTCTCATCTTACAAAAATAGGTAATGCTTTTGAATTTTGCCATTGAATTTTGCCATTGAATTTTGCCATTGAAATTGCCATTAAAATTTTATTTCCGTATTTTTGAATCCAAACCTAAAACCTAATCCATTGTCAGCCAAATCCAGCACCGTCAAAGAACCGAAAGAAACGCCTTTAATGAAGCAATACAACGAAATCAAGCGGAAGTATCCCGATGCTTGTTTGTTGTTTCGTGTAGGCGATTTCTATGAAACGTTTGGTGAGGATGCCGTTCGTGCTTCGCAAATTTTAGGGATTGTTTTGACCAAAAGAGGTGCCGGTTCTGAAACTGAAACGGCCTTGGCAGGTTTTCCATATCATTCGTTGAATACGTATTTACCAAAATTGGTTAAAGCCGGACTTCGGGTAGCGATTTGCGATCAATTGGAAGACCCAAAAATGACCAAAACCATTGTGAAACGAGGTGTGACCGAGTTAGTTACTCCCGGCGTTTCGATGAATGATGAGGTGTTGCAATCTAAATCAAATAACTTTTTGGCTTCGGTTTATTTTGGTAAGAAACAAATTGGCGTTTCATTTTTGGATGTTTCAACAGGCGAATTTTTGACATCTCAAGGAAATGAAGAATACATCGACAAATTGTTACAAAATTTTAGCCCGAGTGAAATTTTAGTAACCAAAAATCATAAACAACATTTTAGAGAAGTTTTTGGCGAAGATTATCACACTTTTTTTCTGGAAGATTGGGTGTATAATGAGGATTATGGCCATGAAGTGTTGACCAAGCATTTTCAAACTAATTCATTAAAAGGATTTGGAATTGAAGAAATGCAAGAAGGAATCGTCGCTTCGGGTGCGGTTTTGTATTATTTGTCGGAAACTCAACACAATAAAATCCAACATATTACTTCCATTCAACGCATTGCTGAAGATGCGTATGTGTGGATGGATCGTTTTACGATTCGAAATTTAGAATTATACCACAGTACCAATCCCAATGCAGTCACATTGTTGGATGTAATTGATAAAACGCTTTCGCCGATGGGTTCGCGTTTATTGAAACGTTGGTTGGCTTTGCCATTGAAAGATGCAGCTAAAATACAATCTCGTCACGAAGTAGTGACTTTTTTAAAGGATAATTCAGAAGTTTTACAGAAAATTCAATACCAAATCAAACAAATATCCGATTTGGAACGGTTGATTTCCAAAGTCGCAACCGGAAAAGTTTCACCTCGAGAAGTGATGAACCTTTGTCATTCGTTGGATGCTATTATTCCAATCAAAACATTGGCATTGGCAAGTGCAAATGAATCACTCAAAGCGATTGGCGATAGTTTACATGCGTGTGATTTATTGCGAGAAAAAATCAAAACTACTTTGAATCAAGATGCTCCCGTTTCCATCAACAAAGGAAATGCAATTGCCAAAGGAATTCATCCCGAATTAGATGAATTAAGAGCAATTTCTACATCCGGTAAAGAATATTTAGAAGGAATTGAGACCAGAGAATCGGAGCGAACCGGTATTTCATCCTTGAAAATTTCGTTTAATAATGTGTTTGGGTATTACATAGAAGTTAGAAATACGCACAAAGATAAAGTTCCTGCAGAATGGATTAGAAAGCAGACCTTAGTGAATGCCGAACGATACATTACGGAAGAACTAAAAGAATATGAAACCAAAATTCTTGGGGCAGAAGACAAAATTCATCAACTCGAGTCGCAGTTATTTGAGCAATTGGTCATTTGGATTGGTACTTACATTAAACCTGTTCAGTTAAATGCGGCTTTAATTGCTCAATTAGATTGTTTGAATTCGTTTACGCAATTGGCGATTGAAAACAAGTATGTTCGACCCATTTTAGATGATTCGTATGAATTAGAAATTACTAACGGTCGTCATCCTGTTATTGAAAAACAATTGCCGGTTGGCGTTCCGTATATTGCAAACGATGTTTTTTTGGATAGGGATTCGCAACAAATTATCATGATTACCGGTCCGAATATGTCGGGTAAATCGGCTATTTTGCGACAAACAGCTTTAATTGTGCTGTTGGCCCAAATGGGAAGCTTTGTTCCGGCAGAAGCGGTGCGAATGGGTGTAATAGATAAAATATTTACAAGAGTTGGAGCAAGCGATAATATTTCGATGGGTGAATCGACGTTTATGGTTGAGATGAATGAAACAGCTTCCATTTTGAATAACATTTCTGAAAGAAGTTTAGTTTTGTTAGATGAAATTGGTCGCGGAACCAGTACTTATGACGGAATTTCCATTGCGTGGGCGATTGCGGAGTATTTACATGAACATCCGAACCGACCAAAAACGTTGTTTGCCACACATTATCACGAGTTGAATGAAATGGAAGTTACGTTTGACCGCATTCAAAATTTCAATGTTTCGGTTAAAGAATTGAAAGATACCGTTCTTTTTATCCGAAAATTAGTGAAAGGCGGCACCGAACACAGTTTTGGTATTCACGTTGCTAAAATGGCCGGAATGCCACAAACCGTGATTCAAAAAGCACAAAAGATTCTAAAGAAATTAGAAAAAAATCATTCGAGTGAAGAATTATCCGGTATAAAATCTTCGAAGGATGAATTGCAACTTAGTTTTTTCAATTTGGATGATCCGTTGTTGGAAGAAATCAAAGAAGAAATTTTGAATATTGACATCAATACCTTGACCCCTGTGGAAGCTTTGATGAAATTGAACGAAATCAAGCGAATGTTGACGAAGAAATAGTTAGAACTTATATTTTATACCTAAATTCAAATAACCTGGAAGAATATTGTTTGAAGTAATCGATTCATAGCCAATTGCACTTTGATTGGATACAAATACTGTACTATTAAAGTTTAAAATATTATGACCTGTTATCATGTATTCCCATTTAGAATCTTTTTTAGAATATCTTAAAGAAGGTGAGAGAATTTTTATGACACTTTTGTTTAGGTCTGTTTTAAAGTCATTGTGCGAATAGTTAATTCTCCAATATAAATTTTTGATTACCAAGCCATTCATGTTTAAATATACTTTTGAAATTTCATTTTTACTCAAATTATCATTATTATCGAAATTTGTTTGACTATAATTATAACCAATTTCAAAGTGAATAGGTGATTTTTTAAATTTTGATCTTAGTTGCACATCGTATGAAGTGTATATGGATTTGAAATTTGCAAGATCATTATTTATGTAAAAGTCTCTGTTTATATAATTGACATCAAAGTTAAATGATGAAGTAAATGGTATTTTATTGAAATTCTTTTGGTAAAACAAAATGAAATTAGACATTTCTTGTTTTGGAGAAATTCTATTCTCATAAATGTTAAAGCTATTGCCACTTATCAAATTAATATTTTCGGCTTTATTCGTCCAAGAGTAATTTAGGTTAATAATTAAAAAAGTATTTGTGATTGGATTTGTTTTTAAATAATTAACTCCAATTTTTTTTAAAGGAAATAGTGTGTTTGATCTAAAATCCAAATTTCTATATACGGTTCGATAGTCTTTTACAAATTCATTATTAAAAAGATTCTCCCTGTTGGCAAGATTATTTGAAATTGAATTGTTCAATTGTAAAATAGAATTTGAATTAAATTTATATTTCAAATTAGCCGTATAACCGAAATAACTGGCGTTTTCAGTATTTGAATTGTAATTTTGATTTACATTATTATAATTTCCGGTAAAAGAAACGCTTAGTTTATCGGAAAACAAATAGTTTAAATTTATTTCAGGTGTCAAAATATTTTTCATTATGCTGAAAAAATTTTGATAATTTTGCTCTACATCATTCCAATTTCTAAATTCAAAATCTGAATTTTCATAATACAATTTAAATATAGGATTAAATTTATTTAATTTTATAGAATATTCAGATGCTAGTTGAAACTCACTATTGTTCTTATTGAAACGTTGCTCAAAAGAATTAATTGAATTTAAGTCGAATAATTCAAAGTTTGCATTAATATTACTTTGATTAGTTGTTTTGCTAATATTATGAGAAACCGTTGTTGAAAAATATGATTTCTTTATTTTTTTAGAAAACTCAATTTTATTTTGAATTTTTAAAATTCTACTGTTATTATTTTGGTTTATTATAGATTCTTCTTGTACGAAGTCATTAATAAAATTATCTTCTTTACTTAGATTGTCTATCAATACATTATTAGTCATTTTAACTAATGTATTTGAATTGAATTTATGAGTTGAACTTAGATTTAAATTTGCAAAAAAACTGTTTTCATTAATTTTAGAGTTCTCAAAAAAATCAATGTTAGTATCGATAAATCGTTGCTTGTTAGAATAAACTTCTTCTTGCGAAGAACCATTTAAAATAGAATAAAAGTGAACTTTTGTCTTTTTGGAAATATTGAAAATATTTGAAACATTTAAAAATGTATTTTTTTTACGGGCCACATTTTCACCTGAAGTTAAGAATTTTGGAATTTCATTTAATGACGTAAATGTCACAGAACTTTCCTCTTTGTTATTTACATTATTATTGTCAATTAATTCGAAATAATCTTGAATACTCATAGGTGCTATACCCAGATTGTTTGAATTTGCAATGAAAGAAAACTTGTTTTTTGAATTAAAATTATATAATGTAGTATGTAGCTTATAACGATTTATAAAATTATAGTCTTTTTGTAAGTTACCTTTTAACTTCTTTTTATATTCATCTTTTATGATGATATTTAATGCCGTATCACCGGTTAATGAATCTTTTTTTATTTTATCGAATGGCGCATGATTCTTGTAAAATTCGATAGATTTTACAATATTCGAAGGTAAGTTATCTGTCGCTAATTTATGTTGACTTTTGTATAAGTTATCACCGTCAATCAATAGTTCGGTTATTTCTACACCATTAACTTCTATCCGACCTTTGGGTGAAATTCTAATACCTGGAATATTCTCTATTAAATCTTTAAGACTATCTTCTGTGCCGTTTAAAAAACGATTCACATTATAAAAAGTAGTGTCACCTTTTGTTATTATAGCATTTCGTTGCGATTCTAAAATAACTTCTTTGAGTGCTAATGGATTTGACTTAATTGTAATATCACCAATATCTATTGGCTCATTTGTAATTTCAATTTCTTGGCTAAAGTTTTCATAACTTAAAGCACTGAATGTAATTAGTATTTTTTTAGATTTAGACTTGTTTTTAATTTTAAACAAACCGTTAGTTTGACTTACGCTATAATCAATTATAGATTCAGTATTTATTTCTTTAAGAACAACATTTACTCCTTCAACCCCAAGCTTGTTTTCATCTATAATTGTTCCAGTTATTGTATTTTGAGAGAAAGATTGCTGAAAGAGTATAAAACAAAGGAAAAAATATTTCAACATAGCATTATATTTCAACTTATTTGCTATCTCGAATATATTCGATATTAGTTTTTAAATTTTCATCATATTTGAAATTAACAAATTTACATATAAATAAATTTTCAGCACTAATTTCCAATATGAAACCGGGTAAACCACCATATTCAAACGGGCCATCATTTACAGGTATTTTTTCGCTATACCAAGCAGTATATGAAATAGTATAACCATATTTAGTGAGTTCAGTAACAGCTTTTTTACATAAAAAACCTTCTATTATTTTGGTTTCATTAGTAATTGTCCAATTAATCTCAGATAGTTTTTCTTTTTTATAATCTTCTTCACCATCACTTATCCATATTCTTTCATAAACTCTATTTTTTAAATCTTTGACACACGTAGATTTTGAAAAATGAATAGTTGTTTCTACCGTCTCGTAGTGAAAATCATATTCTGGATTATACTTCTTTAAAGTATCAATCTGAGTACCAGTTGGATTTATCAATTCCATTTTTGATTTAGAGTCATGAAAAGTATAACTGTAAATGTCAATTTTTTTTGCTTTATTAGTCAATTTACCATCTCCGCCTAAGCCTCCAATTAATTGTAGCATGTAGTTTCCAGTTATTGTTTGTGAAAAAGAAATATTTGTAATAACTACAAATAATAAAATAAAATATGTTTTCATTAGAATGTTTTTTAAAACCACCCCATTTGTGTGAGGTGGTTTATTTTTTTATTGTGCATTGATGTAATATGTTCCGTTGCCTAATCCAGAATTTGGATATTCTGTACAACGATATGTAATAGTTATCAATTGTAGTCCATGTTCTAAATTCTTAACGGTTCTGTTTACCTCCCAGCATAATGTGTGTGCATCATCTTCGTTTGAAGAAGTTTCTTCAAGCACTATTGAATTCTCAATGGCTTTTTCAGTAGGTTCAATTTCAATTGTTTTTGCAACACTTGTTGCACTAAACATTACTAAAGCTGTTAAGCTAAAAAAAAGTTTTTTCATAATTTATCTATTATTAAGATTATGAGTGCTAAACAAAAAAAAAAAAAGGAATATTCCTAATTTTTTTCTGTTTATTTTCATGAGTTAAAAAAACAATAGCTTGGCTTACGCATAATTCTTGATAAAATCAAGCGAATGTTAATCAAAAAATAAAAGCTATCGATTTAACTTTCAAATCATTAGTTTCTACTGTAAATTTTTTTCCAAAAAACGCTTGTAAAAGTAAATATTTATAGTACATTTGCATCCGCATTACTAAACAAGTAGTGTTGTTCTGTAAAAAACCTGTACGCGAAAATAGCTCAGTTGGTAGAGCACGACCTTGCCAAGGTCGGGGTCGCGGGTTCGAGTCCCGTTTTTCGCTCTCCTATCACATAATGCTCGAGTGGTGGAATTGGTAGACACGCTGGACTTAAAATCCAGTGAACAGTAATGTTCGTGCGGGTTCAAGTCCCGCCTTGAGTACAAAAGCTTCATTTGTTTTTCAAATGGAGCTTTTTTTATTTATAAAATTTAAAGTTCACTTGAATTTGTAAAACAATAAGAAGACCATAAGTTTATAGAAGATAAATAAAAGCATCAATAGTTTCCTTCACTTTAGAGCAAAAAAAATCCCGAACAAGTCGGGATGATTTTTTTCTGTTAGCTTATTGCTAATTACTGAGCAGCAGGAGCTTCAGCAGCAGGAGCTTCAGTAGTAGTAGCAGCAGAATCAACTACTTCAACAGCCTCTTCAACTGGAGGAGCAACTTCTTCAACAACTTCTGTAGTTTCTTCTACAGCAGCTTCAGTTTCTTTTTCTTTACAAGATACTACTGTTAAAGCAGCAACAAATACTAAACTTAAAATTACTTTTTTCATCTTACTAAATTATAAAAGGTTAATTATTAATTCGGAGCAAAGATATAAATTTTTTGGTTCAACAAAATGTTTTACGAAAAATTTTTAAAAAAAAATAAACTATTTGTTATTCAAACGTTTGAGTGCCCATTTTTAGGCTATTTTTTAAACATAAACCCCCTATTTTGATGGGGATTTACTGTTGTTTTCTTTAAAATGTTCTATTTTTTGACTTTTTTGCCCACTACTTTCATTTCATTAATCAAATGTTTCGCTCCGGCATACTTGTCAATGACGAAAAGTACGTAACGAATGTCCACCATAATGTTTCTGCAAATGGCAGGGTCGTAATAAATATCGCTCATGGTTCCTTCCCAAACGCGGTCGAAATTTAAGCCGATTAAGTTTCCTTTTGCGTCAATTGCCGGACTTCCAGAATTTCCACCTGTGGTGTGATTTGTTCCAATAAAATTCACCGGAAGTTTTCCATTTTCTGCATACGGGCCAAAATCTTTGTTGTTGTAAAGTTCAATTAATTTTGGTGAAACATCAAACTCGTAATCGCCCGGAACATATTTTTCCATCACACCTTCTAAATAGGTCACCGGACTGTAATACACAGCATCACTTGGTGCATAACCTTTTACCTTTCCATACGTTACACGCAGAGTTGAATTAGCATCTGGGAAAATTCTAGCTTCTTTCGGACTTAATTCTAAAATACCTTTCATATAGGTGCGTTGTAAAGCGGTATTTTTCAAATTAATTTCGTCGTATTTTGGAACTACGTTCTTATTGTAAGCATCAGCAAGCATTTTTACAAATACAAATCCACTGTCATTGTTCAATTTTTCAAGAACAGTTTTGGCATCTCCGGTTAACAATTCTTGGAAACCATTGTAACTTGTTAGTTTTGATGTTTTAAAAATTTCTGCCGTTTTCGCTTTTAAATCTTGATTCAATAAGCCTTCCGGTAAAAATTGTTTAGGAGATTTGGTGGCATACAACTCAATTAATTGCTCCATTACTTTTTCGTCAACTGTTGCGTTAAAATCTTTGTATAAATCGGCAAAACCGGTGATGAAATTTTCTTTTCTATCCATGAATGCTTTTTCACCTCTGGTATTGTAAAGATTTTCCAACTGAATCAAACGATAACCAAAACTTAGTAGTTCGGTGTTTCGCATGACAACTTCCATAAAATAATCACGACTTAAAGCATACGGAGCAATTTCTTTATAATTTTTCTCAAATTCTGAAAGTAAATTGCCGTATTCAGTCTGTTTTCCGGCTTTCGCCACTTTATTCATGAAATCTTTCTCAAACTCTTTTTTGATTTGAACCGCATTTGATTTTTTTAACCCTTTGGTTTCGCCAATCCATTTTTTCCAATAATTAGCCACTGAAGCATATTTTGCAGCATATTGAATTTTGATGGCTTTGTCTTTTCGCATGAATCCGTCTTGTACTTTCAAAGCAGCATCACGTACTTCAATTTTAGCAGGATTTAATTCATTTACAATTTGTTCTACCGCAACAGCAGGCAAATATTCCTGTGTTCTTCCCGGATAACCGAAAACCATGGTGAAATCATTTTCTTTCACACCATCAATTGATACCGGGAAAAAATGTTTTGGTGTATAGGGTACATTGTCTTTTGAATAAGCAGCCGGACGATTATTTTTGTCGGCATAAATTCTGAAAAGTGAAAAATCACCCGTGTGACGTGGCCAAACCCAGTTGTCAGTATCCGAACCAAATTTTCCGATGGAGGATGGCGGTGCACCTACTAAACGAACGTCTTTGAATGTTTCCACAACAAACCAAATGTATTGATTGCCGTCATAAAAAGCTCTGATTCGATTTTCTTGCCAACTTTCTTTCGGTAAAGAAGTGGTTAAAGCTGAAATGTTCTCTTGAATTTTTTTCTGTTTGTCCGCTTCGCTTGATATGGATTGAGTGTCTTCCAATACTTTTGAAGTGACATCTTCAATTTTAACGATGAATGTCACGACTAAACCTTCGTTTGGAAGTTCATCCTCTAAACTCATCGCCCAAAATCCCTTTTCCAAATAATCATTTTCAACAGTGGAATGCGATTGAATTTCGCCATAGCCACAGTGGTGATTGGTTAATAAAAGTCCTTTTGACGAAATTACTTCCGACGTACAACCATTGTTGAAATGCGGAACAGCATCCTTCATGCTCGATTTGTTGACGTCGTAAATATCTTTGGCCGACATTTTCATGCCGAGCGATTTCATTTCTTTTTCGTTCATTCCTTCCAAAAGTGACGGAATCCACATTCCGCCTTGTTGGGCAAATGCAGAAAAGGAAAGAAACAGTATGAGTAAGCGTAAAAATTTCATAATAAGTTGTTTAGTAAGTTATTATTTTACAGTGTGTTTGAATAATTTTCGTTTGTGTACTTCAAAATCGTTTGCAATATACAATTTTTGAGCAGCATGATTGTGTGGTTCTACTTCTAAATAGATGATTTTTAACGATAATTTGTGAGCTTCTTGACGGATGAAACGAAGCGTTTGTTTGCCAAAACCCTTTCCTTGAGCAGTGTTTTTGATGTATAATTCGTCTAAGAAAGCAATTTTTCCTTGGTATTCAAAACTGAAAACGAAGGTGAAAATGACATATCCAACGATTTCATTTTCATTCAAAATTAGCCAAGCTTTTCCGAGGTTTTCATCTTCAAGAAATTGATTAAAAAGTTTTTTGGACGTTTCAATTTGAAAAGGATATTGGTCGATGGCATAAAATTCCTCCATCAGTGGAAGGATTTGATCAATATCTGCAAAGCATAACGGTTTAAAGGTTGTCATTTTTAATATGATTTAAAATGACATCTGTTGCCCCTTTGTTCATTTGCACAAAAGTACTGCAAATATGACCTTTCTCATGGCGAATGTCATCGTTGGAAAGTAAGGTTTGAAACGTTTCATTCAATTCGTTTTGAGAAGAAATAGAAACACAACCTTCCATATTTACCAAAGCAATTGCTTCGGCAAAATGAGCATAATTGGGTCCGATTACGATTGGAATGCCAAAGGTTGCCGGTTCTAAAATGTTGTGCACACCGGGATTTCCGAAGCCGCCGCCCACGTAGGCAATGTCGGCGTATGAATAAATTTTTGTCAGAATACCAACTGTATTTATAACAAAAACTTGATATTCTTTTGGACTTGGTTTTCGGAGTGTTTCAATAGAATAATTAGAGTATTTCAGTTTTGTTTTATGAATTTTTTCGTAAAGAGAATTTATTTGTTCCTCTTTAATATTATGAGGAGCAATGATGAATTTCAAATTTTCAGCAGAATTATTAATGAAATTAACAAGCAATTCTTCGTCTTTCGGCCAAGAGCTTCCAATTACAATTGTGGTTGTATTATTTTTAAATTCTTCGATAAAATCCAAAGTATTATCTCTTTCCAAAATCGAAACTACGCGATCAAAACGCGTATCGCCGGAAATTTTTACATTTTGATATCCTAGCGATTGCAGCAGTTTTTTGGAGGAATCATTTTGTACAAAAAAGAAATCAAAAGTAGTTAAGCATTTTCGGTAAAATCCGCCATACCATTTAAAAAAGACCTGATTTTCTCTGAGAATTCCTGAAATTAAATAGGTTTTTATTTGCCTTTTTTTGAGTTCATTGAGGTAATTTGGCCAATATTCATATTTGATAAAAAACACCATTTCTGGATGAATAAAATCTAAAAATTGTTTAGCGTTTTGTGTGGTGTCTAATGGCAAATAAATCGTTAAATCGGCAATTGAATTGTTTTTTCTCACTTCAAAACCGGAAGGAGAAAAAAATGTCACTATAATTTTATGGTTTGGGAATTTGATTTTGATTTTTTCCATTACCGGAATTCCTTGCTCAAATTCGCCTAAAGAAGCGGCATGAAACCAAATCTTTTTATCATTAGAAGCAATTTTTTGTTTGATTTGCTCAAAAACATTCTTTCTTCCATCCACAAATAGCTTCATTTTTGGGTTAAAATTGGCAATGATTTTCAACAAAAAACCTACTAAATGAACCAATACATTATATAAAAAATACATAGAATATAAATTGTGTCGCTAAAATACATCACTTTACAGAATTTTCATTGTTATAACTCCTTAAATAATTACTTTTGTTCTACGATTAAGGTTTTCGACCTTACTCTTTTAAAATTTAATACAAATACAATGCGTAAACTCCAAATGGTTGACTTAAAAAGTCAATATGATAAAATTAAATCTACTGTTGATGCTTCCATTCAAGAAGTTTTAGATACTACAACTTATATCAATGGGCCAAAAGTTCATGAATTTCAAAAAAATTTAGAAGAATATTTAGGTGTGAAACACGTGATTCCATGTGCGAATGGAACGGATGCTCTTCAAATTGCTATGATGGGATTAAATTTAAAACCAGGCGATGAAGTCATTACAGCTGATTTCACTTTTGCCGCCACTGTTGAAGTGATTGCTTTATTGCAATTGACTCCCGTTTTAGTGGATGTGGATATGGTGAATATGAATATTTCAATTGAAGCAATCAAAAAAGCAATTACACCAAAAACGAAAGCAATTGTTCCTGTTCATTTGTTCGGAAGAGCAGCTAATATGGAAGCCATTATGCAAATTGCTAACGAACATAATTTATTCGTCATTGAAGATAATGCCCAAGCTATTGGAGCGAATTGTCGCTTTTCAGATGGAACAAAAAAGAAAGCAGGAACAATTGGTCATGTAGGGGCAACTTCGTTTTTCCCTTCTAAAAATTTAGGTTGTTACGGTGATGGTGGTGCCATTTTTACCAATGATGATGCGTTAGCTCATACCATTCGAGGAATCGTAAATCACGGAATGTATGTGCGTTATCACCATGATGTTGTTGGAGTTAATTCTCGTTTGGATAGTATTCAAGCAGCGGTTTTAAATGCAAAATTACCGTTGTTAGATAGTTACAATACCGATCGTCAAAATGCTGCAAGAAGTTATTCAAAAGCATTTGAAGGACATAAAAATATCATCGCTCCAACCATTTGTGCTATTTGTGATTGCCATGTTTTTCATCAATATACGTTGCGAATTATTGATGCGGATAGAAATGCCTTGATGGATCATTTACAAAGCAAAGGAATTCCTTGTGCGATTTATTATCCGATTCCGTTACATGCACAAAAAGCGTATGCGGATATTCGATATAAGGAAGAAGATTTTCCGGTAACTAATCAATTGGTAAAAGAAGTGATTTCATTACCAATGCACACTGAATTAGATGACGAACAAATTAAATTCATAACCGATTCAGTTTTAGAATTTTTCAACTAATCATATAAAAAAACATGAAAGTACTTGTAACCGGAGGCCTTGGATTCATTGGGTCTCACACTGTTGTAGAATTACAAAATGTAGGTTTTGAACCTGTAATTATCGATAATTTATCAAACTCTTCCATTGAAGTATTAGACCGAATTACCAACATTACCGGCAAGAAACCACTTTTTGAACAAATGGATTTACGGGACAAAACTTCTGTGCAAAATTTTTTTAAAAAGCACCATGATGTTTCGGGTGTAATTCATTTTGCCGCTTCTAAAGCAGTAGGGGAAAGTGTTGAAAATCCATTGTTGTATTATGAAAATAATATCAATGCATTGGTTTATATTTTACAAGAATTACAACAAAAAGAAGAAGCTCATTTTATTTTCAGTTCTTCTTGTACGGTTTACGGTCAAGCCGAAAAGATGCCGATTACAGAAGATGCATCGGTTCAGCCTGCCATGTCGCCTTACGGAAACACAAAACAAATTGGTGAAGAAATTATTTCTGATGTAGTAAAAGTTTCAAATATCAATTCCATTCTTTTACGTTATTTTAATCCGATTGGAGCACATCCAACAGCGGAAATTGGTGAATTACCAATTGGTGTTCCACAAAATTTAGTGCCATTCATTACTCAAACCGGAATTGGTTTACGTCAGGAATTATCGGTTTATGGTGATGATTATCCTACTCCTGATGGAACCGCTATTCGTGATTATATTCATGTAGTAGATTTAGCAAAAGCACATGTAGTAGCACTACAAAGATTAGTTGAAAATAAAAATCTGGATAAAGTAGAAACATTTAATCTTGGAACAGGAACTGGTAGTTCTGTTTTAGAAGTCATAACAGCCTTCGAAAAAGTTTCGGGTAAAAAATTACCTTATAAAATTGTAGGTAGGAGAGAAGGTGATATCACTTCGGCTTATGCCAATACCGATAAAGCAAATAATGTTTTAGGTTGGAAAGCACAATCCACCTTAGAGGAAAGTTTAGCAAGTGCTTGGAAATGGGAACAAAAAATTAGAAGTTAAAAAGTAAGGCTGTCATTCGACAGCCTTTTTTTATTTCTTAATTTCTTCTTTAATGATTTGAATTTTCTCTTTTCCTTTTTCAAGAGCTTTTTCTGATTTAGTTTTCAATGAATCAACCATTTTATCCGTTTTGAATTGAACAGAATCTAATTTTTTCTCTGCTTCTGTTTTTAGAGAATCTGATTTTTCTTTCACATCCGTTTTTACGGCATCAATGGCTTGATTAATTTTATCCTCTGTTGTCTCTTTACAAGAAATAGAAAACATTCCCAATGCGATTATTCCAAAAAATATTTTTTTCATTTTTATCAAAATTATAGTTCACCAAAAAGCATCAAAAAAAGTGCCAGAATTTCACAATTTGAGTTTAAATTATTTTTTTAAATTTAAAAAAATATATTAGTTTTGTGTAATCTTGTGTAATGTTGTGTAATCTTTATTATGGAAAACTATTTAACTGTTAGTCAAGCTGCAAAATTATTAGGTGTAAGTTCTGAAACGCTAAGAAGATGGGATAAATCAGGAAAATTCGAAAGTGTTAGACATCCTATTAATAACTATAGAGTTTATCCTGAAAACAACATAATATCTCTAGTTGAAGAGTTTCAGCTTGAAATACCTTATGAAAGTAAAACTTATTTTTTAAACAGATTAGATAAACCATATTTTGAAACAGAATTAGGAAAATTATATAAATATGATGCAATAAAATTCTTGAGGTCATTACCAAATGAATCTGTAGACTTAATTTTTGCAGATCCTCCGTATAACATCAGAAAAGCTGAGTGGGATACTTTTTCTTCTCAACGAGAGTATATTGATTGGAGTATGTTATGGATTAAAGAAGCAAATAGAGTTCTTAAAAAAACTGGCTCATTGTATATCTGTGGTTTTTCCGAAATTCTAGCTGATTTAAAGTGGTCTGCATCTCCTCTGTTTGCAGGTTGCAAATGGTTGGTTTGGTTTTACAGAAATAAAGGGAATTTGGGCAATGATTGGGGTCGTTCGCATGAAAGTATTTTGCATTTTAGAAAAAGTAAAAATTTTACTTTTAATATTGATGAAGTTAGAATTCCTTATAACGAACATACACTTAAATATCCTAACAGAAGTCAGGCTGAGAGTTCTCATTTTTCAAATGGAAAAAAGAGTCACTATGATTGGACTCCAAATCCTTTAGGAGCCAAACCTAAAGATGTAATTGAAATTCCAACTATTTCAAATGGATCTTGGGAGAAAACTATACATTCTACTCAAAAACCTGTTGAATTATTAAGAAAAATTATTTTATCTTCTTCAAATGTTGGTGATTTAGTACTTGATCCATTTGGAGGCTCCGGTACAACATTTGCTGTTGCAGAAACATATGGAAGGAATTGGGTTGGGACTGAATTAGAAGAAGAATATTGTGAAGTTATTAAAAATAGATTAAATGATAAAGAGCATTTAAAAAGAATTTTGAATGCTATTGATGAGGTAAAATCTAAACAAAGGAGAGAAAAATTAAGAAATAAGTAATCTCCATATATCATTTGTTAATAATTCTGAAAAAGATTTCATGTGTTTATTATATGGTTCTTTGTTAACATTTGGAGGTGGGTCTAAGTAATATATTCCCTCTAATTCTGTCAAAAACTTTGAATATACCATGAATAAACCAGATACAAGTGTATAGCTAATATTATCACTTTCTTTTCTTTGAACATCATTTAGAAATATTCCAATTACTTTTTGTTCATGTTCAACAAATCTTTCTAATAAAATTTTATCAATGAACATTTTACCCATTCTGTCTTTTGAAGTTGTTTTTATTGAAACAATAATCTCATTTTTATCTAATTGTGAAGAACTTGATTTTACTTTATTGTATGGTGATAAAATCAAGTCATTTTCGCATTTATATACCTTTTGACCCTCCTCTGTTTCATATGGTATTTGAAGGACAGCTTTTTTATTAGAAATTTTTAATTCAGTAAATACTTCTTTTATCAGTTCTTCAAATCTATTTCCAACGTGTTTTCTTGAACTATTTTGATTTGCTAACAAGTCAAAACCACAACCAATTGATTGTTGAATTGTATATAATACAGAATCAATTAAATGTTTTTCTGATCTATCATATTTTGAAGTTTTTACTTTAAGTTTTTCAAAAAGAAAAATAAATTCATCAAATTTAGTTTTAAAAGCTGTTGAATCATAGATGAATAAATCTTGATTAATTGGCCTCAAATATTTTGTAGAACCAGCAATTTGAGAAGAATGTAATTTATAATTATTTTTGGTTTTAGATTCAGATATTACATTAGGTAAATATTCTAAAACTCTAACAGTTATATCTCTAAAATCAATTAGAGAACATTTTTTTAATTGTAAATCTTTATCTAATGGTAAAGTCATAAAAATGAATTATATATAATTTAAGCCGAAACCGTTTCTACTTCTTTATTGATTTTATTTACCAATCCAACCAATACTTTTCCTGGGCCAACTTCGGTAAAACTTGTTGCTCCGTCAGCAATCATTTGTTGAACAGATTGTGTCCATTTTACAGGTGCAGTTAATTGAATGATTAAGTTCTTTTTAATTTCTTCCGGATTGGAAACTGCATTTGCTGTTACATTTTGATAAACCGGACACACAGGTGTGGAAAAATGGGTCATTTCAATGGCGGCAGCTAATTCTTCTCTCGCAGGTTCCATCATTGGTGAATGAAATGCTCCACCAACAGGCAAAATCAACGCCCGTTTGGCTCCTGCTTCTTTCATTTTTTCACAAGCTAATTCAACCGCTTTGTATTCGCCGGAAATCACTAACTGTCCGGGGCAATTGTAATTGGCAGCTACCACAACACCATCTATTGAAGCACAAATGTCTTCCACTATTTTGTCGTCTAAATTCAAAACCGCTGCCATGGTAGATGGTGTAATTTCACAGGCTTTTTGCATCGCCAATGCTCGTTTGGAAACCAATTGCAATCCGTCTTCAAATGACAAAGCACCATTAGCAACCAATGCTGAAAACTCGCCCAACGAATGTCCCGCCACCATATCCGGTTTAAAATCGGTTAGTGTTTTTGCCAGAATAACTGAGTGTAAGAAAACAGCAGGTTGTGTTACCTTGGTTTCTTTCAACTCCTCAGCAGTTCCTTCAAACATAATGTCTGTAATTCGGAAACCAAGAATTTCATTGGCTTTTTCAAACAATTCTTTGGCTAAAGCCGAATTTTCATATAAATCTTTACCCATTCCGGTAAATTGTGCTCCTTGTCCGGGGAAAACGTATGCTTTCATTCTATTTATTTTAGGTTGTGTTTATATTAATTCTAACAAAACTAATAATTTTAAAACACATTATCTTACTAAATTTTATAAGTTTAATTGTAACTTTAAAACTATTTTTCGACTAATCAATCAAAAAAATATAATGATGAAAAAATTTGTACAAGTTTTGTTTTTACTATTTCTTGGATTTTTGTTATTTTATTTAAATCTACCGGTAGTTTCTTATGGTTTTTACGGTATTGGTGTAATTGTTTTAGTATTGGCTTTATTTTATTTTTTCATTTCTTTAGGTTTTGGAATTGATAGTACGGGTAAGAAAGTGATGATAAAATCAAGACCAAGTAAATTTTTATTATTTTTTATTGGAATTATTTTAGTTTACCTTTCAGTTATTCCAATTATTACAACGGCTACAATTTTTCATGCTTCCAAATATCAAAAGATGATTGGAAAGGTTGAGAGTGGGGATAAAATTTCTGAGCATATTGCTCCAATATCAATGGATAAAATTCGTGTAGTTGACCAAAAATTAGCCTATTTACTGGGAGAGAAAATTATTGGTTCTCAGCCTGCCTTGGGAAGTCAAGTTGAATTAGGAACATTTTCCATACAAAAAGTAAACGATGAATTATATTGGATAGCACCCTTATTGCATTCCGGTTTTTTCAAATGGTTTAACAATAAAGAAGGAACTCCCGGTTATGTTATGGTTTCTGCCACAAATGAACGAGATGTAAAACTAGTTCAAACGATAAACGGAAAACCTTTAAAAATTAAATACCAATCGAATGCCTATTTTTCAAGCGAAATTCACAGACATATTTATTTTAATGGTTATGCTACAACCGGTTTAGCCGATTTTACATTTGAAGTTGATGAACAAGGAAATCCTTTTTGGGTTATTGCTACCTATGACAAAAAAATTGGTTTTTCCGGTGAAAACACAAATGGAATTTTGGTTGTTGATGCACAAACGGGTGAAATCGAACACTATTCAATTGCCGATTCTCCGGTTTGGGTAGATAGAATTCAACCTGCTGAGTTTGTTGAAAACCAATTGAACGATTGGGGTGAATTGGTTAATGGTTATTGGAATTTCTCAAATACTGATAAATTACAAATTACGGAGGGTCTGACATTAGTTTACGGACATAATAATAAATCGTATTGGTACACAGGTCTGACCTCAGTTGGTAGCGATGAAAGTGCAGTAGGTTTTGTTTTGGTTGATACAAGAACCAAAGAAACGACATTCTATAAACAAAGTGGGGCAACTGAATTTGCTGCTCAAAGTTCTGCTGAGGGTAAAGTTCAAGAAAAAGGATACAAAGCATCTTTACCTATTCCGTATAATATCAATGGAATACCAACGTATGTAATGACATTAAAAGATGATGGTGGCTTAGTAAAAATGTACGCCATGGTTGCCATCAACGATTATACAATTGTTGGTGTTGGAAATTCAATGCGTGAAACGTTAACTTCCTTTAAAAGTGTTTATAACATGGCAGGTAATAAAATAAACCCATCGAATGTAGCTGCCAAAAAATCAATATCCTCTGTAATTAGTCGTATACAAAGTGATGTTAGAAACGGAAATAGTTTCTATTATTTTACAGTAAAAGATTATCCAAATATTTTTGTGGGATCATCACAAATTTCAAATGAAATCCCTGTTAGTATTGTAGGGGATAGCATAAAAGTCTCGTTTGATATTGATAATGAGCAAGTAATCGATGTTACTAGTTTTGATAATCTGAATTTAAAGCTTAAAGAGTAGTAAAAATCCCAACAGAACTCAAGTTTATGTTGGGATTTTTTTAAAAAACTAATTTCAAACTTTATTCCATAGGAATATCCATCAACAAAATTTCTGCATCCGAAGTAGACGTAATTTCTAGATTTTCAGTATTCCAAACACCTAATGCATCTCTTGTTTCCAGAAGTTGACCATTAATTGTCACACTTCCTGAAATCACAAAAGCATAAACACCATTTCCTTCTCTTTTTACAGTGTAATTTTCAGTCAATCCTTTTTCAAATTTACCTAAATGAAACCACGCATCTTGGTGAATCCAAACGCCTGCATCCTCTGGATTGGGTGATAAGATTTGTTGCAATTTGTTTTCTCTGTCGTTTACGTTCAAGGTAATTTGTTGGTAACGAGGTTCCACATTTTGCTTGTTTGGAAATAACCAAATTTGCAACAATTTTGTTCTTCGATCCGCATTTGGATTGAACTCACTGTGGCGAATTCCGGTTCCGGCACTCATTACTTGAACATCGCCAAATTTAATGGTTTCGGCGTTGCCCATGCTGTCTTTGTGAGCCAAATCACCTTCCAACGGAATGGTTATGATTTCCATGTTATCGTGGGGGTGCATTCCAAAACCCATTCCGGGAGCAACGGTGTCATCATTCAACACTCTTAATACTCCAAATTGAACTTTATCGGGATTGTACCAATTGGCAAAACTAAAACTGTGATAAGCATTCAACCATCCATGGTCGGCATGACCTCTTTCGTTGGCTTTGTGTAAAACTGCATTTTTCATAACTAAAAAGATTTTGTGTTATTGATGATACAAATTTACAACCAAAAGTAAGGTTTGGCACTTAATGTAGGTTAAGAAAGTTGTCAGTTTACTGTAAACTGCGACTGCCTACTTTTTAACCATCCGGCTTTTCATTTTACTAAAAAATTCCGGCGTAACGCCAATATAGGAAGCAATTTGTTTTTGAGGCACACGTTGAATGAGTGAAGGATACCGTTTGCAAAATTTATCAAATCGATCTTCGGCTGATAAACTTAAATTATCCATCAATCGTTCTTGATGAGCCACCAATGAATTTTCGGTTAAAATTCTAAAGAAGCGTTCTAATTTTGGAATGTCAAAATACAGTTGTTCTTGATTTTCTTTGGATAGTAGAACAACTTCGGCATCTTCCATTACTTCAATGAAGAGATTGCCTGGTTTTTGAGAAAGTAAACTGTACATGTCGCCAATCCACCAACCTTCGCAGGCAAAATGCAGAACATGTTCTACGATATTATCATTGACGTTGAAACTTCGCAATAGACCCGAATTGACAAAATAGGAATGTTTGCAGATTTCTCCGGCATTGTGCAAAATTATTTTGGCTTTGTACTGTTGTGTTTCGATTTTAGACAAAAACAATTCTTTTTCCGCTTCAGAAAGGGAAACAATTTTGGCTATGTTATCTAAAATCAATGTCATTATGCATTTACTTTTACCAATTTTGCTGCTGCTTTTGCTCGTTCAATAATTTCTTCGATTGGTGTGTCTAACGAATCATTTACCAAGGCAACGCCCATTCTTCTGTACGGTCGTGAAGTTGGTTTTCCAAAAATTCTGAAATCGGTTTTGGGTAAAGCTGCAATTTGTTCAATTCCTGAATAGGTGGGATGGTTTGAGTTTTCAGCAGCTAAAATAACGGCACTTGCTCCGGATTTTTCTAAGGTAATTTCGGCTATCGGCAAACTTAAAACAGCTCGTAAATGCAATTCAAACTCATTAAAATTCTGTGTTCCGGCTAAGGTTACCATTCCGGTGTCGTGAGGTCTTGGTGATAATTCAGAGAAATAAACGCCTTCATTGGTTAGGAAAAATTCTACTCCAAATAATCCGGCTCCACCTAAGGCTTCGGTTACTTTGCGAGCCATTTCCTGAGCTTCCAAAATGTCTTTTTCTGAAACATTTGCCGGTTGCCAACTTTCTTGATAATCTCCACGCTCTTGTCGGTGACCAATCGGAGCACAAAAAAAAGTGGGTAAATTGTTGTTTTGAGTGACGGTTAATAAGGTAATTTCTGAATGAAAAGTAACAAAAGCTTCTACTATAACTTCCACCACATCGCCACGAGAACCTTCTACGGCGTAGTTCCAAGCTTTGACAATATCTTCATTTGATTTGATGGTTGATTGTCCTTTTCCGGAGGAACTCATTAAAGGTTTCACGACGCAAGGAATTCTAACTTCTGAAACTGCTTTTTGCAATTCTTCAGCTGAAGTTGCGTAGCGATAATTGGCTGTTCGTAATCCTAATTCTTTTGCCGCCAAGTCGCGAATGGCTTTTCGGTTCATGGTGAAATTTGCCGCTTTTGCAGAGGGAACAACGGTTATACCTTGCTTTTCATAATCATAAAAACGTTCGGTTCTTATGGCTTCAATTTCAGGAACAATGAAATCGGGTTGGTGTTTAGCTACAATTCGGTCGAGTTCTGCACCATCTAACATATTGATGACTTCAAAACCGTGAGCCACTTGCATGGCGGGAGCATTTTCATAACTATCCACTGCAATTACCGTTTGGCCAATTCGTTGTGCGGCGATGACAAATTCTTTTCCGAGTTCTCCGGAACCGAGTAGGAGGATTTTTGTTTTCATATTCTAATTGAGTAGGGTTTGCGTGAGGGATTGAAGTGGAAAGCCCGCAGCACAAAGGTTGAGTTTTTGCGGGTTGTGCCGGCGACCAAAGAAGCCGAGCACAACCCGACAAAAACCAACCTTTGGGCGAGGACTTGCAACGAAAAGCCCGTTCGCCTTTTCGGCGAACACGCCAAAGTTATAAAAAAAGCCCCAAGTTTCCTTGAGGCTTTTGTATTATGCTAAAACTTCTTTGATTCTTCGCATGGCTTCCACCAATAATTCTTCGCTGGTTGCATAAGAAAAGCGAATGCAATCCGGATTTCCAAAGGCATCTCCGGTAACCGTGGCTACATTGGCTTCAGCTAACAAATACATCGAGAAATCGGTTGCGTCTTTGATGAATGTGCCGCGTAACGTTTTTCCGAAGAAAGACGATACATCCGGAAATACATAAAAAGCACCTTCGGGAACATTTATTTTTAGTCCTGGTATTTCTTTGATTAAACCTACGACTAAATCTCTTCTTTTGTGAAACGCTTCTACCATGTAATTCAACACCTTTGGGTCGGCATCCACAGCAGCTATCGTAGCTCGTTGAGCAATGGAATTGGCTCCTGAAGTCACTTGACCTTGCATTTTGGTACATGCTTTTGCGATAAATTCGGGTGCTCCGATGTAACCAATTCTCCATCCTGTCATCGCGAATGCTTTTGCAACACCGTTCACCGTGATGGTTCTTTCAAACATACCCGGAATAGAAGCGATACTGCAAAAAGTGCCTGAGAAATTGATGTGTTCGTAGATTTCATCGGCAACTACGTAAATGTTTGGGTATTTTTCCAATACTTTGGCAATGGCTGTAAATTCTTCACGACTATAAACCGATCCGCTTGGGTTACAAGGCGAACTGTACCAAATCATTTTTGTTTTTGGTGTAATAGCTTTTTCTAATTGTTCGGCTGTGATTTTGAAATCACTTTCTACTGAAGTTGGAACTTCAACAGGAATTCCACCAGACATTTTGATGATTTCGTAATAACTTACCCAATAAGGTGCAGGTAAAATGACTTCATCACCCTCATTCAACATACATTGAGCAATGTTGTAAAGGGATTGTTTTGCCCCGGTAGAAACAACAATGTTTGCCGGTTTGTAATCGAGATTGTTATCTCTTTTGAATTTTCGGCAAATGGCTTCTTTTAATTCGACATATCCATCAACCGGTGAATAAGTACTGTAATTTTCGTCGATTGCTTTTTTTGCCGCTTCTTTAATAAAGTCGGGCGTATTAAAATCAGGTTCGCCTAAACTTAAACTGATGATGTCTTTTCCTTGGGCTTTTAACTCTCTGGCCAATGCTGCCATTGCCAAAGTTTGAGAGGTAGATAAATTGTTAATTCTATCCGATAACGAATTCATTATAGTTGTGTTTTGTGTGTTTAAATTTAAAATGTAACCTATGCCATTTGTGGTTCTTGACCTAGCTCTTTCAAATGTTTGAAGTGAGCAATAACGGCAGCTCTCATGGTTTTGAATTCATGATAGGGGAGGTTACATTCTTTGGCAGTTTCTCTCACAATTTCAGCAATTTTACCATAATGAATATGGCTGATATGAGGAAAAATGTGGTGTTCGATTTGGTGATTTAAGCCACCGGTGTACCAGTTTACAATCCAATTTTTTGGAGCAAAGTTAGCGGTGGTAAATAATTGGTGAATTGCCCAAGTGTTTTCAATTTCGCCATTTTCATCCGGAACAGGATTGGTAGTTTCTTCCACCACGTGAGCCAATTGGAAAACGATGCTTAAAATTAAACCGGCTGTATAATGCATAACTGCAAAACCTAATAATACTTTCCACCAGGTGATACCTAAAACCATAGGAATAACTAACCAAATGGAAAAGTAGATTACTTTGGTAATGATTAAGGTTGTCCATAAAATTTTAGGGCTTTTCGGCTCTCCATACGATAACTTACGTTTTAAATAGGCTCTCATTTGTTTAAAATCGGTTGTAATAGCCCAATTGAAAGTTAATAGACCATATAAAAATACAGAATAATAATGTTGAAATTTATGGAAGTATTTCCATTCCGCTTGTTTTGAGAAACGGATGATTCTTCCGGCATCTAAATCTTCATCATGACCTACAATGTTGGTGTACGTGTGGTGAAGTACATTGTGTTGCACTTGCCAATTATAAACATTTCCGGCGAGAATGTAGATGCTTCCGCCCATGATTTTATTTAACCAAGGTTTGTTAGAATACGAGCCGTGATTGCCATCGTGCATCACGTTCATTCCAACGCCTGCCATGCCCACGCCAATTACGACGTTAAGTAATAGATACGTCCAAAATGGCATGTCCATTGCCAAAAGGAAGAAGTATGGAGTTAAGAAAATTGTAAACATCACAATGGTTTTCAAGTGAAGTTTCCAGTTTCCGGTTTTTTGAAGGTTATTTTCTTTGAAGTAATTGTTTACTCGACTATTTAATGTTCTAAAGAATTTTAGATTGTCTTGTTTAGAAAAAGTTGGAATTGTGGTATTCATGTATTTAAAAATTTTTTCAAAGGTAACTATTAATATAAATCATAACGATGAACAAACAATAAAATTTCAACACTAAAATGTTTACTTTTGTTAAAAATAGCACAATATGGAAGAAATTTTGAAGTATTTTCCTAATTTATCTGAAAATCAAATAGTTCAGTTTCAAAAATTAGGTCCATTATACCATGATTGGAATTCAAAAATCAATGTAATTTCTCGAAAAGATATTGATGAATTGTATGTGAAACACGTTTTACATTCATTAGGAATTGCCAAAGTGATGGAATTTCAACCCAAATCTACGGTTTTGGATGTGGGAACCGGAGGAGGTTTTCCCGGAATTCCGTTAGCGATTTTATTTCCGGAAACGCGATTTTATTTGATTGATGTAATTGCCAAAAAAATAAAAGTGGTTAATGAAGTGGCTACTGCTTTAGGTCTGAAAAATGTAAAAGCCGAACAATTACGTGCCGAAAACGTGAAAAGTGATTTTGATTTTATCGTGAGTCGAGCAGTCACAAATATGCCTGATTTTGTATCTTGGATAAAAGACAAAATCAAAAAACAGAATAATCACGGACTTAAAAACGGAATTTTATATTTAAAAGGAGGCGATTTAACGGAAGAATTAAAAGATTTTCCAAAAGCTACTCTTTACAACTTATCCGATTATTTTTCAGAAGAATTTTTTGAGACGAAAAAAGTGGTCCATTTGCCGTTGAAGTTTAAAATATAAAACCACGAAAACACAAATTTATTCGTGTATTCGTGGTTAATAAATTATAAGAAGTGAAATTAATTCTTAATCAACTTCCTTACAAAACTTTTCTCAGCAGATTCAATTTTAATCAAATAAAATCCATTCGATAAATTGACATTCAATTGATGATTTCCTTCGATAGAAATGTTATTTTGTGTGAAAACTTTTTTACCTGAAGCATCAACAATCGAAATGTTTGCGTTGGAAATCATGTTAGAACTGTATATTTCAATCGTATTTTTAATTGGGTTTTTAATGACAATATTTTCAGTTAAAATAGGTTGTTCTACTGAAAGCGGTTCGTTTAGAATTTCCTCCAAAGCAAATTCAACATTTCCTTCTGACAAGGTTACATGGCCTTCGTTTTCAGTTGGCACATAAGTTGCTGCAAAAGGTGTAATCGAAGTGTCGTCTACGGTTGCATACCAGTTTGGATTGGTAATGGCTAATGAACTCAAGGCAGGAATGAAACAAAAACGATCAATGGCTAAATTTCCTAAAAAATCATCTAAGGTTGGGTTTCCGCTTCCGCCTTCCGCAAAATCAGCAACATTAAAAAGTCCTCCCGGAGCAGAATCTAATCCTGACGAAGTTGCCGGTGAAGCGGCATTCGCTTGGCTTGTTAGAACTGTAATCCAAATTATTATATTTTGCTGAGCTCTAAATCGGCTTACCAATTGATTGGATACCCCGGCAGGCGGCGTAAAGCGAATATCGAATCGGGCTCTTTGGGTTGCAGAAGCATTCACAATGTAATCGTTCAAAACAAACATTCCGGGCGTGCCTGTCATCATTCCGGTTCCGCTTCCGTTGCTAATGGCAACATTTCTAGTTTCTGTTGGGAAACCCATTGCATTTAATTCATCTTGAAAGGCAGTTCTAAAATTCGGAGCTCCTGTTGGCAATTGAATGGCGTTGTCAAACTCAGTTGGACTTCCGGTTTGTAAGTGGCCGGTGTAATGATCAAGTAACATTTGTTTGGCTGCCGGACTTGAAATAACACTATTAACAATTTCTTGTAGCGTTACATCGCCTAAAGGACCATTTGCCATATAGTTAAAAAGATGTTGAAATCCAATTGGAACATTAGCTCCTAAATGCGGTGAATCAAACGAAATGTATAAACGAGTATCGTGTTCTAAATCGTTTTGTTCCATGTAACGCAAAGCATAACGAGATATAAGTCCGCCCATACTCGGTCCGATCACAACATTTTTTTCTGTTCCTACTTTTTGAGCATTTATTTGGTTGATGAGTTCTACTAAAATCATCGCATTTCGTTGGATAAAGTCGGCTCCACCATCAATTACAATTCCGTCTGCGGGAGAATACTGCGGAAAATTCAGCACCACAATATCAAATCCTTCATTCCGAACAATGTCGCCTAAATTTTGATTGGTATCGCCATAATTCAAAAGAGAATAAATCAATGTAGTGTTTCTTGTGTCACCCGGATCAAATCCGTCCACTAAAAAAATGGGTTTGTCTAAAACTTGGTCAACATTGTCTAAATAGATTTCGTATTCACCTTGACCAAGATAGGGAGCATTTTCACCAAAACCTTGATAAGGAATCGAGGCAGTTATGGTTTCGGCTAAGATTTCATTACCATTGCGATTGGCAAGATTCGAACCACCTTGAATCTCAAATGTAGATTTAATAATTGTACTTTGTCCGTCTGAGAATTCAATTTTAAAAGAGATAGATTTTTTGCCTGAAGTTGCAAAATCAACAGAAATAGGTTGATTTACAGAAACCGTTAACCAAAAATCATTTTCAGTAAAACTGATGTATATGCCCTGAATAGTTTTGGATGTAGTGTTGAAAATATTTTTATCTTTTAAAATAAATTCAACCGTTTTATTTTTTGATTTGGAAACCAACGGAGCCATCAATGTAATTTCATGTTTTTGGAAAGCATCAGCAGACGAATTATTTAATACAAATTGATTGTTGTTTTTTGAAATGATATTACTTTCTAAAGCTTCTGTTTTGATGGTTTCCACTTCGGAAATTAAAATAGAAAGTGGAATTTGTTTTGTAAAAAAAGCATCATCGGCTTCTTTTTTCAAAACTTCGTAATTGGGCAAACGTTGTAAAAAATCAGCCCGTTGAATTTCATGATAAACTTGTCTGAAATACATGGCCGAAATTTCATCTTTTTTGGTTTGGGTAATTTTAGAAATATCAAACACTTGATTATATAAAATCTTTGTTTGTGTGTGTTCTTTTAATAACTCATATTCTCCTTTTTGAGCAAAAGAAAATAAAATAGAAAATAAAGCGATGAAAGTAATTTTTGTTTTCATTAGCAAAGGATTAGTGTTTGATGTTTAGTGATTTAATGCTATAAATATAAAAAAAAGTCCGAAGATTTAACATTCGGACTTTATAAATTTTTAAAATATTCTAAAATTATCCCAAAAATGGGTATCTGTAATTTTCAGGTGTTACAAACGTTTCTTTGATAGTTCTTGGTGAAACCCAACGTAGTAAATTTTGTGCAGAACCTGCTTTGTCGTTGGTTCCTGAAGCTCTTGCACCACCAAACGGCTGCATTCCTACTACGGCTCCGGTTGGTTTGTCGTTGATGTAAAAGTTTCCGGCACAATTTTCTAATGCTTGTGTGGCTTCAGTGATAGCATAACGATCTTGACTGAATACCGCTCCGGTTAAGGCATATTCTGATGTTTCATCAATCAACGTTAATGTTTCTTTCCAATTTGCATCCTCATAAACATAAATGGTTAAAACCGGTCCGAATAATTCGGTTTCCATCGTGGCATATTTTGGGTTGGAAGTCAAAATAACTGTAGGTTCAATGAAATAACCAACTGATTTATCATAATTTCCACCAATGATTACTTCCGCATCACTATCTTTTTTAGCTTGATCGATAAATTTGGCTAATTTATCAAATGAACCTTCGTGAATCACTGCAGTAAAGAAATTTGAAAAATCTTCTGGTGAACCCATTTTGATGGTCGCCATTTCTGATTTTAATTCGGCTTCAACGGCTGGCCATAAACTTTTAGGAATATATGCTCTAGATGCAGCCGAACATTTTTGTCCTTGAAATTCAAATGCTCCACGAATTAATCCGGTTGCAACTTGTTTTACATTGGCACTTGGATGAGCGACTACGAAATCTTTTCCGCCTGTTTCGCCCACGATTCTTGGATAGGTTTTGTATTTATGAATGTTGGTTCCAATTTTTTTCCAGATTTCTTTGAACACAAATGTTGAACCGGTGTAATGAATTCCGGCAAAATCGGGATGGTCAAAAATAGTATCTGAAATCATTACCGGATCACCAAAAACGACGTTGATGACACCATCCGGTAAACCTGCTTCTTTGAATACATCAATGATGATTTTGGCTGAAAACACTTGACTGTCGCTAGGTTTCCAAACGACAACGTTGCCCATCATTGCGGCACTGGCAGGAAGATTGGCAGCAATAGCAGTAAAGTTAAAAGGAGTGATGGCATACACAAATCCTTCTAATGGTCTATATTCAACACGATTCCAAACAGAAGAATCAGAAGTAGGTTGGTCGTTGTAAATTTGTGTCATGAATTCGACATTGTATCGCAAAAAGTCAATTAATTCGCACGAAGCATCAATTTCGGCTTGGTGAATGGTTTTGGATTGAGCAATCATGGTAGCGGCATTGATTTTGGCTCGATAAGGTCCCGCAATCAATTCGGCTGCTTTTAAGAAAATGGCAGCACGCTGTTCCCAGGGCATTGCAGCCCAAGCTTTTTTTGATTCCAATGCGTTGGCAATGGCTTTTTCTATATGCGTTTTTTCGGCTAAGTGATAAGTTCCCACGATGTGTTTATGATCGTGTGGGGCTGTCATATTGCGGGTATTTTTGGTACGAATTTCTTCGCTTCCGATATATAAAGGAACATCAATTTGGCTGTTCCACATTTCTTTGTAAGCAGCTAAAACGGCAGCTTTTTCCGGACTGTTGGGAGCGTATGATTTTACGGGTTCGTTGATGGCTTTGGGTACGTGAAAAAATCCTTTTAACATAAGTGTGTTGTTTGATTATTAGACATTTTATCAATCATTGAATTCGTTGAATGCGAATTTGATAATTGCACACAAAAGTACAAAGGTTTTTTTGAATTTTTGGTAATAGTTGTTACATTTTGGATGTTAGCACGGGTTTTAGCCCCGGTAGTAGCGAAAAGCCTTTTGCAGGATTGGGGCAGTTTTTCTTGTTAAAAAAAAAGCGACTGCAAGAAGCTCTTTTTTTAACTTTAGAAAAACGCCTCAAGACAAAAAAGCTTGTAGCGAATAACGGGAATAGCTTCTGGAAATTAATTTAAAGCAAAAGGGGCTCCTAGTTTGAAGGTTGGAACAATCACTCTAAAATTGCGTGTTGTAGTGAAATTAATCATATTAAAATGCCCTTTCATAGCTCCAAAAGGTGATGATAATAAACAACCGGAGCTGTAAGTGTGACTTTCGCCGGGTTTTAAAACGGGTTTTTTGCCGATAACACCCTCACCGTCTATGATTTCTTTGTGGTTGAGTGAATCAAAAATTTCCCAATGACGCGACATCAATTGAACAGAATCTTTGCTGTGGTTTTCGATGGTAATGTGGTAACTAAAGGCAAAATGAAGCTTGTAGTTTTTGAAGTAGGTACCTTCAAAACTAGTAGTAACCGAAATTTTTATGCCTCTTGTGATTTGTGAAACCATACTTTTAATAAAACAAAAACCCTATTAATAAAACCAAAAGTGCTACAAATGAAGCAGTTGTTGGTAATAGAAAGTTCAAAATTACAAATTTTAAAATTGTTTTCCACCTACTTTGTTGATAAAAGTTTCTTAATGCTTTGTAAAAATAAATTGGATAGACAATTAGGTAAAGCCATCCTATTTCAAAACCGGAAATTAAATAAACAAACTCTTCTAGAAGAAGGGTTAAAAAGATAAAACTCATAAAGCTAAAAACAAAAACCATGTGTTCAGCATAGGTTAATTTTTTTCGGTAATACAGTAATGCAAAAACAATGGTTAAGAAAGGCAGTGAAACAAATAGAATAAATGGATATTTATCTTCCATGTACTCTCCGAATTTTTTTACACCACTAGAATCTTCATTATCATCACCATTGAGCTTTTTAAACTGATATGTTTTTTTTAACAGAAAACGATTCCATTTGGTGTTTTCATGTTTCAATGTGTCAAATATTTTGGACGGATAGGTTGTTTTTGAGCTATCAAAAAAATGAGCGTATGTTTCTACTTTTCTTTTTGTTCTTTTAAGAAAACCATATTTTTCTAATTGCTTTTCAGAATATAAAATGGTTTTCTTGGGATGTTTTTTTTCGTCTTCCTTTTTGGCAGAATCGATTTGAGTTGCAATGTTTTCTATCTCATTAGGTGATTCCTCCTCTTTTTTTTGCTTGTCGTCATTTTTTTTATATGTTTCTTTCCCATTTTTAGCGACATAAGATTGATTTAAATCTTCAATGGTTTCTGTGCTATATTTGCTTACTAAACCACTAAAAATAAAATAGATTAACGATACACTCAAATAAAAACGAAACGGATTGGCATACGTTTGACGTTTACCATCTATAAATTCTTTTGCGGCTTTTCCGGGCTTAGTAAAAAGTTTTATTATAGTGTTTTTAACTTTAGAATCATACGCATAAAAATTTGCCAAAAATTCATCCACAAAGTCTTTCAGACTAAGTCTTTTGGTGGTGTTTTTTTGTCCGCAATTGGGGCAAAATTTATCTGAAATGTCTAACGGATGATTGCAGTTTAGGCATTTTAATCCGCGATAATTTTTAACTTCTTTAGTAGATTCAGACATGTTTTTATTTAATGATATCCACAGAACTTGCCATTCCTTTTCCAATTACACGGTCAAAACGGTCGTTGTTGGCACGATAATACACTACACAAAAATAATTATTTTCAGTTTGAAAAAAGTTGCCGTCTAATGCGTTTTCGAAATCTACTCGACCATTTGAATCGGCTAATGTGTATTCGTAATTAGTAATACCTTGTTTGATAATCATAGCTTTTTCATAAACACCTTTTTCTTTATTGTAATCCATTTTATATTCTGGACTTAACGTGTAATTGTTAAACATTCCGGTTACATAAATATCTTTTTTACCATAATAGGTTGGGGCACTTAAAGTGAAAAATACCCAAGAATAATCCGCTTCCACATTCACATTTTCTCTGGTACCAACATTATTAATTAAAAAATTACCGTTGTAATCAGGAAAATAGGTATATTCCAAATTACCTCGACTTGAATTTGGCATCAAATACGTGTTGTAAATCCCCTTTAATTCTATGAAACGAACGTTGTTCACCGCGTTTCGAATGTCTTTGTTTTCAAAAAACAGAAATTCATTTCCTGCCCAAAATTGGGTTTCTTTATCGTATTTATAAATTAAATCATTGCCCAAAGTAAACATCGGTTTAACATTGGTAATTGCGGTATTCCAGATGCCATTTTTTAACAACATAATCTTGATGTTCTGGATAGGGTTTTGAAGCAACATATTGTTCGGTAAAATAGAAAATTCTAAATTATGTTTCTGATTCAAAACACGAACATCGCGAGCATTTTTCACTTGCATTGGCACGGAAACTAAGTCTTCATACAATATAAATTTTCTAGAAAAAACTAATTCTTGATTGTTGTTAAAAATTTTGAGCATGTAATTCCCACTCACTTTAAAGCCCTTCGTGAATTGATTTGGAAATGCTATTCGGTAGTGTGAATAAAGTTGCAACGTATTGAACGAATTTTCATAATCTATAATCCGTTGGTTATCTAATCCAACTAAATATTCATTGAGATTTAATTGCGATTTAGTCCAATTGTAATCACAATGCGTAATGGTGTAATAGTAATTTGCTTCGTCACCATATAAATCATCAAAAACAAATTGAAAAGAATCTCCCAACCGAAAAATTGGAATGGCATTAATGTTGTTTTGAATAAATGTGGCGGTTTTAATATTATAAGGAGGAGCAATTTCCTGTTCGGCTTGAGCCAAAGAAAAACTGCCAATCAAACAAATGACAAGTAAAAAAAGGTTTCTCATGAGAAAATTTTTAATCAAAAGGTAAATATACTATTTAATTTGAATTCATAAAAGATGCCATATAATTTTGTAATAGAATATTTTTGTTTTTTGTGACAAATAGCCAGGGCTTTCTCATCATTTCACTTACCCGCATGTTTTCTTTTTTCGTTTTATTTTTCTGATGAAGACCAAAACAAATAGCTACAAGCTCCAATGGATGTTAAAAAATGATTTCAAAAAAGAGTAGTTTTTCTTTAGAAAACAACATGTTATTTAGAATTAATATAAATAAATAAAAATCGATTAGACATTTGTTAATCATGTACTTCTTTTGTTATTTAATTTTTAAATTTGCACCGTTTAAAATTATGTAAACTATTTACTAATCATATCTTCACACAATATGTCCAAAGACATTCGAATCAAGAAAGGATTAGATTTGAAACTTGTTGGCGAAGCACAAGCAAATGTGTCTTCCGTAGCACGTTCTCAGATTTATTCCATAAAACCTTCTGACTTTCATAAAGTTACGCCTAAATTGGTGGTTAAAGAAGGAGCCGAAGTTAAAGCAGGAGAGGTGGTTTTTTATTCTAAAAACGACGAAGCTGTTAAGTTTGTTTCTCCTGTTAGTGGAAAAATTATCGAAATCATTAGAGGCGAAAAAAGGGTTATTCTTGAAATCAGAATTCAAGCTGATGCACAAGATACTTTTATTGAGCATGGCAAGAAAGATCCAAAAGGAATGTCGGATGAGCAAGTTAAAGCTCATCTATTGGCTTCAGGTTGTTGGCCTTTTATCAAACAGCGTCCTTATGATGTAGTTGCCAATTCAGCTGAAACGCCAAAGGCAATCTTTATCTCAGCCTACAGTTCTGCCCCTTTATCTGCGGATGTAGAAGTGGCATTGAAAGATAAAGTAGCAGCCTTTCAAACAGGAGTTGATGCTTTATCAAAACTAACAAAAGGGAAAGTACATCTTTCGGTAAACGGAAAAGTAAATTCAATTTTCAGTTCCGTATCCGGAGTAGAATTACACAAAGTTTTTGGACCACATCCGGCAGGTAATGTTGGTGTTCAAATTTCAAAAATTGATCCTATTAACGCCGGTGAGAGAGTTTGGGTGGTAGCACCTCAAGATGTTGCTATCATTGGAGAATTATTTTTAACCGGAAAATTTGAGGCGACAAAAACTATTGCTTTGTCCGGTTCAGAAGTTTCAAATCCACAGTACTACACCGTTAAAATAGGTGCTCAAATAAAAGAAATTGTTTCTGGAAAATTAGCTTCAGATAATGTTAGAATTATTTCTGGAGATGTGTTAACAGGAAATAAAGTTGCTGTTGGTGGAAATTTAAGCTATTATGCCAATACTGTAACGGTTATTCCGGAAGGAAATCAATACCGTATGTTCGGCTGGATGCCTTTTGCCGGAGCAAATAAACACAGTATGCAACGCACTGCTTTATCTTGGTTAATGCCGGGTAAAAAATATGTTGCAGATACTAATTTAAACGGTGAAGAAAGAGCATTAGTGGTAACAGGTGAAATGGAAAAAGTAATGCCAATGGATATTTATCCAATGCAACTTTTGAAAGCTTGTTTGGCGAATGATATCGAAAAAATGGAAAATTTAGGTATTTATGAAGTAGCTCCTGAGGATTTTGCCCTAGTAGACTATTCAAATACTTCTAAATTAGAAGCACAAGTTATCATCAGAGAGGCTTTAGATTTAATGATTAACGAAGTAGGATAAAAAATATAGCTATGAAGTTTTTAAGAGATAAAATAGATCAAATTAAAAAGCCTTTTGGAAAAGGTGAGAAATTTGAAAAATTCGCTCCCGCTGTCAATGCGTTAGATACGTTTTTGTATGTGCCTAACCATACTACAAAACACGGAGCACACATTAGAGATGCTGTTGATTTGAAGCGAACCATGATTACTGTGGTATTAGCATTGCTTCCGGCATTAATTTTTGGGACTTGGAATGCGGGTTACCAAAGCTTATCACAAATTCAAGATGTGGTTCCATTTATGGATGCTTTAATTCACGGAGCTTGGAAAGTAATACCAATGATTGCTGTTTCATACGGTGTAGGTTTGGGAATTGAATTTTACTTTGCTATCGTTAGAGGGCATGAAGTAAACGAAGGTTATTTAGTAACTGGTCTCTTGATACCGATGATTATGCCAATTGATTTACCTTTATGGATGTTAGCATTATCAGTAATTTTTGCAGTAATAATCGGTAAAGAAGCTTTCGGAGGAACAGGAATGAATATCTTAAATCCTGCTTTAACAGCTAGAGCATTTGCATTCTTTGCTTATCCAACCTATATGTCAGGTGACAAAGTGTGGGTTTCGGATGCAACTACCATGGATGCCATTTCCGGAGAAACTATATTAGGTAAATTAGCTGCTGGAAAAGAAGTTTATAATGATTATTCGCCAATGGAAATGTTCTTGGGTACAATTCCGGGTTCGATCTCTGAAACATCTGTACTTTGGATTTTGGTTGGAGCTGCTATCTTGGTTATAACCGGAGTTGGAAGTTGGAGAATTATTATCAGCGGATTTTTAGGAGCAGCATTTACCGCATTTTTATTCGAATTGTGGGGAGCAAATCCACTAATGAATTTTGGAATGAACCATCTTTTAGTAGGCGGATTGGCATTTGGCGTTGTATTTATGGCAACCGATCCGGTTTCTGCAGCACAAACCAATAGAGGAAAATGGATTTATGGTTTTTTAATTGGATTCTTTAGCATATTAATTAGGGTTTTCAATCCGGCTTATCCGGAGGGAGTTATGCTTGCCATTTTATTACTAAATGTTTTTGCACCAACCATTGATCATTATGTGGTGGAAGGAAATATCAAAAGGAGAAAGAATAGAGTTGCTAAACAATTAAAAACAGCTTAATCATGGATAGAAATAGTAACGGATATACGTTTTTGTTTGCTGCCATTATGGTAGTTGTCGTTGGATCTTTGCTAGCTTTTGCTGCTACTTCACTAAAAGACTTGCAAGATGAGAATATAAAGAAGGAAAAAATGCAAAACATTTTAGCTTCTGTTGGAGTAGTTGTTGAAAGAGAACAAGCTCCTAGTCAATTTACATCAGTAATTAAAGAACAATTGGCTTTAAAAATAGATGGTTCAGTAGATGAATCCTCAAAAGCCTTTGATATTGATTTAAAAAGTGAACTTTCAAAAAAAGTGGAAGACCAACGTTTTCCTCTATATGTAGCAGAACAAGATGGAAAAAAATTCTATATTGTCCCTTTAAGAGGAGCTGGTTTATGGGATGCCATTTGGGGCTATGTGGCATTGGAAGAAGATTTAAACACAATCAAAGGAACAGTGTTTGATCACAAAGGAGAAACACCTGGGTTAGGAGCAGAGATTACACAAAAATGGTTTCAAGATCGATTTGTAGGCGAAAAAATCATGAATCAATCAGGAGAAATTGTTGGTGTTGAAGTTGCAAAAGGAAATACCTCTCAAGCAAAAGATGATAACAAAGTAGATGCTATTTCTGGATCAACTATCACAGGCAATGGAGTGACTAACATGATTAAAGAGAGACTTTCAAATTATAAAAATTATTTTGCTAAACAAAAGAAGTTAGCTTTAAATAACTAGAAATTATGTCAGAAGTAAAAGAATCTTTGTTCTCGAAGAAAAATAGAAGTTTGCTGTCAGATCCTTTAAATGACAATAACCCAATTACAGTTCAAGTATTAGGAATTTGTTCTGCGTTGGCAATTACGGTTCAGTTAAAACCGGCGATTGTAATGGCTTTATCTGTAACAGTTGTTACCGCATTCAGTAATGTTGCTATTTCATTATTACGAAATTTAATCCCGAACAGAATTCGTATTATTGTTCAATTGGTTGTTGTGGCCGCCTTGGTAATTTTAGTTGACCAAGTTTTAAAAGCTTATTCGTATGATGTAAGTAAACAACTTTCCGTATTTGTTGGTTTGATTATTACCAATTGTATCGTTATGGGGCGTTTAGAAGCTTTTGCATTGGCAAATAAACCATGGCCTTCCTTTTTAGACGGAATTGGAAATGGTGCCGGTTATGGATTATTACTTATAATTGTTGCATTTTTTAGAGAATTACTTGGTTCAGGTAAGCTTTTTGGAATGGAAATTCTAGGTCATAAAGGTGCAACATTAGCCGAATCTACAGGATTGTATGCTTGGGGTTATGAAAACAACGGTTTAATGTTATTGTCGCCAATGGCGTTAATTGTTGTTGGAATTATCATTTGGTTACAACGTTCGAAAAACAGAAAATTAATTGAAAAACACTAATCATAGCCTCGCTATTTAAAAATTATAACAATGCAAGAGTTAGCTAGTTTATTTGTAAAAAGTATTTTCATTGAAAATATGATTTTTGCCTACTTTTTGGGAATGTGTTCCTATTTAGCGGTATCAAAAACGGTAAAAACTGCCGTTGGATTAGGTGTAGCTGTGGTGTTTGTTCAAGCTATTACAATTCCGGTAAATTATTTATTGGATAATTATTTATTAAAACCTGGAGCATTATCTTGGTTAGGAGAGGATTATGCAGCTTATGATTTAAGTTTTTTAAGCTTTATTATGTTTATAGCTGTTATTGCTTCGATGGTACAGTTGGTTGAAATGATTGTTGAAAAATTTGCACCTGCTCTTTATGGAGCACTAGGTATTTTCCTTCCATTAATTGCTGTAAACTGTGCTATCTTAGGAGGATCGTTGTTTATGCAACAAAAAGATTTTGGAACACTTACTGAAGCAGTTACTTACGGTGTTGGTTCAGGTGTGGGTTGGTTTTTAGCAATTTTAGCAATAGCTGCTATCAGAGAAAAAATAGCTTATTCACACGTACCAGCTCCATTACGTGGATTGGGAATTACTTTCCTCATCACAGGTTTGATGGCTATTGCGTTTATGAGTTTTATGGGAATAAAAATATAATTTTACACAGATAAAAATGGAGTATTCAGTTATTGCAGCCAGTGTAGTAGTTTTTCTTTTAGTAGTTTTTCTTTTAGTAGGTATATTATTAGGAGCTAAGGCAAAATTATTACCATCAGGACCAGTTAAAATTAAAATCAACGGTGAAAACGAAATCGAAGTTGAATCTGGAAATAGTCTATTGTCCACACTTGGTAACAGCAAGATTTTCTTGCCTTCTGCTTGTGGTGGTGGTGGAACATGTATTCAATGTAAATGTATAGTTACAAACGGAGGAGGATCAATTCTTCCAACTGAAGAACCACATTTTACCAGAAAAGAAATCGCAGAAGGATGGCGATTAGGCTGTCAGGTAAAAGTGAAAAACGACATGGTTATCGAAGTACCTGAGGAAGTTTTCGGTATCAAAAAATTTGAAGCTAAAGTTTATTCAAACTACAATGTTGCATCATTTATTAAAGAATTTATTGTTGAATTACCAGAGGATATGCATTATGAAGCCGGAGGTTACATTCAAATTGAAATTCCTAAATGTGAAGTTAAATATACTGATATCGATATCACTGCTCATCCGGTTGAACACCCGGGAGAGCCAGAAAAATTTAAAGCAGAATGGGATAAGTTCAATCTTTGGCCATTAGTAATGAAAAATGATGAGCTTGTTGAAAGAGCATATTCAATGGCTTCTTATCCTGCTGAGGGAAGAAAAATTATGCTAAATGTTCGGATTGCTACTCCACCATGGGATAGAAATATCAATGGTTGGGTAAAAGTAAATCCAGGTGTTGCTTCTTCTTATATTTTTTCAAAAAAAGCAGGTGACCCTGTTATAGTCTCAGGACCTTATGGTGAATTTTTCATCAACGAGTCAGAAGCAGAAATGTTATATGTTGGCGGTGGTGCTGGAATGGCTCCAATGCGTTCACATTTGTATCATCTCTTTAGAACTGTAAAAACCGGTAGAAAAGTTACCTATTGGTATGGAGGTCGATCTAAACGAGAATTGTTTTATACAGATCACTTTAGAGCATTGGAAAAAGATTTCCCGAACTTCAAATTTTATTTAGCTCTTTCAGAACCACTTCCGGAAGATAATTGGAAAGTAAAAGATGGAATTAATGGAGAAGGAGATGGTTTTGTAGGATTTATTCATAATGTTGTGATTGATAATTATTTATCAACTCACGAAAACCCTGAAGACATTGAATTATATTTCTGTGGTCCTCCAATGATGAATAATGCCGTTCAAAAAATGGGTGAAGATTTCGGTTTAGATCCTGAAAATATAAGATTTGACGATTTCGGAGGATAATTTTTTATCTCACGACAAAGTTATAATTTTAAACCATTAAGTAGTTAAGTTTCATTAAGCGTTAAAGCTTGATTATCTTAATTATTTAATGGTTTTTTCATTCTTTCAGTTTTCTTTTTTTGATTTAATTAAGAATCGTTTTTCGTAAATCTATTTACCTTTGTCCTATGGAAATTTTATCAAATCAAGAACTCCACAATGTAGCAATGAATCACGTGGGGAGGGAACTCGAAAAGCAAGGATTTGAGTTCATTGCAGTCAATAGTCAATTAAAACGACATCCTCAGTTTGTGTGTGTAGATAAACCTACTAACACATTGCATTTTGTGTTAGTAACGGTCTATAATTATCCGGACAATCCTGAAGATTATGATATTCTTTGGATGGAAACATTTAAAAGACATGCACAAAAACTAAAAGCCAAAGTGCTTTATGCTGGTGTTGGGATAGCAAATGCATTTGATTATGAAAAGCCAATTTTTAAAAATGAAGACTATATCATTAATTTTAATGGAATCAAAGAAATTACTTAGTTTGTGTACTATTCTGTTCTTCTTTTTTTCCTGCCAAAAAGAAGAAAAAGATAGACTTTTTGTTATTCAAGGGGAAGCACAAGGAAGTACTTATGCTATAAAATATAGCAGCACAAGTGAAGTAATCAACAAACAAAGTGTCGATTCTCTTTTACTAGCATTTGATCATTCACTTTCAACTTATCGAACCGATTCTAAAATTTCAAAAATAAACCTAGGTGATTCAACAATTGTTGTGGATGATTTTTTTGTAGAAACTTTTAAAACCTCTCAAAAAATTTACCAAGAAACTGATGGACTTTTCGATCCAACCATCGGCGTTTTAGTGAATGCTTATGGATTTGGTCCCAGCCAAGAAAAAATCGATTTGAATCCATCAAAAATAGATAGTTTATTACAATTTGTTGGATTTGATAAAGTTCAATTAAATGAAAATGGAACTATTTCAAAAAAATTCAGAGAGACGTATTTTGACTTCAATGCTATTGCTCAAGGCTATTCTGTAGATGTGGTTGTTAATTTCTTAAAATCCAAAGGAATTAAAAATGGCATTATAGAAATTGGAGGCGAAATATTCGCATTTGGAAGAAATAATGTAGAAAATAAAAATTGGATTGTTGGTATTGATGATCCAACTCAAAAGCCCGAGGAAAGAACCCTAATTGCCAAAATTAAATTAGAAAATTTAGGAATGGCTACCTCTGGAAATTACAGAAAGGTCAAGTTTGATAGCATAACCGGACAAAAGTATGTGCATATCATTAATCCCAAAACAGGCCTTTCTCAAAAAAGTTCCATGTTAAGTGCTACAGTTTTAGCACCAAGATGTATTGAAGCTGATGGTTATGCCACCGCTTTTATGATCATGGATTTTGAAAATATAAAAAAGATATTGAAAGGCCGGAGTGATCTTTATGTTTTATTAATTTATACGGATGAAAATAATACAATTCAACAATTCAAATCAGCTAATTTTCAGTCACTTATTTTAGAATGATTCTAAAAGTAGGTTTTTTCGTTAAAGAAATTATAATAAGTTTTAACCTTTAGAGTTATAGCTTTAGATTTACAAATCATTAATTATTTTTATATGAAAAAACTAAACAAACTATTCTTATTTTTACTTGCGTTACCTTCTTTGGTTTTTGCTCAAGAACTAAAATTAGACAGTCCGATTCCGATGGATCCATCAGTAAAAACCGGAAAACTAAAGAACGGATTAACGTATTATGTCAAGAAAAACGCAAAACCGGAAAACAAGGTTGACTTACGATTGGTTATTAATGCAGGATCAATTCTAGAAAATGATGATCAACAAGGCTTGGCTCACTTCATGGAGCACATGTGCTTTAATGGGACAAAGAATTTTCCAAAAAATGAACTGGTTGACTATTTGCAGAGTATTGGTGTAAAATTCGGTCAGCATTTGAACGCTTACACTAGTTTTGATGAAACAGTTTATTTTCTTCCCATTCCATCTAATGATCCTGAAAAATTAGAAAAAGGATTTCAAATTATTGAAGATTGGGCTTTCAACACAACTTTAACTCCGGAAGAAATAGACAAAGAAAGAGGTGTTGTTTTAGAAGAATACAGAATAGGATTAGGTGCAGACAAACGAATGATGGGCAGATTCATGCCTAAAATGATGTATAACTCACATTATGCCAAACGTCTTCCTATCGGTCAAAAAGAAATTTTAGAAAATTTTACCTATGATAAAGTAGTGAGTTTTTATAAAGATTGGTACAGACCCAATTTGATGAGTGTGATAGTTGTCGGAGATATTGATGTTGCAGAAATGGAGAAAAAAATCATAGCACATTTTTCACCTTACAAAAATCCAAAAAAAGAAAGACCAAGGGCTAAATTTGACGTTCCTAATCACAAAGAAACATTTGTGGCAGTAGAAAGTGATCCGGAAGCAGCTTTTACACAAGTTCAATTACTTTATAAAGATTATAATGAGCCAAAAGTGATTAGAACTATTGGTGATATGAAAGATGAATTGACTATTGGTTTGTTTGCTACGATGTTGAATAATCGTCTTGAAGAGAAAAGAAATTCCCCCAATCCTCCTTTCACTTACGGGTATTCATATTATGGAGAAACATACGCTAAAACCAAAAACGCCTTCCAGTCCTTTGCGATGGTTCCTCAAGATAAACAATTAGAAGCGTTGAAAATTCTTATAGAAGAGAATGAGCGAGTGAAAGCTTTCGGTTTTACAGCAGGGGAGTTAGAAAGAGCAAAAACAGATTTTTTAGCCCAAATTGAACAGCAATACAATGAAAGAGATAAGACAGAATCTGAAAATTATGTTTGGGAATACCAAAGTAATTTTTTACAGAATGATCCGGTTCCCGGAATTGAATGGACTTATTTAACCATGCAAAAATTGTTGCCAACTATTTCTATTGAGGAAACCAACAAATTAATTAACGGTTATATTAAAGAAGATAACAGAGTAGTTATTTTAACTGGTCCTGAAAAAGAGGGAGTGGTAAAGCCAACTGAACAAGAAGTTTTAAATTCAATGAAAATTGATAAATCGGCCATCACTGCTTATGTTGATAAAGCTGTTGCAGAGAGTTTATTGCGTAATCCAATTAAAAAAGGTTCGGTTGCTAAAAAAGAAACCAACGATAAAATTGGCACAACAACATTAACTTTATCTAATGGAGCAAAAGTAACCTACAAGAAAACAGACTTTAAAAACGATGAAATTCTATTTGAAGCTCTAAGTTTTGGGGGTTCTAATTTAATAGGAAACGATGAATTTGAAAAAGTGCAATGGGCAATGGGCGGACTTACTGAGGCCGGTTTTTCCGGGATGAATTTAAATGATATCAATAAATTCATGACCGGTAAAATTGCTAGAGTAAATCCATATGTGGGAGGAACGCAAGAAGGTTTCCGTGGTTCGGCGACACCAAAAGACTTAGAATATCTTTTTCAAACGGTATATGCTTATTTTACAGATTTGAATATGGATAAAGAAGCTTTTGAAAGTTATAAAATTAAACAAAATGGTTTCATGGCCAATATGAAAGCCATGCCAACAATGCATTTTCAAAATGAATTATATACCTATTTAAATCAGGATAATCCTCGTTTTAAAGGAATTATTCCGGATGATGCTGCTTGGGAAAAAACAGATTATGAATTGGCTCATAAAAAATTCAAAGAACGTTTTGCAAATGCTGCAGACTTCCATTTTTATTTTGTTGGTAATATTGATGAACAAAAATTGGAAGAGTTCGCGAGCCAATACTTAGCCTCTTTGCCATCAAACGGAACCACAGAAAAAGCAGTTGATTTAGGATATAGAATGAAAAGCGGCGACTTGAAGAAAGTCGTTAAAAAAGGGAAAGATCCTAAAAGTACTGTGAATATTATGTTCTATGGCGATTGTTCGTATGATGCCAAAGAAGCTCTTGCCTTAAGAGCTGCCGGAGAAGTTTTAACTATAAAACTAATTGAGGAATTACGTGAAAACGAAAGTGGTGTATACGGAGCGAGTGCAAGAGGCGGTATGAACAAAGTGCCTAACGGAAGTTATAATTTTACAATTAATTTCCCTTGTGGACCGGAGAATGCGGAAGCATTAACACAATCTGCTTTGAGAGAATTAAATAAAATTATCGAGAACGGTCCAGAAGAGAAAGATGTAAACAAATTCAAAGAAGCCGAGAAATTAGACTATAAAGAAAAAATCAAACAGAATAATTACTGGATGTCTTATTTAACACGTTCTTTTACCTATGGAGTTTCAGCAGATGAAATTTTGCAAGTAGAGCAAAAAATCGATGCAGTTACGGCAAAAGATATTCAGGCAGTGGCTAAAAAATACCTTTCAAAAGATAAGGTTGTAGCCATGTTAATGCCGGAAGAATAATTTACAAAATCATATAATCATCAACTAGCCCACGATTGTAATCGTGGGTTTTGTTTTTATTTAAAACAAACCGGAATAATTTCTCCTTTTGCTAAACAATATTTCTCCACCAATTCAGGTGAAATTTTTGAAGTATAATCTTCCTCGATAACCTTAAATCCAATGCTTCTCAATTTGTCAAAATAATCTCTGCCATAAACTCGTACATGGTCGTATTGACCAAAAATTCGGGCTCTTTCTTTTTCATCTGATATCGAATCATCCGAAAAAGTAGTGGCTCTTGACAAATCTTGCGGAATTTGAAAAATCCCCATTCCACCGGGTTTTAAAACGCGATACAATTCTTGCATCGCTTTCTTGTCATCCGGAATATGCTCCAAAACATGATTACATAAAATCACGTCATACGAATTATCTTCAAACGGAAGATTACAAATATCCGCTTTCACATCAGCTAACGGCGAAAGTAAATCAGTAGTGGTGTACGCCAAATTCTTTTGATTTCTAAAACGCTTATAAAATGCTTGCTCCGGAGCAAAATGGAGTACTTTTTTTGGAGCAGTAAAAAAATCAGTTTCCTTATTCAAATACAACCATAACAAACGATGCCTTTCTAACGAAAGTGTACTTGGAGACAATACATTATTGCGTTGCTTTCCATATCCGTAAGGCAAAAACATCCTGAAACTTTTTCCGTCAATTGGATCGGTAAATCGATTTCCTTTCAGTAATAATGCCAAGATTGGCCGCACTACATAACTCAATCGAATCAATATTGGCCGCGGAATGGTATTTAATAGTAGCTTAAAAACTTTTTTCATCAAATTTTAGTTAATATAAGGCCAATGACAATAAGTATTGTTATGATAAATAATAAGACCAAGTATAATCCAAAAAATAGAGGAACATATAAAATACCTGAAACAAGTGTTTGTTTAAGATTTTGATTATACAGTTTCTTTAAAGCATATAGAGTAAACACAATAAAAATAACCAAAAATAGTAAGCTATAAGTTTGAAAAGCTACGCCAAAATAATTTACTAAAATTACTTGAAGTAATAATGATGTAAAACCAAGATTTGTTTGGAGATAACTATTAAATACCAAATGTTCAAAAAAATTGTGCCCTTTTTTATAATATACTAAATAGCTTGTTAAGGAGTAAATCGGGATTAAAGACAAAACTAAAAAATTATAATATCCCATTAATGACTCCATAAGGGATTTCATGTCAATTTTTAAATCATCTTTTGGACTTTTAGTAGTGTTAAATCCTTTTGAAAAACCATCTGAAAATTCCATAATTGATTCCATCGGAAAAAATTTATAGAAAAAAACCGCTATGGTAGCATATAATACAATATAGGAAAAGGGATGAAAATACTTTTTTCTTGCACCACTAATATAGGCCTCCAAAACATCTTTCGGATTTTTAAACATTCCGAAAAAAGTTCTCCAAAAATTGTTATCCCAACTAAAAAACGGCCCGACGAATTCTTCCCACGTTCCTTTTAAAGAAAGGCGTTCGTCAACTATTTTAGCACCGCAATTTGGGCAATATTTTGCTACAGCATCGATTGAATAATCACAAGTTTTGCAGTTCATAAGTTGGATATTTTTATTTTAAGTGAATTCAATATAAGTACAAATTTCAACGTCTTGTTTTCCCTTTCTTTGGAGGAAGTAAAGGTTACCTCCTAAACTCTTTCTCCTCATCACTCACAATCCCTAACGCATCATACACATATTGAAACGTTGAAAGCAATTCCGGTTTTCCATCAATCAATGCTACATTATGTTCAAAATGAGCACTTGGTTTCATGTCAGCAGTCAGAATTGTCCAACCGTCTTTGAGTTGTTTGATGTTTTTGGTGGCCATGTTTATCATCGGTTCAATAGCTACAACCATCCCTTCTACAAATAATTTTCCCCGACCGCGTTTGCCATAATTCGGCATCTCCGGATCTTCATGCATTTTTCGTCCCAAACCGTGTCCAACCAATTCTCGCACAACGCCATAGCCATGTGACTCACAATATTTTTGAATGGCGTTACCAACATCTTCCACACGGTTGCCCGCTTTAAATTCACGAATACCAACATATAATGATTCTTTGGTCACTTTCAGCAACTTTTTAGTTTCCGGAGCTACTTCACCAATTTCAAATGAGTACGCATGGTCACCATAAAATTCATTCATCAACACCCCACAATCCACCGAAATCACATCGCCGCTTTCCAACGGTTTATTGTTTGGAATTCCATGAACCACCTGAGCATTCGGACTCATACATAACGAGTTCGGAAAACCATACAACCCCAAAAATGCCGGAACTCCGCCATGGTCACGAATAAATTCTTCAGCTAATTTATCTAAATACAAGGTCGTAACACCGGGCTTAATCTCCTTTGCAATCATGCCAAGCGTTTTAGAAACCAAAAGCGAACTCGCTCGCATCAACTCAATTTCTTCTCGGGTTTTTGGGATAATCATAATCAAATTTTAAAGGCACAAAGGTACACATTTTTATGTTTTTTTTGATAGAAGCTATTTCCCGTCATCCGCTACAAGCTTTTTTGTCTTGAGGTGTTTTTCTAAGACAAAAAAAGAGCTTCTAAGGTCGCTTTTTTTTATCAAGAAAAAACTGCCTCAATCCTGCAAAAGGCTTTCCGCTACTACCGGGGCTAAAATCAGCAAAAACAATGAGAAATATCAGTTTTCAAACCAAAAATCACCCTTATCTTTGTTCAAAATTTAGGAATTATGAGCAAATATGTCACCGCAGAGCAAGCCGTAAAAGTCGTTAAATCCGGCGATAGGGTTTACGTTCAAGCTGCTGCTGCCTCACCAACCGTTTTAACCAAAGCACTAACAAACAGAGCCTCTGAACTAAAAAATGTAGAAATTTGCCACTTGCACACCGAAGGAGAAGCACCATACGCCAACCCTGAGTTAGCAGCGAGTTTTCATGTCAATTCTTTTTTTATCGGGGCCAATGTTCGTCATACGCTTAAAGCCGGAAACGGTTCTTATACACCGGTTTTTTTGAGTGAATTACCTAATTTATTTCGCAAAAATGTATTGCCATTAGATGTTGTTTTTATCCACGTTTCACCACCTGACAGACATGGTTATTGTTCATTGGGGGTTTCTGTAGAAGCAACAGTGGCAGCCATTGAAAATGCAAAAGTTGTCATCGCACAAGTGAATCCACAAATGCCAAGAACGTTTGGCGACGGAATTTTACACGAATCTGAAATAGACTATTTAGTGGAAGTCAATGAGCCAATTTTTACCCATGGCATTGAAGTATTTACCCCCGAAGAAGAAATTATAGGAAATTATATTGCCTCACTAATTGAAGACAAAAGTACACTTCAAATGGGAATTGGTTCCATTCCAAATGCAGCTTTGAGTAAATTAACTAATCATAAAGATTTAGGATTACACACCGAAATGTTTTCGGATGGTGTGATAGACCTAATTGAGAATGATGTAATCAATTGTAATTACAAAGGAACCACACGAGGAAGAGTTTTAGCTACATTTCTGATGGGTTCACGGCGGTTATATGATTTTGTTGATGATAATTCTTTTGTCGAATTAAAAGAATCTTCTGCGGTAAATGATACGGCAAGAATTCGTAAAAATCCTAAAATGGTTGCTATCAATTCCGCTATCGAAGTGGATGTAACCGGTCAAGTTTGTGCCGACTCTATTGGAGGAAAATTGTATTCCGGGGTAGGTGGCCAAATGGATTTTATGCGAGGAGCATCATTAAGTGTCGGAGGAAAAGCAATCATTGCACTACCCTCGCAAACCAAAAGAGGAGAAAGTAGAATTGTACCTTTTTTAAAACAAGGTGCCGGTGTGGTGACCACTCGTTCCCATGTTCATTATATTATAACCGAATACGGTATAGCCAATCTTTACGGAAAAACCCTAAAACAACGCGTAGCCGAAATGGTAAAAATAGCTCACCCCAACCACCGTGAGTGGATTGACAAGGCATATTATGAAATGATGGAAATTAAAAAGATGGTTTTTTGATTTCTAGTTTGGAGGTTTAAAAGTTTAGGAGTTTAAAAGTTTAAAAGGGATTAAGGTTAATAAATATGTATTCTATCTGAATTTCCTTTTAAACTCTTAAACTTCTATTTTTCAACTTAACTACTCATTAAACTGCGGATTCGCAATTAATTTAAACAAATCGGCATTGGAAGCACAGAATCGTAATTGGGTGTCGATTTGTTGCAAACTAGAACTTAATAAACTATTCTCTCTCGAATTAATTAAAAATAGTGAACTTTCTCCAAAAAAGAACATTCGTTCTTCGGCTTCAAGCATCGTTGTAAAGTTATCTACTAATTCATTCGCTATGTCAATTTGCTCTTTCAACGAACTGATTTCCTGCAATTGATAATCAATTTTGTTTCGCAGAACTTGGTTTTCAAGTTGCAAATCTAATTCCGCATCTTGTAATTTGAACTTCGCCACTTTAAAATTTCCTCTTTCTTTTCGCAGAAAAAGAGGAAAGCTAAAGTTGATGCCATACTTATAATTAACCGTGTTAAAATCTCGAACAAATTCCGGTTCCGATAAATAATTGTAATTCAAATTAATGGTAGGTTTTAACAAATCGCCTTTCAGCCGTTTTTCCACCTCTAAAATAGATACTTTATTCTGTAGCGAACGTATTTTCGGATGGTTTTGAAAATCAATGTCGGCTAATAATAGTCCGTTTGTTTTTAATGTATTTTCCACCTTTTTTTCCAATTCAGTTTCCGGTGAAATTCCGTCTTGTAATTCTAAAGGTAAATTATTTTCAAACCATAAAAAATTCGATAATTCCAACTTTGATTTAAGCAATTTTAAGCGTGATTGCTCCAAACTTAACTTGCGGGATTTAACCAATATTCCGGCTTCAATGCTATCAATAGCAGGACGATCACCGGCTGTGATTAATCCTTTTATACCATCATAACGAAATTGAGCATTCTTTAAAAAAGTTTCATAGAGTTTGTATTCGTTATAATTCCTATACCAATTAAAATAACTGTTTGATGCAATATAAAGCACATTGGCTACTTCCAAGTCGCGTTCGGCCTGTGATAAATTGTTAAAAATTTTGGCTTTTTTCAAATCGGCCATTCGGTCATTTATTAACAAACCTTGCCCAATGGGAACCGAAATTCCGGCCATTGCTAATCCATTAGTGGGAACTGTATTTTGCGGATTAAGAAAAACACCATCCATACGATCAAAACCGGCTTTAATTTCGATACCATACCAAGTCGGAATTTTGAAAGTTGAATTCAATAAATCAAAATATTCAGAATTTTTAAATTGTTTGTTTTCATAATCCACCTCAATTTTAGGATCAAATCCACCACGAGCGGCAATGATTCCGGCTTGAGCTTGACTTACTTCTAAATTGGCTTGTTTGACCAACGGATGAAATTGTTTTACATAACCCAAATAAGCATCCAAGGTCAAAATGGAATCTGTAGCCAAATTTTGTGACCAAGAAACAACTGAAAAAAGCAATAAAAGATAGGCTTTGTTTTTCATTGGATGATTATTTTTTTGTTTCTGTGGTAGGAGTTGGGGTATAAAAATTGGGCGGGAATCCATTTAGTTTTCGCCATAATTCATACCAAATCGGGACATTATCCAATAAAGCAAAGGTTTGTGCACCAGCACCGATATTCAGTTCTTTTGGCCAAGGTTTATCTTCTGGATCTTGAGCAATCAACACACGGTATTTCCCGTTAACACTAATAAAATTTTCAACCGCCACAATTTTTCCACCAAAAGTTCCATAGGAAGAATTGGGCCAACCGCTAAAAACAATCGTTGGCCAGCCGTCAAACCAAATACGTACTTTTTCACCTTTGTGAATCAGTGGCATATCAATAGGGTCAATATAGGTTTCTACGGCAATATCGTATTTAGATGGCATAATACTTACAACCGGCGTTCCTTCTTTGATAGTTTCACCAATTCCCGATTGCAAGGCACGGTTCACATATCCGTTTTGAGGAGCTTTGATGTAATACAGCTCGTTTCGTATTTTATAATTGGTTACCTGATTCTGAAGTTTATTCACTTGAGCTTCGGTATCGAACTGACTACTTAAAGCTGTAAATCGCTCACTTTGAGCTTTTGAAATTTTATCGGTATACTCCGCTGTGATACGATTTATTTCAACACGGGCATTTATCAATTCATTTTTGGCGGTCAATAATTTGTTTTGTTGTGTGATGATTTTCGCTTCTGATTCTTGCAACTTTAAGCGTTTGTCTTCCACGTCTGTCATCGGTTTTAAGCCTTCTTTGTTTAAATCTTGCGATCGTTTGAACTGGGTTTGAGCAATTTTAAGTTGAGTTTTTACTGCTTCCAAATCCATACTATCGCTTTTTACTTTTAAAAGCGATTGTTCAATTTTATTTCTGGCTTGTTCAAGTTTTAAAACTCGTTCACGTTCAATAGCTGTAATTTGGGAAGAAAGTGAGTTCGCTTTTCCTTCGTATGACTCTTCAGAAAGTATTTTTGCTTTCATCTGATTTTCGGTGTTATCCACCAAATTAGGGTCAAAATAGTCATCTTTTATCTCCGAGATAAACAGAATTGTATCGCCTTTGTTTACATATTGTCCTTCGGAAACATACCATTTTTCGATTCTTCCTGCAATTGCTGTGTGGATGGTTTGCGGACGTTGTTCCGGCGAAACGGTAGTTACAAATCCCGAACCTTGTATGTTTTGTGTCCAGGGTAGTAAAATAAACAAACAACTTCCAATCATAAACCACATCAACAAACGATTGAATGTTTTGAAATACCTTCTTTCACTCAATTTTTGAATGGTATTGAAACGAGTCAGATTTACTTTCTCATTAATGTTATTTCGTGATATATTCAACATATTATTTTGTATCTGAAATTAGTTTTCCTTTGTCTAATGTTATGATTCTATTGCATTTTTCTTTCCAATAATCATTTTTAGAAGTTACAATCACTGTCCAATTATTCTCTTTTGATAAGATAAAGTCGATGATTTCTTTACTTTCATCATCATCCATTTTATCGAATGGATTTTCTAAAAACAAAACTAAAGGATCGTTTACAATTGCTCTCGCCAACAGAATTTTTTGTGCTAAAGAGGAAGGTAATTGTTTTCCTTCGGTAAGGATTTTTTCATCTAATCCTTTGGGCATTCTTTTAATTACTTCTGTTAATTTTATTTTTTCCAACACCAGTTTTAATTTCTCTGTTGAGATTTTTGGGTTTTTAAAAGCGATGTTTTCAGCAATTGTTCCTTCAAACAAGGATTGTCCTTCCGTAATAATACCAATTTGTGACCGATATTGTTCAATATTTATTTTATTGTAATGTTCGTCATTAATATAAATTGAACTTCCGTTACTGTGAATCAATCCTGCCAATATGCGTAGTAATGTAGTTTTACCGGATCCATTTTTCCCAACTAGACATATTTTTTCACCTTGTTTGATGTTGAGTGAAATTGAGTTTAGAATTTTTTTGTTAGAATCCGGAAATGCAAAATTTAAATGATCAATTTCAAATTGAATATTTTTATAGCAGAACGTGATCTCTGAATTGTCTTCTTCTTCAATTTCCATGTCTACTACTTGCCCAATTTTTTCTATTGAAGTTAATACATCATAAAAAGTTTCAAGTCCAACAATAATTTTTTCTACCGAATTAATTACCAAAAGAATAATGATTTCGGCGGCTACAAACTGACCAATATTTAATTGCTGTTGAATAACTAAGTAACCTCCAATTAAAAGTAATCCGGCAGAGATAAGTGCTTTAAAACCAATTAATTGAATGAATTGTTTTTTGATTACTTGAAAATGACTTTCTCTGGATTTTAGGTATTCCGTAACTAATTTGTCATTTTTACTCAGTGCAAATTCTGATTCGATTTTGCTTTTAAAGCCAAAATAATTTCTTGCAATTTCCTGAATCCAGTGGGCAACTTTATACTTGTATTTTGATTCTGTTAAACTCGTTTTTAATCCGTTTTCAAAGGAAATTCTAAAAATCAAATACAACACAATAAAAAGTAAGAGTCCAAACAAAATGAACAATGGATGATAAATGGAAAGTAATAATAGTCCGAAAATAATTTGCAACAACGATTCGGAGTAATCTAAAATCAATTTAGCTACGCTTTTTTGAACTGTAATAGTGTCAAAAAATCGATTGGCTAGTTCCGGTGGATAATTATTATTGAATTCTGTATATTTTATTTTCGGGAATCGAAAAGCAAATTCAAATGAGGAACGAATAAATATTTTCTGTTGAATGCTTTCAGTAATTCTCAGTTGCATAAGCCTCAAAATACCATTAAAAATGATACCTAATAGAACGACTGTAACCAAAATAATCCATGATAGACTGACCCGTCCACCTTGAATAAGATTGATAATGGCTTGTACTCCCAGCGGTAACGAAAGACTCACAATACCTGAAAAAATAGCATAGAAAAACACTTGATAAATGTCTTTTTTATCCATTTTTAAGAGGTTAATGAACCGTTTGAGTGGCGTTGTAGAATTTGATTTTTTTTCCATGATTAACTGATTTGTTTTAAAACTAACGTTTTGAAAAACTCAGTGGGTGTGTTTTTTTCAGAACAATCCGTGATTGATTTAAAATGGTCTTTGAGATAGTGTTGATGTAAAGCTCCTTCAACAAGTGTTGAAACAAGACTTTTAGCAAAAGGATAAGATGGATTTACCTCCTTAACCATTTCAATAATTCGATTAATGACACGTTTGTAAATTAAAAAATAGCCTTCTTTGTTTTCTTCATCTACCTCTTTTGTAAGATAGGATTTTGAGAATTCGCAGATGATGATTTTGTGTAAAATAATTTCATTAATATGTGGATGATTGTTGTCAGTTAGTATTTCTTCCGTTACAATTTCGATTGCTTTTATCAATTTGTCTTGCGGGTTTGAAATGCTGTTAGTGGAAAGTACTAATTTGAATTCTATCCAACCCCAATACCAAGAGGTTAAGTAAAGTAAAAGTTTATGTTTACTTTCAAAATAACGATAGATAGAACTTTCGTTAGAACCAATTCTTTGACCTAATTTTTTAAAAGTAAAATTATCAAACCCAATTTCATCAATGAGTAAAATACTGTTTTCAACAATCTTTTTCCCTAATTCTGAGGTTTCAGGATCTTTGACATAAATTTTTGGACTGATGTTTATTTTGATGCCTTCCAAAATGTTTTTCATACAGTAACTTTTTACGAATATAATTTAATAATGCAAAATTAATAGTATTGCTATTGATATTGAAATTGATTAACTAAATTTTAATAGTTGTACATGGGAACCATAAAAAAAAGTCCCACCGAAGCAGGACTTAAGATTTTCATCTACGGCATATAGCCTTATTGTGATAAGATTAAAGATTTGAAATATTAATCTGAAAACAAATATAAGAAAAAACTTTTTTTGATGGATTACGGATTTCCGTAAAAATGGTAAAAATCTTTTTATTAAATTTATGAATTGATTTAAAAGCAGATAGATATGGCAAAAATTTTAGGGTTGGATTTAGGGACGAACTCGATAGGGTGGGCGATTGTGGAAAAAGATGGAAATGATTTTTCTCTTGTTGATAAAGGCGTTAGGATATTTTCAGAAGGAGTAAATATTGAAGCAAAGACTAATAGCGAAAGTTCTAAAGCAGCAAAACGAACAGAATTTAGAAGTGCAAGAAAAATAAAATATAGACGAAAAATCAGAAAAATTCAATTGTTAAAAGTTCTTTCTGATAATAATTTATGTCCGAAATTATCAGATGATGAATTGAATGATTGGCGATATAAAAAGATTTATCCTCAAAATGATGAATTCAGAATTTGGTTGAGTACAGATAATCAAGATAGTAAAGAGGAAAGAAAGAAACAAAATAAGAATCCATATTCTTATCGATTTAAAGCCGCAACTGAAAACCTAAATTTGAACAAAAGAGAGGATAGATTTATTTTAGGAAGAGCTTTTTATCATATTGCACAAAGACGTGGTTTTTTGAGTAATCGATTAGATAATTCAGATAATTCGATTATTGAAGAAAAAAATTCTGAAATAACATCAATAATTAATGATGCAAATTCGATTGTTGAGTTTTCTGAGGCATTTTCAGAATTTTTGTCATCATTTGACAAAGATGATATAAGCACTAGCCCGATGTTCAAGTTATTAAGAGCTTTTAACGCAATTATAAAAGAAAATTCTGCATTAGTTTATACAGATTTAAAGGACAAACTTCACGAAAGATTAAACAAAAAAGAATTTCTTGGACCTGTTAAAAGAGCAATTAGTGATTTAACTGAAAAGATAAAAGAGCAAAACTGTTCTACTTTAGGTGAATATTTTTATAAATTATATAAAAAGGGAGAAAAAATTCGAGGTGAATATACACATCGAATTGATCATTATTTTACGGAATTTAATTTTATCTGCAACAAACAGAATATTCCGAATGAAATAAAAGAGGCAATTGAAAAAACTATCTTTTTTCAAAGACCATTAAAATCGCAAAAAGGTTTGGTTGCAAAATGTCCGTTAGAAAACAGAAAAGCTTGTGTGCCAATTTCACATCCTGATTTTGAAGAATTCAGAATGTTAAGTTATTTGAATAATGTTAAAATAAAATTTCCATTAGATGAAAAGTTAAGATTATTAAATGAAGATGAAAGAGAGCAAATAGAATCATTGTTTTTTAGAAAATCTAAAGCCAATTTTGATTTTATTGATATAGCCAAAAAGTTAACTCCAAAAGGATTGGTTCCAAAATATTATAAAGACAAAGAAATTTCTAATGAAAATGTTTTGTTCAATTATACTTTAGGAAGTAATGTTGCAGGCTGTCCAACTATTGCAAATTTGGTTGATGTTTTCGGGATAAATTGGAAAGAATATTTACTATCAAATTATGAAAAAAATACCAAAACAGAAGGGTACATAAAAGTTCAGAAATCAATTGAAGATATTATAGATGACGTTTGGCATGTATTATTCCGGTTTGATAATGAAGATTTGCTAAAACAATTTGCCATTGAAAACCTTAATTGCGATGAAAAAAAAGCAACCAAATTTTCTAAAATAAAACTCAAACAAGATTATGGTTCTTTGAGTTTAAAAGCAATTCGAAATATTCTACCTTATTTAAAACAAAATCTTATTTACTCACACGCTGTTTTTTTGGCAAACATGAAAAATATTTTGCCACTAGAAATATGGAATAATGATGAAAATAGAAACGTTATAAACAAGGAGATTAATTCAATTATTGAAAATTATAAATTGTATAGTAATAATATAGACATCGTTAACGGATTAATTAAAAACGTAAAAAAGGAAAATGGAACTTGGAGTTCAACCAATAGTTTTTTAGCTGATGCATACAGAAACGGATTAGAAAAACAAGTAAAAGACTTTTTTGGAACAAAAAAATGGAATGAAACACCAGAAAATTTTCAAACCAAAATTTTAGCAGAATGTTTTGAACTTTTTTCAAATCAAATGAAACTCAATTCAGAAAGAGGAGAATTTGCAAAGAAGCAAACTATTGATGAAATTTTGAAAACTTTTTTAAGTGATAATTTTAATGTTAATGAAGAAAGTTTGAAAAAGTTATATCATCCATCAGCAATTGAAGTCTATAAAAAAGCCAAAAGAAGCGATGTTGATGGCAAGAAATATTTAGGAAGTCCTTTGATTTCTTCAATAAAAAATCCAATGGCAATGCGATCATTGCATCAATTGAAAAAAGTGGTTAACCAATTGATAAAAGATGATATGATTGATGAAGAAACCATTATTCATATTGAAATGCCTAGAGAGTTAAACTCTTCTAACGAGCGTGTAGCAATAAGACAATGGAATGAGATTTTAAAAGACAGAAGAAACAAACATAGTGAAGCAATAAAATCCATTTTTAAAGGTGAAATTAAAACGGAAGGTTGTGATGATGTAAATTCTAATTATAATGATTACGAACCAACAGAAACTGATATTCTAAAATATCAACTTTGGATTGAGCAGAATAAAGTTTGTCTTTACACGGGGAAAACAATTTGTTTGTCTGATTTTATTGGCAATAATCCAAAGTTTGATATAGAACACACTATCCCTAGAAGTAGAAGTTTAGATAACTCTCAGATTAATAAAACCTTGTGTTGTGCAACCTATAATCGTCAAACCAAAAAAGACAGAATTCCATTTGAATGTCATAATCATGAAGGGATTTTACCGAGAATTAAACATTGGTACGCAAAAGTTAAAGATTTAGAAAATCAAATTAAAGACATAACCAAAAAAGTAAAAGCTGCTTCAACCAAAGATAAACGTGATAAATACATTATTGAAAGAACCAAATTACGCTTTGAGTATTCTTATTATTTCAATAAGTATAAATCTTTTACAAGGGAAGAAGTACCAGAGAGTTTTAAAAACAGCCAATCGGTTGATATTGGTATCATTAGTAAATACGGAAATTTATTTCTTAAAACGGTTTTCAGTAAAGTCTATCCAATCAAAGGAAAAACTACTGCTAATTTGCGACAAATGTGGGGATTAAATGAAAAATCAAGAGACAATCATGCTCATCATGCCAAAGACGCAGTTGTTGTTGCTTGTTGTACAAGAGATATTAATGATGCTTTAGCCAATTATTACCACGAATTAGAACAAAATGAATTTTATGGAAAACCAAAGCCATCATTTTCGCACAGAATACCGTGGGAAGGTTTTCATAAAGATGTAGATGAATTTGATAACAATACTTTAATAAGTCATCATACACCTGATAACTTACCTATTCAAAGTAAAAAGAAAATTAGAAAAAGAGGCATTATTCAACGAAATGCCAATAGTGAAGTAAAATACAAACAAGGTGATACGGTTAGAGGAACATTGCATAAAGAAAGTTATTATGGAGCTATAAAAAGAGAAGAAATTAACAAAAAAACAGGTGAAACCGAAGAAGTTGTCAAATATGTAAAGCGACAGGGAATCGAAATGTTCAAAGATGCAGATTTAAAAAATATCGTTGATGATAAAATAAAAGAAATTGTTACTAATGGAAGAGAGCAGGAAAAGCTTATCAAAAAAGAGATTGAAGATTTAAAAAAGCAGATGAAAAATGCAAAAGATGAAGAGGAGCAACCATTAAAAGATGCAATACAACTTCTTGAAAATAAAATTAAAAATGATTTATATGTATTGCCAAATAAAAACGGAAGCCCAATTCCAATAAAGAAGATTCGATATTATACAAGCGATGTAACCAATCCGTTATTCATAAAAAAACATCGTGATGTTTCTAGGCATGAACACAAACAATTCTATCACGCTAAGAATGATGGGAATTATTGCATGGCTTTGTATGAAGGAATAGACAAGATGGGTAAAATATCAAGAAGTAATCAATTGATAAATGTAATTGAAGCAGGAAAGTATTTTAAATTAAGTAATGTAGACAAAAAGTTATATCCTATTGCACCTGAAAAAGATGAAAATCTTAATCCATTAAAATATATTCTTACAAAAGGGAAAATGGTTTTGATTTATGATAAATCTCCAAATGAGTTATTTGAAATGTCAGAAGAGAAACTTTTAGAACGTTTATTTGAAATTACGCAGATGGATGTTGAAAAATCTGCTGAAATTAAATTATTGCACCATTCAGAGGCTAGAGATAAAAAAAGAATAACTGAATATATGGGTTTAAAAACAGGAATGAAAGGTGGAAAAAACATTGGGGAACATAAAAAATATCCTTGGATTAAAATTGGTGTAAATTCATTTGACTGTTTTGTAGAAGGATATGAATTTAAATTAACTCCAACTGGAAAAATTAATTTTTTAAAATAATTTTATTTGGTGTATATTTACACCACTAAATAATAAAATCATGGCACGACAAAGCATCACATTAGCCAATCAAAACGATGAATGGTTAAAAGAACAAGTAGCGAAGGAAGAATTTACGAGCAAAAGTGAAGCGGTGAATTATTTGATTAAACAAGCTCGTGAACGCGATGCGTATCACGAGTATGTGCAAATGAAAATTGATAGAGGTTTAAAAAGCGGTTTAGCACCAAAACAAACCAAAGAAGAAATGTTAGCTGAGTTCAAAAAGAGATTGAATGTTTTATAGTTATTTTCTAACTCGAGAAGCAAAAGAAGATTTGTGGAGAATTTATGAATTTGGCGTTCACAGATTTGGAGATACTCAAGCTGATAAGTATTTCTCAATGCTTCATGAATGTTTTGAAAAAATTGCATCCAATCCCTACCTATTTCCGGTAGTTTCAAATTATAAAAATGTAGAACGATTCTGTGTTTGTGGTGTTGACACGATTTATTACAATATCAAAGGTGATGAAATTGAAATCGTCACCATTATAGGAAGACAAAATTTTAAAGTTCATTGACATAAAATTTTCAAATGCTTAAACAACTCAAACCACAACGGAGTTTCGGCGATAGCTCACTCCGTTGTGGTTTGATTAAAGATTTGAAAACACGATATTCCATTGCACATTTTTTGGTCGAAGTCTTTTGTTGTGGTTTGATTAAAGATTTGAAAACACGATATTCAGTCGATATTACGCTGCAATTATTGCAAGGTTGTGGTTTGATTAAAGATTTGAAAACACGATATTATATTGATTTTTTAAATGGTCGTTTTGTGAGTTGTGGTTTGATTAAAGATTTGAAAACACGATATTCATCGGTACTTTCAATGTAACCACCGTATGTTGTGGTTTGATTAAAGATTTGAAAACACGATATTTACTTAGATTTAAGCACACTGTATCGGATGGTTGTGGTTTGATTAAAGATTTGAAAACACGATATTTTTAGTTGCGACAGTTAAAGAGTTATGTGGTTGTGGTTTGATTAAAGATTTGAAAACACGATATTTAAACAGACTTTCTCCTTTTATTTCAATTGTTGTGGTTTGATTAAAGATTTGAAAACACGATATTTAGCAGAAACAGAACCACCAGGACCATCTGTTGTGGTTTGATTAAAGATTTGAAAACACGATATTAGCGTCGCTTTTGTCGTTTGAATATCAATAAATTATCGTGTATTTTGTAAATAAAAAATGCTTCTTTTTTGCAGTGATAAGGCAAGATT